>DCFP01000031.1:28594-32469 GCA_002319925.1 Holophagaceae bacterium UBA1801 | reverse complement strand
CCGATCAGGGCCACGATCTCGCCCTGTTCCACTTTGAGGGATACGCCCATCAGCGCATGGATGTTGCCGTAGTACGAATGAATGCTGTCCAGTTCTAATACGCTCATCGGATCCTCCTCACTAGTGGTGCGCGGTGCCAGCGGCACCCTTGCCAAGGTAGGCTTCAATAACCTGAGGATTCGATGCGATATCCTTGGGTCCACCCTCGGCAATCTGTTCTCCGTGGTCCATCACGTAGATGTGCTCGGAGATGTTCATCACCACCTTCATGTCGTGCTCGATGAGCAGGATGGTGATCCCGAGCTCGTCCCGGATGCGGCGGAAGAGATTGAGGGCGTGTTCGCTCTCGGACGGGTTCATGCCCGCCGCAGGCTCATCCAGCAACAGCAGCTTCGGCTGGGAAGACAACGCGCGGGCGATCTCCACCCGGCGCTGGGCGCCGTAGGGTAGGCTGCCCGCCAACTCGTTGCCCACATCCTTGAGACCGACGTATTCCATAAGTTCCTGGGCGCGGGCCTGGGCCTTGGCTTCTTCCTGCTTGAAAGACGCCGTGCGGAACACAGCCTGGATCGGGTTCTGTTTCAACCGCGTATAGGCGCCGACCATGATGTTTTCCACCACGGTCATGCCCCCGAAGAGGCGGATGTTCTGGAAGGTCCGAGCCATCCCGAGCGTCGTGATCTCGTAGGGGCGGAACTTTTCGATGCGGTTTCCCTCAAATTCGATTTCACCTTCCTCGCAATGGTAGAGGCACGAAATCGCGTTGAAGAAGGTGGTCTTCCCGGCGCCGTTGGGTCCGATGATGCTAACGATGCGTCCGCGCTCGATGTTCACGGTCATCTTGTTGACGGCCGTGAGACCGCCGAAGCGCTTGATGACGTTCTTTGAAGACAGAATGTACTTGCTATCAGCCACGGGCCACCTCGTTCTCCACCGCGTCGTCGCCTTCCCCTTCTGTCAGTTCACGCTTTCTCCGCGCAGCGGGAATCAGCCCAGCGGGTTTGTAGATCATCATCACCACCAGGAGGATGCCGAACACGAGACGCTGGTACTTGGAGGGATCCAGCTGGTTCGAGAGGTTCTTGAAATGGAAGCCCAGGAAGGCCGCGTCGCTCTGCCGCAACTGTGACAGGAAGAGCGAGAAGCTCTGTAGCACCTGAATGTTCAGAAGCGTCACCACCGTGGCGCCCACGATGACGCCCGTGATGCTCCCGATGCCGCCCAGGATGACCATGGTAAGCACCTGCACAGACTGCAGGAAAGTGAAGGTCTCGGGGCTGACGAAGGTGCGGCTGGCGGCGAAGAGCACGCCCATGGCGCCGGCGAAGGAAGCACCCACGAAGAACGCGCCGAGTTTCATCTTGTTCGCGTTGATGCCCATGGCGCCCGCGGAAAGCTCATCCTCGCGGATCGCGGTCCAGGCGCGCCCCACCTTCGAATCGTCCAGGCGGAAGGTCACAAAGATGACGGCTACGACGACCAGCAGCGCGATCACGTAGAACAGGATGTTGTATGCCTGATTGTCCGTGATGCGGTGCCCGATGACGGGATCGAAGATGGTGTTGAAGACCTTCAAGATCCCTTCCGGCATGGTGGGCCGCTGGATGGGCGTGATGCCCTGGGGACCGTTGGTGAAGTTCAAGGGCTTGTCGAGGTTGTTGGCCAGCTGGCGTACGATTTCGCCGAAGGCCAGGGTGATCACGGCCAGGTAGTCGCCGCGGACGCGGAGCACCGGGAGGCCCAGGATCAGGCCGAGGATGGCCGCCACGATGACCCCGAGGAAGATGAAGAGGTAGAACCAGTCGGGGGCCAGGAAGAAGGGCGTGTTCAGCGATTTCGTGGTCACGGTGCTATGCAACAGGTAGGGCTGCTGGGAGCCGAAGAAGGCCCAAAGATAGGCGCCCACCGCATAGAAGGCCATATACCCGAAGTTAAGCAGGCCCGAGAAGCCCACGACGATGTTCAGACCCAGTGCCAGCGCAGAGAACACGGCTATCTGGAAGATGACCTCCAGATAGAAGACGTTCCGCGCGCCCAAGATCGGTACGAGGATGATGGCCACGAACACCGCAAGAGCGAGCTGGATGCCTCTGTTCATCCTCAACCAGTAGATCGAACTGGCTGCAAATACGAACAGCAGGAAGCCCGGAATGGACCGGGGCGAGGTATAAACGGTGAGCGTGCCCAGAACCAGGAGCCCGATAGAGAAGAAATAGGGATTCTTGTCCTTGTTCAGGAACGCCATGATCTGGCGGAATTTGGCAACAATCTGTTCTTTCATCGCATCCTCCTAGGCCTTCTGGCCGACGTTTTCGCCCAGCAGACCGTTGGGACGGAAGATGATGACGAGAATCAGGATGAGGAAGGCGACCATGTCCTTGTACTCGGCTCCGAAGTTGCCTTGTGTGAAGGTGCCGAGATAGGCGCCCGCAAAGCTCTCGATCATGCCGAGGACGATGCCGCCCAGCAAGGCGCCCGTCAGGTTGCCGATGCCGCCTAGCACAGCGGCGGCAAAGGCCTTGATGCCCGGCATGAAGCCCACGAAGGGATCAACGCGGGTGAACTTCAGGGCATACATGACGCCCGCAGCCCCGCCCAGGGAGCCGCCAACGAGGAACGTCAGTGAGATGATACCGTTCACGCCGATGCCCAGAATGGCCGCCGTGTTCGGATCCTGTGCGACCGCACGGATGGCCTTGCCGACCTTGGTCGCCTTCACCAGGTAGTTCAGCGCAACGAGCATCAATACTGCCGCAAGGATGACCACGAGGGATTTGACCTGGATATCAATATCCTTGATCACGGGAATCTGGAGGAACGCGAATGGGTGCTTGTGGATATCGAAGTAATCGATCGCGGGGATCACCCTGAAGAACTGGCCGGTCGTGAGACTTTCAGTCATACGGATGATGTCTTGGAGGGCGAAAGACACACCAATGGCCGAAATCAAGGGAACAAGCTTCGGGGATCCCCGAAGAGGTCGGTAGGCAACACGCTCAACAAGTACAGCGACGCCTCCCGCCATGGCCATACCAATCAAAAGCGCAAGGCCAAAGTATGTGAATGCCTCGATTCTTCCGGCATCCGCCAGTTTTTTCACGGCATTCAGCGCGATGAGGGATTCCACGCCAGCGAAGGCGCCGATGGCAAAAATTTCGCTGTGGGCGAAGTTGATGAACTGAAGCACCCCATAGACCATGGTGTAGCCCAGGGCGATGGCCGCGTACACGAAGCCGATCGTCATTCCGTCAATGAGCACCTGGGGAAGGTTCCCAACGGTGTAAGCGAAGATGCCGACTCCTTGGGTTGACTGCAGCAGATGGTCGGCACCCGAACCCTGGAACAGAAGCGCCAGGATGATCATGACCACTGAACAAAGGGCGCCCGCTCCTGCCACGAAAATCGCCATCTGAATGATGGGCATGATGATTTCGCGCGCGGGACCCGCTCCCATGATGTTTCTCATAGGGTCTCCAGAAAATCCCCCCCTCTTCAGAAGAGGGGGGGAGATTGCGTTTTGGCTCGCTGGTCTTAAAGAACCCGTTATGGAACAACCAATTCAAAGAGGCTATTTCACACTTCGGCTCTCGTGCCATCCCTTAGACCGCGAGACAGGGATTAATGCGTACCGATGGCCTATTGCGGAGGAGCGACGTCCAGGGTGGTGTCGATCCGGTTGGAAGCCCACTTCTGGGGATCAGCGGAGGTGACCTGGATGATGAAGTACTTGGCCTTGATCAGGTCGCCCTTGCCATTAAAGGTCACGGTGCCGGTGATGCCGTGGTAATCCTTGAGGTCGCGGACGGCCTTGGAGACGGCGTCACGGGTCGGCATCTTGCCGCCGTTGGCGTTCGCGGCGTTCTCGATGGCCTTCA
>DCFP01000031.1:6571-28343 GCA_002319925.1 Holophagaceae bacterium UBA1801 | reverse complement strand
TTCGCGGCGTTCTCGATGGCCTTCAGCAGGATCGCGGCGCAGTCGAAGGACTGGGCGGCAAAGGGCTGCGGGTTGTTACCGAACTTGGCCTTGAAGTCGGCGATGAACTTGGCGGTGTCGGGATAAACGTTGGCGGGACCGGACACGGTGGAGAAGTACGTGCCAGCGCCCTCGAGCAGAGCATCGCCACCGATCTTGGCAGCGTCGCCGGAGTCGAAGCCGTCATCGGAGAGGCAGAGGCCCTTGAAGCCCTTCTGGCGGGCCTGCTTGTAGAGCACGGCCGCCTGGTCGAACATGCCGCCGAAGTAGATGCACTCGGGCTTGGAAGCCAGGATGGGGGAGAGGATGGCGTCGAAGTTCGCCTTCTCTTCCGTGCCGGCGAAGCCGAGGATCTTGATGCCCTGGGTTTCGCCTTCCTTCTTGAAGTATTCGGCGATGCCCTGGCCATACGCGGTCTTGTCGTGGAGCACATAGGCGGTCTTGACGCCCTTGCTCTTGGCGAACTGGGCACCCACAGCGCCCTGCACGTCGTCACGGCCGCAAATACGATTGACTTCCGGGTAGCCGCGCTCGGTCACCTTGGGATTCGTATTGGCGGGGGAAACGTTGCACAGCTGGGCCGCGTGATACTCCTCGGAGGAGGGAATCTGCACGCCGGAGTTGTAGTGGCCGACGACGCCCATGACCGCGGGATCGGAAACGATGGCCTTGGCATTTGCCACGCCGGTGTCCGGATTGGCCTGGTCGTCGAAGGGAGCCAGTTCGACCTTGAAGCCCATCTTGGTCAGGGGCTCGGCCAGCTGCTCGACAGCCAGCTGGGCGCCACTCTTGATGTCAGAACCCACCACGGACTGAGCGCCGGACAAGGGGCTCTGGGTCGCGATCTTGATGGTCTTCTGTTCTTTCCCGCAACCCGCGATAAGCAGGCATAGCGTCGCGACGGCTGGGGCGACAAAGGATACGGGCTTGTGCATTAGCATTCCTCCAAAAGTACCTTCTTATGATTGTCCGCAGCACGTTCCGTGCTCGCGGCGTTGGGTTGATGGGTATTCAAGAACCGGGATCGCTCTGGCCTCCTCCTTTCAAGCTTGAATTGATTGACATGAAGCGGTGCCGAAGCAGAAATCCCATGAGGAGCCTGCCGCCCTATCATTTCCACAGTTCCTGCATCGGGCTGCACCAAGTCGCTTTTCAGATGAACCTGCCGATACACTCGGGTTATCAGAGTTGCGGAAAGTCTAGAAGGCGCCTCTGGGACCGTCAAGAATTTTTGTTGTTCCTGAAGCCCGAAACGGACTTTTCCAAAACTTGAGAAATGGAATTTTTCTCGAACTTAATTTTTTTTCTTCCGTTCACGTTTCGGTCGTGTTAATCATGTGCCCACTGCTGCAACTTAATGCACGCAACCCAAAAAGGGGAGGAGAACGAATGAATACAGGTCGGATCATCACTACCGCACTAGCGGCCACGATCCTGGCGATTCCCGCCATGGCCGACGCCCCGGGCTACTTCAAGGTCCCCGGCACTGACACCACCATGAAGATCTACGGCTTCGCCGACACCTGGGCCGAGTACACGACAGACGGCAACATCAATGACGACCTCAGCGCCGTCCACGACGCCTGGGACAAGTCCGGCCGCAGCTGGTCTTACGTCTATGGCCGCGTTGGCGTCACCAGCACGACCCCGAGCCCCCTGGGCGACGTGAACACCAAGGTTGAATTTGAACTGCGCAGCACCGGCTCCAGCAACAGCTGGAACGGCGGCACCGGCGCCGGCACGGGCATCCGCCTGCGCCACGCCTACGGCGAGTTCGCTGGCCTCCTCATCGGCCAGACCAACTCCCTGTTCATCGACTGGCAGTACTGCCCGAACTACAATGACGACTGGCTCGAGGACAACTGGGGCAACCGTTACCGCACCCGCCAGATCCGCTACACCTTCAACCCCACCAAGGGCCTGAAGATCGGCTTCTCCATGGAGCAGGATCTCAGCGGCGGCAGCTACACCTCCATCGGCAACGACCTGAACGCCGCCATCAACTACTCTGGCGACTGGGGCTTCGTGACCGGCACCATCGGCTACCAGCACGCCCAGACCAAGGCCATGCTTAACGGCGGCACGCCCTTCGTTTCCTGGGACAGCCACTCCGGCTCCGGTACTTCCTTCAGCTTGGGCGGCGCCTGGAACATCACCTCCAAGGACACGCTGGGCATGCGCATCGTCAAGGGCGGCGGCCAGGATGGCGGCTACGGCGGCATCTACGGCGGACTGGCCGACGGCTTCTTCCAGAACTTGGTAACTGGCGAGATCACCTTCGAGAAGACCCTGTCCATCGACCTGGGTTACACCCACACCTGGAACGACCAGTGGGAAACCAACCTCGGCATCGGCCAGATCAGCTGGAAGAAGAACCACGACCTGATCTTGTCCACCAATCTCAATTCGATTGCCACCTACAAGACCTGGGATTTCTTCATCAACACCAACTGGCACCCGACCAAGAACACCACGTTCGGCATCGAGTACATGGACAACACCATCAAGGTCAGCGATTCCGACGCCTTTACCAACGACCTGATCGTAAAGGACAACGGCGAGTTGACGAACAAGGCTCACACTGGCCTTGTCAGCCTCTGGTTCCGTTACAACTTCTTCTAAATCCAACTGGATTAGAGGGAAAAAACAGGGCGGCTTGCCGCCCTGTTTTTTTGTCTGTGCTCCGGCATCGAATCTTGGCCAGGGGACCGTCGATGAACCGGATTCACAGAATCTATGAGCGCGAAGCCCCTGGTGTGAGTTGGATTCGATATATTACAATAGATATAACGAGTGAGGCTTCACCATGCATGCTTTTTCCTACCCGCAATTGACGATGGACACGCTCGGTTTCGCCCAGCCCCTACTTGGTGGGTTCATGGGATCCTGGGCGGGCAGTGGAAAACGGCAGCAAGTCGTTTCTCCAATAACAAGTGAGCCGCTGGGCACAGTCACCAATGTCACGCCTGCTGAGTTCGAGGCCATCCTTGCCCGCTGCCACAATGCCGGGCTCGCTTGGCGCATGGTACCCGCGCCCAAGCGCGGGGAAGTGGTGAAGGCGCTTGGGGACGAACTGCGGCTGAACAAGGACGAACTGGCGCGCCTGGTGACCCTGGAGATGGGCAAGACGAGGCGGGAGAGCCTGGGTGAGGTCCAGGAGATGATCGATATCTGCGACTTCGCTGTGGGGCTCTCAAGGCAACTGTACGGATTGACCATGCCCAGCGAACGGCGTCAGCACCGCCTTCAGGAACAATGGCATCCCCTGGGCGTCGTCGGCGTCATTACAGCCTTCAATTTTCCGGTGGCCGTCTGGAGCTGGAATACCGCGCTGGCCTTGGTCTGCGGGGATACGGTGCTTTGGAAACCCTCCTCCAAGACGCCTCTGTCCGCCATCGCCTGCACGAAGATCGCAGAACGGGTGCTCAATTCGTTTGGCTTCGATCCGGCCATTTGCAGCTTGGCTATTGGCCGGGGCAGCGATATCGGCGATCTCATCAACACCGACCCGCGCGTTGCGCTGGTTTCCTATACCGGCTCCGTTCCTGGCGGGCGCCACGTTGGAAAGCTCGTCCAGGAGCGGTTCGGCCGGCTCATTCTCGAGCTAGGTGGAAACAACGCCATCATCGTCAGTGAGAAGGGTGATCTCGAGATCGCCCTCCGGGCGGCCTACTTCGGCGCCATCGGCACTTCGGGCCAGCGATGCACATCCACTCGGCGCCTAATCGTCCATGAATCGATCTACGAGACCTTCACCTCTCGAATAATCGAGATGTATCAAAAGACCAAGATCGGAGACCCTCTGAACGAGTCAACCATCATGGGGCCACTCGTGGATGCCCAGGCCGTCACGACGTTCATGGAGGCCATTCAGACCGTACGGAACCAAGGTGGGCGCATTCTCTGCGGCGGAGACCACCTTCCTGATCTTGGCGAGTGCTATGTCACTCCTTGCTTGGCCGAGGTCTCGCCTGACCTTCCCATGATTCAGGAGGAAACCTTCGCGCCTCTGCTTTACTTGATGAAATACCGCACCATCTCGGAGGCCATCGCCATCCAGAACAACGTGCCGCAGGGGCTTTCCAGCGCCATCATCACCAACAACATGCTCGAATCCGAACTGTTCCTTTCCGTGGCTGGCAGCGATTGCGGCATCGCCAATGTCAATACCGGAACCAGCGGGGCCGAGATAGGCGGCGCCTTCGGTGGAGAGAAGGAAACCGGCGGCGGCCGAGAGAGCGGTTCCGACGCCTGGAAGACCTACATGCGGCGGCAGACCAACGCGCTCAACTTCAGTGGCGATATTGAATTAGCGCAGGGCATTCAACTCGAATTCTAGGCCTCCGGTCCCTCGGATTATTCATTCTGATTCAATGACGTCGCCCAGTGTCATCGACGGCCTCGGGCCACCGCGGGTATTCGTCGTGCGAACACGCTGCTAGCCGGTAACCCTTGCGCTCCCATTCCAGTGGAGCCATGATCTACTTTCGATGGCTGTTCTACCATACATCGCATTTAACGGCTTCAAAATCACGAGCGCGGGATATTCCATGCCGATCAAGACCTACCGATTGACGTTCCAGGATCAGGAGAAGCTGGCTATCCTCGCCTCGCACTGCCAGGCGATTCGCACCCACCGGGACGAGGACAAAGGCCTCCTGTACGTGTTCACGACCTCGGCCAACAACCCCCAACCAACCACGCCCGTGCTTCGTTTCCAAATGGAATCCGTCGTTGGCGGTGACCAAGGTACTGACGCCGATCCAGAAAATCGTTCCTAGTCTGGCACCAGAACTGGCGTCGGAAGGCTTGCCGGGCTCGACGAAACCCGCTCCGCGCCGGTCGGCATGAGACATCCTTCTTGCATCATCAGGAAGCGATCTCCGAGGCACAACGCCTCGTGTCCATCATGGGTCACGAGGAGGGTGGGGATACCGCTCTCTGCCAGGATTCCACGCAGGGACGAGCGCAATTGTTCTCTGCCCGGCCGGTCCAGGGAGGCGAAGGGCTCGTCCAGGAGGAGAAGGCGCGGTTCCGGGGCCAGGGCCCGTGCCAGGGCCACACGCTGGCACTGCCCACCAGAGAGTTCCGTCGTCTTGCGCTTTCCCATGCCCTGCAAGCCGACCAGTTCCATCAGGTGCTCGACGCGCTTGGATCTGTGGGAGCCCTCCAGCCTCTGTATGCCGAAGGCGATGTTGGATGCCACGTCGAGATGCGGAAAGAGAGCGGAATCCTGGAATACCAGCCCCACATGACGCTGGTGAGCGGCGCGATGGATCCTTGCCTTGGCATCGAACCATCTCTCCTCTCCGACTTGGATATGCCCTTCTTCAGGCCGCTCGAGGCCCGCAAGACAGCGCAGAATCGTGGTCTTGCCGCAGCCGGAGGGGCCGAAGAGAACCGTGATGGAGAAACCGCCCAGATCCCAGTCGAATTGGGCTTTGACTGTCGTGCCATGGCCGTATCGTTTGAGAAATTCCGCCTTCAATTCCACGGCCGCTCCTTCGCCCTCAAAATGGAGGTGCAGAGCAGAACGATGAAGGCCAGGACGAGGAGGAACAGCGCCGTCTGATTAGCTCCCTTGAGGTCCAGAGCCTGGACCTGGTCAAAGAGCGCAATGGAGGCTGTGCGCGTCACGCCGGGCAGGTTACCGCCCACCATCAGCACCACGCCGAATTCCCCGATGGCATGGGCGAAGGTCATGATCACGCCGGCCACGAGGCCCCGCCAAGCCAAGGGCACTGCGACCCTTAGATACACGCCGACCGGTCTGGTCCCAAGGGTAGCCGCGACTTCCAGCAACTTTCGATCCACCCCTGACAGAGCAGAGACGAAGGGCTGGACGAAGAAGGGCAGATTCAGAAATACCGATGCCACCACCAATCCGGAGAACGAGAACACCAGTGGCTTGCCCATGACCGCTTCCCAGGCGCGGCCCACGGGGCTATGGGGACCCATGGCCACGATCAGGTAGAAACCCAGCACCGTGGGCGGCAGTACCAGCGGCAGAGACACGACAGCATCAAGTAGCACCTTGCCCTTGAACTTCCCGTAGATCAGCAGCCAAGCCAGTACCAGCCCGATGGGCAGCAGCAGCACCACCACCCAAAGGGCCAGCCGAAGGCTCAGTCCGATCGCTTGCCAATCCATGGATCAGGGTTTCTCGAATCCGTACTTCTGCAGGATCTTGAAGCCGTCGCCGACCACCAGGAAGTCCAGGAACTGCTTGGATTCCGCGGGCAACTGGGAGCGCTTGAGCACTACTGCACCCTGCACGATGGGAGCATAGAGATCCCTGGGCACGGGCCATACCCAGCCATTGTCCTTCAGGGTCTGGTTATCCATCAGGGACAGGGCGATGAACCCAGCCTCCGCGGCGTTGGTGTAGAGATACTGCGCGGCCTGATTGATGTTCTCCGCAAGTACGACCTTGGGCTGGAGGGCCTCACGCAAACCCGCTTTTTCCATGGCCGTAACCGCCGCGAAACCATAGGGCGCAAGTTTCGGATTGGCGATGGAGATGTGCTTCACTGCGGGGTTCAGGAGTGCCTTCATACCCTGAGCCGAAGGATCGGCTCCGGTATCTTTCCTGACCCACATGACCAGGATGCCCCTGGCGTATGGAACGACGCCGTCACTCGTGACCAGGCCCGCTTGGACCAGTTTCCCTGGGAAATCCAAATCTGCCGACATGAAGACATCCGCGGGAGCGCCCTGCTGAATCTGCGCGGTCAAGCTGCCGGAAGCCCCATAACTCGCCTGGATCTGGATGTCCGAGTGGGTTTTCTCGTAGGCAGCCTTGGCTTCGTCAAGGGCTCCGCGCATGGAGGCCGCCGCGACCACGGTGATGGTCTTCCTGACCGGCTGCGCGGCCAACGGCAGGGCCAGGGCTAGAACCGGGGCAAGCAGCTTGATCAAGCGCATAGGAATCTCCATGGCAAAGAGTGCTTGGGTCATCCGGACAGACAGACCAGGCACGGCATCGATGCACTTTATGGCAGACATCGCTATCCGGTCAACGGTTTTCCCTGATCGGCAAGGTACTAGTCGCGCATTTCACCATGAAAAAGCGGAAAACCAATCCCACTTGGGGAAGGCAGCCGTCCATGCCTTTGATTCACCGGAAGTGCTGTAACACTTTCTCCCGGTGGATTCTCAAACTGTAATATTTTATCCACGCCTGAAAGAGAAAAATCGGATCAGGGAGCCAACAGCTTCTTGAAGGCTGTCATATCCGCGACAACGGCCGCTTCCGCATGGCGCAGCATCTTCTGATAGCGCTCCAGAACCTCGCAGCCCAGCTCCGTGATCTTGGCGCCTCCCCCCTGGGCGCCGCCCTTGAACCCCTCCACGAGGGGAGCTACGAAGGTCAGGTTCATCTCGTCCACCAGTTGGCGCGTCTTCTGGTAGCTCATGCCGAGCTGCCGCCCGGCTGCGGCGATGGAGCCCGTCTTCTGGATGGCGATCAGCAGCTCTGCCTTGCCCGGACCCATGGCGAAGAGATCGCCTGACGCCGAACGGATACGGATCCTCACGGGATTGGGGCTATGGAGCATGGATTCATTTTACCGCTCAATTTCCCCTTGAAGAGCGATGTATGAGTACGAGAACATCGCCTAGTAACCGATCCTCCCGTGATCGCCGTGACTGCGTGCATTCCACGGGCGGTGGCCGACTGTCTCTTTTCGGAGGCAGAGGCCCCATTTCTGTCCCTTTCCAGCGTCTTGATTCCCCCTCGGGTAAGGACGCTTCCCATGGAGCTGTCCATGACCAACGCTCTGTTCAAGGCCCCGAATTCCTACAATGAGCCGATCCATTCCTATGCCCCGGGCACCAACGAGCGATTCCTGCTCAAGGCTGAGCTGGAGCGGCAGTATGCGACGGGGATCGAGGTACCTCTGATCATCGGCGGCAAGGAGGTTCGCACCGGAAAGACGCAGAAGATGGTTTGCCCCCATGAGCATCAGCATGTGCTTGGGCACTACCACGAGGCTGGCGAGAGTGAGATCCGCATGGCCATCGAGACATCCCTCAAGGCCAAGAAGGCGTGGGAGAACACTCCATGGGAGGATCGTGCGGCCATCTTCCACAAGATTGCGAGCCTCATCTCGGATCGGTACCGCTTTACGCTCAACGCCGCCACCATGCTGAACCAGTCCAAGAGCGCGTACCAGGCCGAGATAGACTCAGCCTGCGAGACCGCTGATTTCTTCCGCTACAACGTGGCCTTCATGGAGCAGATCTACGAGAATCAGCCGCACTCCACGCTGAACACCTGGAACCGCGTGCACTACCGCGCCCTGGAAGGCTTCGTGTTCGCCGTGACGCCCTTCAACTTCACGGCCATCGCCGCGAACCTGCCCACGGCCCCCGCTCTCATGGGCAACACTGTCCTCTGGAAGCCTGCCTCCACCTCCGTTCTCTCCAACTACCACCTGATGAGGATCTACCAGGAAGCGGGGCTACCCGATGGCGTCATCAATTTCATCCCGGGTCGCGGCTCCCTCATGAGCAGGATCATCCTCGACCATCCCAGCTTTGCTGGTCTTCATTTCACCGGCTCTACGGGCGTCTTCAACTCGATGTGGAAGACGGTGGGCGAGAACCTCAGTCGCTTCGTGATCTACCCACGGCTCATCGGTGAGACCGGTGGCAAGGACTACATCTTCGTGCACGAGTCCGCGGATCTGAAAGCAGCTGCTGCGGCAATCGTTCGAGCGGCCTTCGAGTACCAGGGTCAGAAGTGCTCCGCCTGCTCCCGCGTCTACGCGCCGCAATCACAGTGGGGAGAGCTCAAGGACTTGATCCTGGGGATGGTCGCAGAAATCCAGGTGGGCGATGTACGCGACTTCCGCAACTTCATGAACGCTGTCATCGACGAGGCTGCCTTCGACGGCACCATGAGGTATATCGAGGCAGCGCGACAAGCTCCCCAGGCCCAGATCATCGCGGGAGGCCACGGAGACAAAAGCAAGGGCTACTTCATCGAGCCCACCGTGATCCTCACCACGGATCCGCACTTCATCACCATGGAGGAGGAGATCTTCGCGCCCGTGCTGACCATCTACGTCTACCCGGACGATCTGTTGCAGGAAACGCTGGCGACCCTCGACAAGACCTCGCCCTACGCCCTCACCGGCGCCATCTTCGCCCGCGATCGCTACATCATCAACCAGCTCACGGATGCCCTCGCGGACAGCGCCGGGAATTTCTACATCAACGACAAGTGCACGGGAGCCGTGGTGGGACAGCAGCCCTTCGGCGGAGCCAGAGCCTCTGGCACCAACGACAAGGCCGGCAGCTTTCTGAACCTCATCCGCTGGACGTCGCCGCGCACCATCAAGGAGACCTTCGTGCCGCCCCAGAGCATCGGCTATCCCTTCATGGAAGAGGCGTGATGTGGTCATAGATCTTCTGAATCGACAGGCCTATCGGGCTCCTCCCGTCATCTCTGTTGGATGTAAATCCGCATCGAACGCACTGCTACACAATTCTCTATTGCAAATCGGTTTATTCCACTGCTAGATCCGTCATTTCTTGTTCTACGGCCTCGTGGCTGGTGATTTGTAACAATTGAAAACGATGATGGAATAACGAAAATTCGATGTCATTTTTAGAGTACTTCGAAAGCGGCGGAACGTTCTTAATTCTTAACATTACAGGAATAACTTCTTCTTCTCGTTTCCAGGTTCCTGAGCAAAGGCGACCCCTTGGCCCGGTTCGCGGCGAAGCTGAAAACGGATTAAGTTGGCAACGAATCTAAATAGAGAAATATCTTGTAGTTGGAAAATTCTCAAGGGGCCGCTTGAGGGTTTTCATGGTGATTTTGTCCACTTTCCGGGTCGTTGGGCCGCCTTCGATGCTTGAATGGTCAGCATCCACGCCTCGGGAAAGGCCCTCCCCGGTCTGTGGTAGTTGTTGTTTTGATTGCCGTTCAAGAAGAAGACTCAGGACGTGCTTGATTGCCGCTATATCGGACTGGATATATATCCCCAACCACCTCAGGAGCACCCATGTTAAAGGTCAACGAGTACTTCGACGGGAAAGTGAAGTCCATCGCCATCCATGAGCTGGAAGGCCGCGCCACCGTGGGCGTCATGGAAAAGGGCGACTACGAGTTCGGCACGGATTCCCTGGAGCTCATGACCGTGGTGGCGGGTCATCTTACGGTGAAACTGCCTGGCGCAACCGAGTGGAAGGATTTTCCGGCGGGCGCCACGTTCCAGGTGCCAGCCAAGAGCAGGTTCCAGCTGAAGGTGCCCGTGGATACCGCGTACCTGTGCCGCTATCGCTGATTTTTTCGTTTGCGCTATATCCCCACGGATCGATTGCTCCGGTGAATGCCATGCAGAATGACCTCGAACGCCTGCGGACGCTGCTGCGCGAGGGGAAATGCTGCTCGGTGGCCTTGGTGCAGATGGCCCTGGAAATCCGCGGTGAAAGCAATGATCAGCTGCTCCATGCCATGAGCGCCCTTTGTGGTGGCATCAAGGGCGGCCTTGCCTGCGGGGCACTGACAGGCGCGGCGTGCATGATAAACGTGCTCGATCCAGAGCATGCGAATGAAGCGATGGTGCCCGAACTGACCGAGTGGTTCACCGAAACCATCGGCTCCGAATACGGGGGCACCGATTGCATGGACATCGTGCATGACGATCCCCTGCAGAAACGCGCGATCTGCCCTGGCTTGGTGGAGGCGACCTACCTCCAGGCCAGGGAAATCATGACGGCCTACGGCCACGATTTCGATTGACGCACTTCAACCATCCCCTCGCAGGAGGGGCTTTCTTTCACGCTTTAGCGGAGGCAGGGGCATGATACTCAGAAAGATGTGGCTCAACATCAACGGCGTGAACCGCATGTTCATGTGCGATCCCGAGAAGGATACGCTGTCCACCGTGCTCCGCCGGATCGGTCTCACCGGCGTGAAGGTCGGCTGCGCCAAGGGCGTGTGCGGCGCCTGCAACGTGATCCTGGACGGCAAGCTGGTCCGTTCCTGCGTGCGCAAGATCAAGAGCATCCCGGAGTACAGCAAGATCATCACTATCGAAGGCATCGGCACGCCCACCAACCCGCATCCCATCCAGGTGGCCTGGATCCGCTGTGGCGCCGTACAGTGCGGCTTCTGCATCCCCGGCTTCATCGTCTCAACCTATGCCCTGCTCCAGGAGAACTTGAACCCCACCCGAGAGGAGGCGCGCGACTGGTTCCAGAAGCACAAGAACGTCTGCCGGTGCACCGGCTACGTGCAGATCATCGACGCCGTCATGACCGCCGCGAAGATCATGCGCGGAGAGAGCACCATCGAGGAGATCCTGCTGAAGGAGCAGGCGGGCAGCGAATACTACGGCAAGCCCGTGTCCCGCCCGTTGGGCTTGGCCAAGGTCTGCGGTCTGCATGACTACGGCGACGACCAAATCCTCAAGATGCCCATCGAGACCCTGCACGCCGCCATCGTGCAGCCCAAGATCGCCCACCACGCCAAGATCCTGAAGATCGACACCAGCGAGGCCGAGAAGATGCCCGGTGTGGTGAAGATCGTTACGGCCAAGGACCTCATCGCCGCCGGTGGCACGAACATCCTCTCCGAAGGCCACTTCCATGAGCGCACCACCGTGCTGGTGCCCAGTCGGAAGGTGCTCTGCGACACCAAGATCTACCGCTACGGCGACGTGGTAGCCGTGGCCGTGGCCGACACCCGGGACAACGCCCGCGCTGCCGCCGCCAAGGTGAAGGTGGAGATCGAGCGCCTGCCCGAGTACCTCAACTACCTGGATGCCGTCATGCCCGACGCCGTGCGCGTCCATGAGGACACGCCGAACATCTTCGCCTTCCAGCCCGTGCTCAAGGGTTCCGGCCTGGAAGATCCCCACAACGTCGAGAACCTCATCGACAATTCCACCCACAGCGTCGGCGGCAGCTTCTACTCCACCCGCGAACCGCACCTCTCCATCGAGGGCTGCACCGTGCAGGCCTACTGGGACGAGAACGGCATGCTGACCATGCATGGCAAGTCCCAGGGCATCTACTCCGCCCTCGGCCGCATCGGCGATTCGCTGTGCCCCAAGAGCAAGCTGCGCATCGTCATGAACCCCAACGGCGCCAGCTTCGGCTGGTCCACCAACGCGGGTGACATGATCCTTGTGGGTGCCTGCACCGTGGTCACGGGCATGCCCGTGGCCCTCTCCTTGAGCTACGAAGAGCACCAGCACTACTCCGGCAAGCGCTGCCCCTGCCACTCCAACGGCCGCGCCGCCTGCGACGCTAACGGCAAGATCACGGCCGTGGAATTCGACTTCGGCATGGACCATGGCGCCTATTCCTGGGGCGGTGACGACATCATCAGCAAGCCGGCACGCTTCGCCTTCTTCCCCTACCACGTGCCCCACGCCGCGGGCCTGGTGCGCATTGCCAACACCAACCACACCTTCGGCACGGCCTACCGCAGCTATGGCTCACCCCAGGCCTACACCCTCAGCGAGGCCCTGGTGGACATGCTGGCCGAGAAGGCGGGCATCGATCCCTTCGAGTTCCGCTGGCGCAACATCGCCCGGGAAGGCGAGCTGAACCTGAACAGCCACACCTTCATGCAGTACCCCTTCGAAGCCATGATGCTGAAGATGAAGCCCTACTACGAGAAGGCCGTGAAGGAAGCCAAGGCCAAGGACACCCCGCAGCTCCGACGCGGCGTGGGCCTCGCCTGGGGCGCCTTCAACGTCACCGAGGGTGGCGAGGACAGCGCCACTGTGCGGCTGGAGCTGAAGCCGGATGGCACCATCGTGAAGTACGACACCTGGCAGGAGCTGGGCCAGGGCGGCGACATCGGCTCTCTCATGGTGACGCTGGAAGCCCTGAAGCCCATGGGCATCAAGCCCGAGCAGGTGCGCCTCGTGCAGAGCGATACCAAGATGTGCCCCGACAGCGGCATGTCCGCCGGCAGCCGCTCCCACTACATGAACGGCCATGCCACGCGCATCGCCGGCGAGAAGATGGTGGCCGCCATGCGCAAGCCCGACGGCACCTATCGCACCTATGACGAGATGGTGAAGGAAGGCCTGGCGCTGGAATACACCGGCCGCTACGAGACCGCGGTCACTCCGGGCCTGAGCCGCCTCGATCCCAACACGGGCATCGGCAATCCCACCCCCGCCTACACCTACGCCCTCAACTTGGCGGAAGTGGAAGTGGACGTGGCCACGGGCAAGACCCGCGTGATCCGCTTCGTCTGCGTGGACGAGGTCGGCAAGATCGGCAACATCCACGCCGTCAACGGCCAGGCCTTCGGGGGAATCTCCCATTCCATCGGCTTCGCCCTGTCCGAGAACTACGACGATGTCCACAAGCACACCAACATCGACAACAGCGGTGTGCCCTACATCAAGGACATCCCGGACGAGATCGTCCTCGAGCACATGGAACTCTATAACGCGCACGGCCCCTGGGGTTCCTCGGGCGCGTCGGAGGCCTTCCAGGCCAGCGGCCACATGGCGGTCCTCAACGCCATCAACAACGCCTGCGGTGTGCGCATCTACGAGATGCCGGCCTATCCCGAGAAGGTCAAGGCGGGCCTGGACCTCATCGCCGCTGGGAAGAAGGTGCTGCCACCCAAGAAGTACTTCCTGGGCTCCGACCTTTACGAAACACTGGAAGACGTGAAGGCCAACCCCGTGGCCTTTGGCGGAAACCAGTTCTATCAGCCCCTGGGCGGCGCGGGCGAGCGCCCGTTCTGAGTATCACCACGGAGACACGGAGGACGCAGAGAAGAAAAAGAAGGAAAATTCGCCATCTTTCCCCTCCTTTTTTATTCTTCATTTCCTCTGTGTTCTCCGTGTCTCCGTGGTGAATTTGTAAGGTGGTCGAATTGGATTTCACGGCCGGTTGCATCGAGAACTGCCTGCAGAACGAGCCGCCCTTCTGCACAGCCGCCTGCCCCTTCGGGCTGGACGTGAAGGACTTCATCGGCAAGCTCCAGAAAGGCAACTTCCAGACCGCCTACAAGGCCTATATGAACACCGTGGGCTTCCCGGGCATCGTGGCGGCCCTCTGCCCCGAGCCCTGCAAGGGCGTGTGTCCGCGGTCCGAATGCGGCGGCGCAATCGACCTGCGCTCGCTGGAACGGGCGGCGCTGGCCCATGCCCGGAACCTGGAACCCGCCAGCTACAACGTGCCCCCCAAGCGGAAGACCGTGGGCATCATCGGTGCGGGCATCAGCGGCCTCGCCTGCACCCTGCGCATGGTCACGCGCGGGTACGAAGTCACTCTATTCGAGAAAACCGGCCGTATCGGCGGCCACCTGAACGACCTGCTGCCTCCGGAGAGATTCCTGCCCGACATCGAGCGACAGTTCATGCACGAGACCTACGAGCTGAAGCTGGATACGGAAATTCGCAGTCTGGACGATCTCGCTTTCGATGCCATCTACGTGGCGACTGGCGCGGGAGGATCTGAATTCGGCCTCGTGCCGGATCCCGGCGGCGCCTTCGCCAGTAACCGGCCCGGCGTGTTCCTGGGTGGCTCCCTGACGGGCCGGGACACCATGGGTGCCCTGGCTGATGGCCTGCGCGCCAGCCATGCCCTTGAGCGCTTCCTCAAAGTGGGAAGCATGAACCACCCGGTGGAGACGATCACCACGAAGCTGAAGGTGGATGCTTCACGCATCACTCCCGTATCTGCGGTGGTCCCCGCCGAAGGTCAAGTCTTCACTCCGGAGGAAGCGATCGCGGAGGCCAAGCGCTGCCTGCTCTGCGCCTGCGACGCCTGCTACCGGGCTTGCGACCTGATGCACTACTTCCGCAAGTTTCCCAAGCGTATCGCCGAGGAAATCCACCTCAGCGTCTACCCCGGCACCCTGGATGGGAACGGCACCCTGGCCACGCGCCTCATGTCCACCTGCAATCAGTGCGGGCTGTGCAAGGAAGTCTGTCCCGAGGGCATCGACACCGGCGATCTCTTCCTCCAGGGGCACCGCGCCATGCATGCCCAGGGTGCCATGCCCTGGGCTTGGCACCGCTTCTTCCTGGAGGACCTAACCTTCGCCAACGGCGAGGCGAGCCTCTCCCGGGGCGGTCCCTCGGGCCACTATCTCTTCTTCCCCGGCTGCCAGTTGGGGGCATCAGATCCCCGCTACGTCAAAGAAAGCTATCGCTTCCTGCGTACGCACTGGCCCGACACGGCCCTCCTCCTGGGCTGCTGCGGTGCCCCCGCCGAATGGGCCGGGGACGAGCCCCGCCGGGACGAGGTCAGCGCCTGGATCCGATCCCAGTGGGAAGCCTTCGGCAAGCCCACCTTCGTCCTCGCCTGCCCCTCCTGTCGCCTCATGTTCGGGCGCCATCTCCCGGAGATCCCCACCACCACCCTCTACGAGCTGCTTCTGGAGCACGCTTCGATCCCGGCACTTCCCGAGTCCGAGACGGTCTCGGTCTTCGATCCCTGCGCCGCCCGCCATGATTCCAGCGTCCAGCAGGCCGTCCGCCATCTGGCCGAAAAGGCCGGATTCGAGCTTCAGCCGTTGCCCATGGAGGGCGAACTGGCCCAGTGCTGCAGCTGGGGCGGTCAGGTGGCCGTGGCGCATCCACCCTACGCCCAGTTCATGGTGAAGGACCGTACCTCCCAGGCTGATCGCCCCTACCTCGCCTACTGCTCCAACTGCCGGGACATCTTCGCCAAGGCGGGCAAACCCGTGCGGCATATTCTCGACGTAGTGTTCGGTCTCAACGGACCGGAACGCACGCCGCCCACCCTCACGGAACGGCGCCTCCGACGCATGGCGCTGAAACGAGAACTGCTGGCAGAGTTCTGGAACGAGACCCTTCCTGCAGAGGAGCCGTCCATGGACCTGAACATTTCTCCCGAGTTGAAGCGCAAGTTGAGCGACGCCTACCTCCTGGAAGCCGATATCGCGGCGGTGGTCGAGCACTGCGAGCGGACCGGCCGCAAGGTCGAGGATCCCGCCACGGGCCACTTCTTTGGCCATCTCGTGATCGGCCCCATGACCTACTGGGTGGAATACCGGCCCGATCCTGGCGACGGCTTCGAGCTGCTCAACGCCTACGCGCACCGCATGGCCATCGAGGAGGCCTGACATGTCGCCCCTGAGCCGTTGCAAAGAAGTCATCTCGTCGTCTCCACCCGAGAACGGCATAAGGGACCGTAACGAAATATCCAGAAACGCACTGGATATTTCGAAACGGTCCCTAATCTGCCACGCCTGCCAGCTGGAACTGCAATCCCAGAAGACCGACTTCACCTACCTGGGCCACACCTTCTACGCCGACATGCTGCGCTGCCCGGGCTGCGGACAAGTCTTCATTCCCGAATCGCTGGTGAAGGGCCGGATCCAGGAAGTGGAGATGCAGATGGAGGACAAGTAGTGGTCCTCCGCGAGACCTTCAGCGTCTGCCCCGTGTGCCTGAAGCGGATCCCCGCCCAGCGTGTCGTCGAGGATCGCGAGGTCCATCTGCGGAAGGTCTGCCCGGAGCACGGCGCCTTCAGGACGACCCTCTGGCGCGGGCACGTGGACATGGGAACCTGGATCGGGCCGGAGGGCGCACCAATCCGGGATCCGCACTGCCCGGATGCCTGCGGCCTCTGCCCCGACCACAAGCAGAAGACCTGCTGCGTGCAGCTGGAGGTGACGCGCCGCTGCGACCTGGGCTGCCGCCATTGCTTCGCCGGGGGCGGCCATGCCGACCCGAAGTACGGGCACGAGCCCACCTTGGCTCAATTGACCGAAGACCTCGTCCGGCTCTCAGTGCCAGGTCAGACCCTCGTCCAGCTCACGGGCGGGGAACCCACCTTGCGGGAAGATCTGCCAGAGATCATCGCCGCCGCGAAGGTCGCGGGCTGCCGCTACGTGCAGCTCAACACCAACGGTCTGCGCCTGGCCACGGATCCTGTCTACCTGAAGGCACTGGTTGATGCGGGCCTCTCCTTCGTCTTCCTTCAGTTCGATGGCACCGAAGAGCGCATCCACGAAAGGCTGCGCGGCCAGCCCTTCCTGGCGCAGAAACGGAAAGCCATCGAGGCATGCGCCCGCCACAACATCGGCGTGACCCTCGTACCGACGGTCGTTCCCGGCGTCAACACGCACGACCTCGGCGCGCTGCTCCGCTTCGGGATCCAGCTGGCACCCGCCGTGCGCGGCATCCACTTCCAGCCCGTGACCCACCTGGGGCGCATGCCCCTGCAGCCCACGGATACTGACCGATTAACCCTGGACCAGCTCCTGGCCGCGCTGGTCCAGCAGTCCGATGGCCTCCTGGAACCCAAGCATCTCGTGCCCTCCAGCTGCGATCACCCGCTCTGCGGCTTTCACGGTGATTTCGTCGTGACCCCCGAGCGCAGGCTGATGCCCCTCACGAAACGCAATGAAAGCGCCTGCTGCGCCCCAGCCACAGCCGGACAGAACCGGCTGTTCGTGGCCCGGCGCTGGGAACGTCCGAAGGAATACGGCCCCGAGCCTTACTGCGCTGATCTCCGGCACATGGACACCTTCCTGGGCCGTGTGAAATCCCACGGCTTCACGGTGACGGCCATGGCCTTCCAGGATGCGGGCAATCTCGACCTGGAGCGGCTCCAGCGCTGCAGTCTCCACGTCTACGACCGTGGCCGCTTCGTCCCCTTCTGCGCCCACCACCTTTCACCGCTGCATCCATGAATCGCCCCGGGGGATTCACCATCACTGAGCACGGACTGGAAGTCTGCACGTTCCCGCCCGGAGCACGGGTCCTGGACATCGGCTGCGGCACAGGCGACACCGTGCGGTATCTGCGCGAGCGTCGCGGCCTCGAAGCCCTGGGTGTGGACGTGGACCCGGCAGTGGTGGCCGGCCGCCCGCACCTGGCCTGCGCCTCCGGCGAAGCCCTTCCCTTCGCTGATGGAAGCTTCGATGGCGTGCTCCTGGAGTGCAGTCTCTCCGTCACCGATGATCCGGACCGTGTGCTCGCGGAATGCCGGCGAGTCCTCGCGCCTGAAGGCTGGCTGCTGCTATCGGATGTCTACGCCCGGGGTGAACCGGCGTTCCTGAAAGGCTGCCTTGGGCGTGTGGAAACGCTTCCTACGTTGGAAGAACGCCTGCATGCTCAATGCTTTCACGTGGCGCACGTGGAAGACTTCACGCCGCGTTTGCGCGCGCTATGGGGGCAGCGAGTCCTGGACCTTGGCACCGCGTGCCTCTGCGCCGAATTGGGTGCCGACCGCGCGCGGCTCAAGGCCATCGATTGCGGCTATGCGCTCCTGATAGCGCGCAGGGATGCAGCATGACGTGCGCCATCGACAGATGGACCCTGACACAAGCTGGTCTTGAAGCGCCCGACGGAGCGGCCCTGCGGGACTGGCAGCTCACCCGTCTGGCCGAAACGGTGGCGCGGATCCGAGCTAATAATCCTTCCCAAGCCGCGCGCCTTCAGTCCTTCGACGGAAGCCTCGAGAGCCTGCCCTTCACCTGGCCCGCGGAACTGGCGGCGGATCCCATGGCCTTTCTCTGTGTGCCCCAGGGACAGGTGGCGCGCGTGACCACGGTCAGCACCTCGGGCACCACGGGCCCGAAGAAGCGGATCTTCTTCACGGAGGGCGACCTTGAGCGCACCGTGGATTTCTTCGCCCTAGGCATGACCATGCTGGTCGAGGATGGTCAGGATGCCCTCATTCTCATGGGCGCCAACACCGAGCACAGCATTGCACGGCTGTTGCAGAAGGCGGTGGGCCGCCTGGGCGTGCACGGGCGCATTGGTGACCTTGCCTGGAATGCCGAGGAGACGCTGGAGGCCGCTCGCACAGCTGACTGCCTCGTGGGATTGCCGTCGGAGCTGCTCTACCTCTGCCGCATGGACGGCACCCTGCGACCCCGCACGGTCCTGCTCAGCGCCGACTACGTTCCGGAATGTGTCATCGAAACGCTCAGGGAACGCTGGGGCTGCCTTGTTTTCACCCACTTCGGCATGACGGAAACGGGCTTCGGCTTCGCGGTGCAATGCGCGGCGGGAGAGGGACACCACGTGCGGCATCCGGAGCTGCTCCTGGAAGTCGTGGATCCGGTTTCCGGCAGGCCCCTTCCTGCGGGCGAGGCCGGCGAGCTGGTGATCACCACCTTCGCCCAGGAAGCCATGCCCCTCCTGCGCTACCGCACCGGTGACCGCGCGAGCCTGCTGGGAAGTCCCTGCCCCTGTGGAGGCCTTCTGCCTCACCTCGGACGTGTCGAGGGCCGGATCGAGAACGATCTCGACCTTGGAGATGGTCGGATCCTTAGCATCCACCGCCTCGACGACCTCCTCTACAGGCTGCCTTCCGTGCGCGCCTTTACGGCCGGGGTGGAGCGCGGCAAAACCCGCCCCACCCTCACTTTGAAGGCAGAGTCCAGCGAACCCTTGAGCCTTCGGGCACTCAAGGAAACCCTTCCTGACGGGCTTGAAGTGATACTGACCTATGGAGATGCTTCCCCCTTTGCCCGAAGAGGGAAAAGGCGGATCCACGAAACCACTGAGGACCCTTGAGCGATAGGAGGCAGTGCCATGCGCGATATCCTTGCCCACCTCACCTCCTGGCGTGAGCGAGGGGAAACGATCGGACTGGCAACGGTGATCGAGACTTGGGGCTCCTCCCCCCGGCAGGTGGGCGCCAAGCTTGCCGTGACTCTGAATGGCGGCATTGCTGGGTCGGTGAGCGCGGGATGTGTGGAGAATGATGCCATACAAGCCACCCGGGCGGCCTTGAAGTCAGGTCTGCCCCGGGTGCTGCGCACCGCTGTGTCGGATGGTTCCGTCTTGTCGGAAGGCCTGACCTGTGGAGGCATCACCCGCATCCTCCTGGAGCCCTTCGCCGCTTATGAGGCCATCTTCGAGCAGATCCAAGCGCGGCTTGCGGGTCGAGATCCCTTTGGCGTGGTCAGTGTGCTCGAAGGTCCTGCTGAATTCCTGCTTCGGAAACGGATGGTATCCCTCGATGGCGCAGACCCAGGCAACCTCGAGCTATCAGAATCCACACGTCAGGTCATTCGCGGACGCCTGTTGGAACCGGCTGGATTCACCCTCGACGAGGACGGACTCCGGTTATTCGTGGATCTCTTTCCCCGCATCCCCCGGCTCGTGATCGTGGGCGCTGTCCACATCGCCGAGTTTCTGGTGCCCATGGCTTCCCTTGCCGGTTTCGAGATCGTCATCGTGGATCCGCGCCCCGCCTTTGCCACTCCGGAGCGTTTTCCTGGCGCCACGCTGCGCGTAGAGTGGCCCGGAGAAGCCTTGACGGCGCTCTCCCTGGACACCAGCACCTACGTGGCGGTCCTTTCCCACGACACGAAGCTCGATGATCCGGCCCTCCAGATCGCCCTCGCCAGTGATG
Organism: Holophagaceae bacterium UBA1801; assembly: GCA_002319925.1. GTDB lineage: Bacteria > Acidobacteriota > Holophagae > Holophagales > Holophagaceae > UBA1801. The sequence goes on along the minus strand of DCFP01000031.1, from coordinate 7,970 downwards.
CGCGCTACGTGGGAGTTCTTGGCAGCCGGCGCTCCCTATCGCAGAGACTTTTGCGACTGCGAGAGCTGGGCGTGCCCGAGGATCGATTCGCCCGCCTGCGTGCCCCCATCGGACTCCATCTCGGCGGCCGCAGTGCCGTGGAGATCGCCGTGAGCATCCTGGCCGAGCTCATCCAGGCCCGGAGCGTGTCCGCTTAACCGCGCGTATCATCCAGAGCGCCCTCCGAGCCTGGCTGGCAACAGGCTGGAAGGGAATCGTGCAGACGTCATGCGGATATCCGCACGGGACTGCGACTCTCTTCACGAAATCCTCTCCGGAACTGAGTCGTGAGCTAATCGACGACACCCCGTGCGGTTTAGGGCATCGTCTCCAGCCGAATTGAAGGGAAATCTTCTTTGTCTAAAGGAAAAGGGTGAAAACGATATCATTGCTAGCCCGGTCGCCCATTCACCTGCAGATCGTTGCACGAAAATAGCGAAAGAAAAGGCCAAGGTCATATCGTTTAGTCGATTTGTTTTGCTCTTTGTTTTTTCTTTTTGCAATTTGCCTTTGACATTTCTTCAGGTTTTGCGCCCAGGGACACCCTCTCCTTCAATTGCCAACCTGGCAATGATTTACGTGAAAATCGGGCTGGATCTTTGTCCCTTCCTGGGCGTCGGGGGAGCGGATGGAAGATCGGGCGAGGGTTCTGGGAAATGATGAAAGATCGAGCAAATCCAAGGAAATGACGATTTCAAACGGAAGCGTCCCCTTGGATGAAAATATTCTATTTACATGACCTCGTCTTTCGCGCTATATGTGAATTGAACCAACGGTTGCCTCATCTGCGGATGAACGAACTCCATAGGCAACAAGGAGACTCTGATGACAAAACTAGGGATCAATGGCTTCGGCCGTATCGGCCGGATGGTCTTCCGAGCGGCAGTGCAGCACTTTCCGGATCTGGAGATCGTCGGCATCAACGACATCCTGGAACCCGCCTATCTGGCCTACATGCTCAAGTACGACTCCGTACATGGCCGGTTCAAGGGAACGGTATCCGTTGAGGGCAATGACCTCATCGTCAATGGCAAGAAGATCCGGCTCTCCTCCGAGAAGGACCCCGCCAACCTGAAGTGGGACGAGGTGGGCGCCGAGATCATCGTGGAAGGCACGGGCATCTTCCTGGACAAGGAAACCGCTTCCGCGCATCTAAAGGCCGGGGCCAAGAAGGTGATCCTGTCGGCCCCGTCGAAGGACGACACTCCGATGTTTGTCTATGGTGTAAACGATAACAAGTACGCGGGCCAGGAGATCATCTCCAACGCCTCATGCACCACCAACTGCCTCGCTCCCGTGGCCAAGGTTCTGAATGATTCCTTCGGCATCAAGCGTGGCCTCATGACCACCGTGCACGCCG
>DCFP01000031.1:1858-6314 GCA_002319925.1 Holophagaceae bacterium UBA1801 | reverse complement strand
CCACCGTGCACGCCGCCACCGCCACTCAGAAGACCGTGGATGGCCCTTCCAAGAAGGACTGGCGCGGCGGCCGCGGCATCCTCGAGAACATCATTCCCTCCTCCACCGGCGCTGCCAAGGCTGTGGGCAAGGTGATCCCCGAGCTGANNCTGAACAAGAAGCTCACGGGCATGTCCATGCGTGTGCCCACCAGCGACGTCTCGGTGGTGGACCTCACGGTGGAGCTCAATAAGGAAGCCACCTACGAGCAGATTTGCGCAGCCATGAAGGCGGCCGCCGAAGGCCCCATGAAGGGCGTGCTGGGATACACCGAGGAGAAGGTGGTCTCCACCGATTTCCGCGGGGAGCCCTGCACTTCTGTGTTCGACGCCGGCGCCGGCATCGCCCTGGACCCGACCTTCGTGAAGGTGGTGGCCTGGTACGACAACGAGTGGGGCTACTCCTGCAAGGTGCTTGAGATGGTCCGCGTGATGGCGAAGTAAGGAGAGATCACATGGCAAAAACGAAGACACCAATCTATGAAATGGGCGTGAACCGCGAGCACGCTGAGTTCCACAACGCCTACCGCGCAGACAACATCAAGAACGATATCCGCTTCCTGATGACCATCTACGGCGACCGCATGACCCTGCGCCCGGACGATGTGACACCAGAGTTCATGTACAACCTCAAGGACCTCGGCAAGCGGCTCTACCTTTTCATCCTGGGGCTCACGGACCACGTGACGCCCAGCAGCTACATCAAGCACAAGTTCACCTTTATCAAGAACGCCGTTCCCAACTCGGATCCGCATCTCTTCTACCTGGCCTGGAACGCGCTCCTTCGCAACGACAGCTTCAAGCGCCTTCTGCACCAGAAGTTCTCCCTGAAGCGTTTCAACGACCTGCTCGTCTCCAAGAACATCCCGGCCTTCGGCCAGGCCCACACCCGCTATCGCACGAAGCTGGTGCTCGCCATCGAGGACATCGAGATCACCGGCGGCAAGCAGCGCAACACGGGCCGGATCCTGGACGACGGCTCGGGCCTCATCCTGCAGGAAGGCATCGTCTGGCTCCCGAACCGCAAGGGCATGCCCCTGTATCCGAACGCCTACGTGCCCGTGAACCAGACCCAGATGATCGCCATCCGCCATGGCAAGTCCGTCCACGAATCCGGCGGCGAGAATCCAGAATTCGTCGGCTCGGGCGTGTGGGACACCTGGAAGGACAACAAGCGCATCAGCGGTTCCATCGGCAACCAGCTCAAGCCCGCGGGCATCGAGACCGCGCGTGAACTGGGCAAGGACTTCAAGGTGGTGGTCGATCTCACAAATGAGAAGGGCTACCCGCTCTGGACCCTGGGAAATGGAAACAAAGTGCCCGTCTTCGGCAGTGAGAGCGAGAACACGGAAGAGACCGCCCGCTGCTTCCTGGAAGCTGCGGGAATCACCGACATCGACTTCACGCCGCTCTACGGGCTCAATTCCCAGAAGTACGGCGCCCTCACGCACCGCCTCAAGGGCGATGTGAGCAGGCAGATGCTGGATGTCTACGGCCCCAGCATGACTGGCACGGACGAGGAGAAGAAGAAGGCCGCCAAGGAGCTCTTCAAGAACCGCTTCTACCACTTCCCCGAGGGCGAGACCCTCATCGAAGCGGATTGGCGCATCGCCAACTCCTACGTGGACCTCATGCGGAACAACCTGGGCCGGCGCATCGTCCTCTGCGATCACTCCGGCGCCCTGCGCGTGTTCGAGGCCATCATCCGGACCCTCGACTTTGCCGAGTACTCCACCATCAAGGAAGGCCAGGATTCCATCATGGCCATGACCTACCAGCACGGCTACAACGTGCGCTACGACTACATCCAAAAGAAGGGCTTGGCGCTGAGAAAGCGGGCGTAAGCGCCCGACAGGATAATACCGCTGTATCCGCTAAAAGCTTGCGAACGCTATGTCTGTATGCAACCATCGAACATCCCATGGATGAAGATGGGCGGTCGGCAACCCGCACCTTAACGCCCCAAATCGAGGGGTGCGGGTGCTGACCGGAAAACAAGACAACGATCGGAGGCCACGCATGAAACGGCGGCTTGGTTTTTGGTTGAGTGGTCTGCTCCTGCTTGCTCCGGGTCTCCGCGCCCAGGAAAGCAGGGGCTTCGTCTATCTGGCCAGCACCATCGGTCCCATCGATTCGGGCATCGTGGATGCCCTGGAGAACGCCTTCGAGAAGGACACTGGCATCCACGTCCGCCATGTGGGCGCAGGCACGGGCGCGGCCCTGGACATCGCCCGACAGGGCAGCATCGACCTTGTACTGGTGCACGCCAAGGCCCTCGAGGAGAAGTTCGTGGCCGATGGCTACGGCACTGAACGCGTCCCGCTCATGTACAACGACTTCGTCATTGTGGGACCACCTGCTGATCCGGCGGGCATCAAGGGCACGAAGGACGCCTTGGAAGCCCTGAAGACATTGGCGGCCAAATCGGCTCCCTTCATCAGCCGTGGCGACAATTCCGGCACCCATGTGGCCGAGAAGGATCTCTGGACCAAGACGGGGCTGAAGCCCGCAGCGCCCTGGTACCGCGTGTACGACAAGGGCGCCGAAGGGAACACCTCCACACTGCTGTTCACGGATGCCCAGAACGCCTACACCGTCATCGACCGGGCCAGTTATCTTGGGGTCCGCAACAAGGTGAAACTGGCCATCCTCGTCGAGGGCGACGAGGCCTTGCTGAACCACATCTCCCTGATCCCCGTGAACCCGGCGAAATGCCCCAAGGCCCACGTCCAGGCCGCCGCGGTCTTCGTGGCCTGGCTCACGAACCCGGACAAGGGCCAGAAGCTCATCTCCGAGTTCGGAAAGGATACCTACGGTCAGGCCCTCTTCATCCCTGAATCCAAAGACTGGAAAGCGAAGTATCCTTCCAAGTAGACCGGTGATTCCACCATTCTCGTGGGAGTGATCATGAAGCGAAACCTCTTCCGTTCCATCGCCCTCGCCGCGATGGCAACCCTGGGGATGGCGATCCCCGCCTCGGCGCAGGCCCAGAAGGACCTGATCCTGGCCACAACCACCAGCACCCAGGACACGGGCCTGCTGGACGTGCTCGTGCCGATGTTCGAGAAGAAGACCGGCTACCTCGTGAAGACCATCGCCGTAGGCTCGGGCCAGGCCATGGCCATGGGGCAGAAGGGTGAGGCGGATGTGCTGCTGGTACACTCTCCCGATGCCGAAAAGCAGTTCATGGCCGATGGCTACGGCGTGAACCGCCTCATCGTCATGCATAACGATTTCGTGGTGGTGGGTCCTCCCACGGATCCCGCCGGCATCAAGGCCATCAAGAGCACCGTGGACGCCTTCAAGCAGATCGCCTCCACGAGCACCCTCTTCCTTTCCCGCGCCGACAAGTCCGGCACCGATGCGAAAGAGAAATCCATCTGGAAGGCTGCCGGCATTACGCCCAGCGGCGCGAAGTGGTACCAGGAAACGGGCCTTGGCATGGGTCAGACCCTCAACGTCGCCGCCGAGAAGAAGGGCTACACCCTTTCTGACCGCGGCACCTACCTGGCCATGAAGAAGACCCTGGGCATGGACATCCTCAACGAAGGCGACAAGTCCCTGCTCAACGTCTACCACGTGATCCAGGTGAATCCCGCCAAGTTCCCCAAGGTGAACGTGGAAGGCGCCAAGGCCTTCAGCGACTTCATCCTCGCGAAGGAGACCCAGGAATTCATCGGCAAGTTCGGCGTGGAGAAGTATGGCGCGCCGCTGTTCTTCCCGGATGCCGGCAAACCTGAATAGAAGGCGAAAACCACGAATCGCACGGATCATGACTAATCCACACGAATGGCGCCAGTCCTCATTCGTGTGGATTCATTCCTATTCGTGTAGATTCGTGGTGAGCTTCTTCGCCTGGGGAACCAAGCCATGGAACTGATCTGGGAAGGCATCAAGGAGGCGATCCGGCTGCTGTTCACGCTGGATCCGGAGGTCCTGGGGATCACGTACCTGTCCCTCAAGGTCTCGATCCTGGCCACCTTCATCAGCATGTTCCTGGGCATCGGCGCGGGGTTGCTCATCGCCCTCAACCGCTTCCCCGGCAAGCACCTCGTCATCTCCCTCATCAACACGGGCATGGGATTGCCGCCAGTGGTGGTGGGCCTTTTCGTGTCCATCCTGCTCTGGCGCAACGGACCCCTGGGCGTGCTGCACCTGCTCTACACGCCTACGGCCATCGTCATCGCCCAGGCCATCATCGCCACCCCCATCGTTGCGGGGATCAGTGTTGCGGCCCTCCAGCAGCTTCCGCCGAACCTGCGGTTGCAGATCCTTTCCCTGGGAGCGACACGGATGCAGATGGTCTGGCTGCTCGTGAAGGAAGCGCGGCTACCGCTCCTGGCCGCGGTGATGGCGGGCTTCGGCGGTGTCATCTCGGAAGTGGGTGCCTCCATCATGGTGGGCGGAAACATCAAGGG
>DCFP01000031.1:1450-1617 GCA_002319925.1 Holophagaceae bacterium UBA1801 | reverse complement strand
GGCGGAAACATCAAGGGCTACTCCCGGGTCCTGACCACGGCCACGGTGATGGAAACTGGCAAGGGGAACTTCGATGTGGCCATCGCCCTCAGCATCATCCTGTTGCTGCTGGCCTTTTCCGTGAACGCCGTCCTCACCCATCTCCAGCAGCGGGAGCGGCCGCGATG
>DCFP01000031.1:1045-1200 GCA_002319925.1 Holophagaceae bacterium UBA1801 | reverse complement strand
TCCAGCAGCGGGAGCGGCCGCGATGAGCACACCTGCACTGGAAGCCAGGAACCTGATCGTGCGGCGAGGGCCCATCCAGGTTCTCGCTGTTCCGGCCTTTTCGCTGGCACCCGGAAGTGTCATGGCGCTGATCGGGCCCAATGGCTCGGGAAAGA
>DCFP01000031.1:0-799 GCA_002319925.1 Holophagaceae bacterium UBA1801 | reverse complement strand
ATCGGGCCCAATGGCTCGGGAAAGACGACGCTTCTCCAGACCTTGGCCAGTCTCATCGAGCCGGCGGAGGGGGAGATCATTGTCTGCGGAGATGCCCTCCGCACGAGGGCTGAGCGATATCAGTACCGGAAGAGGGTGACCCTGGTCTTCCAGGAGTCTTTGCTTTTCGATGCCACGGTGCGCACCAACCTGGCTTCGGGTCTCAAGCTGCACGGAGTCGCCCGATCGGAGCGCGAACGGCGCATCAAGGAAGCGGCGGAGCGATTCGGCATCACGCACCTGCTGGAACGTTCCGCCCGGAAGTTGTCCGGGGGCGAGGCCCAGCGGACGAGCCTGGCCCGGGCCTTCGCGCTGAAGCCGGAAATTCTGTTCCTTGATGAGCCCTTCTCGGCCCTCGATCCACCTACGCGGGAAGCGCTCATCGACAACCTGGCATCCGCGCTGAAGGAGACTGGCACCACGGCGGTCCTGGCAACCCATGACCAGATGGAGGCCATGCGCCTGGCCGATGTGATCGCGGTGATGCACGAAGGAAAGATCGCGCAAACGGGAAGCGTGGCCGAAGTGATCCATCACCCGGTGGATGAATTCGTGGCCTCTTTCGTGGGCATGGAAGCCGTGCTGGAGGGCGTCGTAACCGGAAATGGCCAGGGGGTGTTCACGGCTTTCGTGGCTGGCGCGGACGTGGAGGTCCTAGGTGACGAACCGATGGGAACCCACGTGCGGATCGGCATCCGGCCCGAGAACGTGACCCTCTACGTCTTCCCGGAAACCCTCACCAGTGCCCGGAACCACTTCC
>DCFP01000199.1 GCA_002319925.1 Holophagaceae bacterium UBA1801 | reverse complement strand
TCTACGAGGACATCCCGCACCTGTGGGCGCCGGTGGTCACGGACATGAAGGAAGCGGGCCGCGTGCTGAAGTGGGTCGTGGCCCAGATGGAGGACCGCTACAAGCGCCTGGCCCTACTTTCCGTGCGTAATCTCGAGGGCTTCAACACCAAGCTCATCGAGGCCGGCGGCAGCATCGATCTCAGTGACCGCACGCCGAACCCTCGCTGGCCGGACCGTCCCACGTTCCTGGAACCTCTGCCGTACGTGGTGGTCATCATCGACGAGCTGGCGGATCTCATGATGGTCTGTCGCGCGGAGGTGGAAGAATCCATCGCCCGCATCGCCCAGAAAGCCCGTGCCGTGGGCATCCACCTGGTCCTTGCCACCCAGCGCCCCAGCGTGGACATCGTCACCGGCGTCATCAAGGCGAATCTCCCCGCGCGCCTTTCCTATCGCGTGAACACCAAGATCGATAGCCGCACCATCCTGGATGGCAGCGGCGGCGAACAGCTCCTGGGCAAGGGCGATGCCCTCTTCCTCGCCCCCGGAAACGCAAGGCCCCGGCGCATCCACGCACCCCTCATCACAGAGGATGAGATCCTCCGCCTTGTGGAATGGCTGAAGGAACGCGGCAAGCCCGACTACAACCAGGCCCTGCTGAACGCCATGGAGACCGAGGAAGATCCCGCGACCCAGGCCGTCGAAGAGGGTTCCGCCAACGGCGGTGACGACATCTACGACCGGGCGCTGGCCGTCGTGAAGCGAGAGCGCAAAGCCAGCACCAGCCTCCTCCAGCGCAAGCTGAACATCGGCTACGGCCGCGCGGCGCGGATCATCGACCGGATGGAGGAGGAGGGGATCATCGGCGGCGACCGGGGAGCCGGAAAGCCACGGGAAGTGCTGGTCGGCGAGGAATGACGATCCTCCATCCGGTCCCGGATGGGAGGCTCCATCTCTGCGATCGCCCGCAGGGTGGGAGCAGGAGGACAGCGCAGTGCGCTGTCCGATAGATGGAGGCTCCATCTCCGCAAACGAGCGCAACGAGAGCGCGGGAGCAGGCTCCAGTGGAGCCTGCGATAGATGGAGGAGGAAGGGATCATCGGCGGAGACCGTGGAGCCGGAAAGCCCCGGGAGGTCCTGGTCGGCGAGGAGTGATGTCAGGTTAGCCGCGTCACTTTCCTACGGCACGGGCTTCCATCGTTTGAGCATTTCGGTCGTGCGCTGCCACGCGTCCTTGGTGTCGTCCTCGCGGTAGGTCTTGGATCGCTTCCCGTGAACGTCCAGCACCAGATTGAAGGCGTGTTCAGCTATTGGATAGATGACGAGCTCGAACTGCGCATTCCGTGCCTTGGCCTCTGCCTCGATGGCACGCGCGGTCTCCGCGACGCAACAATCATCATCCTGGTGGTCGAGCGCTCCAGCCAGCATCAGCACCGGAACCTGAAAGCGCTTGACGAGACCGCCGGGATTCTTGGTCCAGGTCCGGGTGAATGGATAGTACGCCACCACCATGGAAACGCTGTCCGGCTGGAGGACCGCATTATTGAGGGCCGCGCCTCCCCCCAGCGAGAAGCCGATTACCGCTGCCTTGCCGGGTGCCGCCCCTGGCGCGTGCAAGGCCCGGTCGAGGGCTTTGGCTAGATTCGCACCACCGGTGTGCTCGGCATTGAGCATGTCATTGCCATCGAGCAGCACCGTGTAGTAGCCCAGCTTGCATATCTCTTCCGCATAGGTCTCGTAGTTCTCGGGGCCCGTGTGCCCTGACAGTATGAGCACGACCGGGCCAACCTTCCCTCCAGTCGGAGCGTAGACGGTTTGGGCAGGGCCCTCGGGACCCGCGGCGGTGAATACACCACCCTTGGCGAAGGCAGAAATGGTCAGAAAAACAGCCATCCCTACGACTTTCAGCGCAAGCAACCGTCCCGCGCACGTAGCTCCGGACCATGAAACCTTATGCATGGCGTTTCCCTCGATCATTTGTCCGTTGGAACTCCGCCATCTTACCTCTCACACAATCGGAAAAACACGCACATCGAGGATCAACCGATCGGCCCTTGCTCCGGACCTTGACCGATACCGAAAGAACTCCCTGGAACCAGCCACGGACCTGCCGAAACCACCATGGTGAAGTCGATCACGTCCGTCTGGCCATTCCCCTTAATTCACGGGATCCTCGATCTATGGGCATGGTGAAACCACAGCGCTGGCACAAGTGGACGCGCTCCGAACCGGATCCATCAAACCCTGCACATGATGGCCAGCCCTCGTTCCGGACGACGGCTCTCATCATCGCCAGCGCGCTTTTCATGGAGCAGCTCGACTCCACGGTTCTGACCACCGCGCTACCCACCATGGGGCGGCACTTCAATCTCTCGCCCACGCACATGAGCGCGGCGCTCACCTCCTACCTGCTGGCGCTGGCCGTCTTCATCCCCGCCAGCGGCTACTTCGCGGACCGGTTCGGCGCACGCAAGATCTTCCGCATGGCCATCGCTCTGTTCACGATCAGCTCGGTGTTTTGCGGCCAGGCGCCCAGTCTGCCTTTCCTCGTGGCCGCACGATTCCTGCAGGGCATCGGTGGCGCCATGATGGTGCCGGTGGGACGTCTCGTGCTGCTCCGCACGGTCTCGCAGGAGGACATGGTCCCAGCCATGGCCTGGTTCACGGTCCCCGCGCTGATCGGTCCCGTGGTGGGACCGCCCGTGGGCGGCCTCATTGTTACGTATCTGTCCTGGCGCTGGATCTTCTACATCAACGTGCCCTTCGGCATCCTGAGCATCCTTCTCGCGACACGCTACATCCAGGACATCCGGGAACCGGCGACGGGAGCGTTCGACACGATGGGTTTCCTGCTCTCCGGTGTATCCCTGTCCTGCCTCATGTTCGGACTTGAAATGGCCAATCGGGGAACCTCCATATCAGTGAAACCCCTGGCGTTCCTATTGGGTACGAGCCTCGTCGCCGGGATCTTCTATGCGCGACACGCGTTCAAATTCGCTGGTGACCCGATCCTCGATTTCCGTTTGATGCGCATCCCGACCTTCGGCCTTTCCGTCATCGGTGGTTCGCTGACACGCATCACGGGCGGTGCCTTGCCCTTCCTTCTGCCGATGATGATGCAGCTCGGTTTCGGCCTTTCCGCCGCAAGGAGCGGTTTCATCACCTTCATGACCGCTTCGGGCTCCATCCTCATGAAGCTGGCGAGCCCGCCCATCCTGCGCCGGTACGGGTTCCGCAACACCCTGGTCTGGAACGGCGTGCTTTCGACGGGGTTCCTGGCCGTCTGCGCCGCCTTCCGCCCAAGCTGGCCCATGCTCGCTATCTACGGCATGCTCCTGCTGGGCGGCTTCTTCCAGTCGCTCCAGTTCACGGCCTACAACACCGTCGCCTACGCCGATGTCTCCCAGGCGCGCATGAGCGCCGCAACGAGCTTCTACGCGACCTTCCAGCAGCTGATGCTATCGCTGGGCATCTGCGTCGCCTCGGGAACACTCGCGCTGTCCGTGGGCCTCTCCGGCCATACGCAACCGATCCTCCCCGATTTCACGGCGGCCTTCCTGGTGGTGACCGCCATCTCCATCCTGGCCTCACCCGTGTGCGCACTCATGTCCGAGGACGCCGGAAACACCATGAGCGGGCACAAGCCGCGCGCCCGGCAACCGTGAATCTCAGTCGCCGAGGATCTCCTTCAGCAGGAGATCAGGATCGAAACGGCTGGGCAGTTCCCGGTGGTAGCCGCGCACCCAGCGGGTTCCATCAACCAGAATAAAGGGGATGGCCCTCTTGCCGGTTTCCCGCTCCAGCCGCTCGGCAGCGCCTGGCACTGCCTCGATATCCACCTTTGTGTAGGCCACCTGGTTCTCGGCGAGCCATCGTTCCAGGCGCCTGCAATCGCCGCACCACGGGGCGGAATAGACCTGCAGATCGTGTCCCTGGAGATCGGTGAGCCCAGCCATGCTCCGAACGTATCACAATCCGTCCTTTGGCAATACCGCCAGGACTGTCATTCTGGAAGATGCGTCAAGGAGAACCTCATGAAATTTAAGGCAGTACTCGGGCTGGGCATGGGCAGTTTGTTGATCGCCGGTTTCGCAGGCTGCAAACACGCTGCGAAGGATACGAGCCTGGTGCTCGTCGATGTGGCCGGGGACAAGATCACCAAGAACCAGTTCGAGACCATCGTGAAGGCAGTCATCGGCGACGACAAGCAGGCCGGGGATCTGCTGGCGAACGACACCATGAAGGAGCAACGCAATCAGCTCCTGGATGCCCTTGCCCTGCAGAAAATCATTCTCCAGGCGGCCAAGACCGAAGGCCTGGACAAGGACACCAAGACCCAGTTCCTGCAGGAACAGGGCATCGCGCAGCTCTATCTGCGGACCCTCATGGAACGCCGCCTCAAGAAGGCCGCTCCCGGCCCCGAGCCCACGGATGCGGATCTGAAGCCGATCTACGACCAGGGCATCGCTCAGCAGAAGGCCGCGGGTAACACCAAGAACCTGCCCACCTTCGACCAAGTGAAGCCACAATTGATCGCCGGTTGGAAGCAGAACAAGCAGCAGGAGCGCAGCGAAACAGAACTCAAGGCGCTGATTGCCGAGATGCGCCAGAAGTATCCCTCCACCTTCGCCGAAGGCTACAAACCCACCCCCCAGCCCGGCCAGCCCTGAAATCCAAATCGAAGCGGCTCCCGAGGGAGCCGCTTCCGCATTAACTGGTCACTGACCACCGGCCACCGACCCCTGCTTTTCTACTTCCAATGCCTCATGACGAAAGCATCCACCTCCGGCAATCCGCCCTGGAGGATCAGGTATCCGTTGTGGGGTTCCCGGGGCGTGATCTCGTGGTTGATGGAGGTGGTCATCATCTGACGGATCTTCTTGGGGTCCTCCGTCTGGCCCAGCACCCAGGCCAGCTTCATGTAGGCGGTCTCGGGCAGCATGTTGTCGAGGGGGATGATGCCCAAGTCCAGGAGATCGCGGCCCGTGTCGTAGACGTACA
>DCFP01000164.1 GCA_002319925.1 Holophagaceae bacterium UBA1801 | reverse complement strand
CCAGTTCCAGGTTCTCCCGCACCGTGAGGGTCGGGAAGATCTTGCGGCCTTCGGGCACGTGGGAGATGCCCATGGGCACGAGCAGGTGGGCCTCCATGTTGGTGATGTCCTTGCCCTTGAAGGTCACGGAGCCGTGGGCCACCTTCTCGAGGCCGCTCACGGCGCGCAGCGTCGTGGTCTTGCCGGCGCCGTTGGCACCGATGAGGGTCACGATCTTGCCCTCGGGCACCTCGAAGGAGACGTCCCGGATGGCCTGGATCTGACCGAAGGTGACTTTCAGATTCTTGACGCTCAGCATTCCGCGCCTCCCCTTCCGAGATAGGCTTCAAGCACCTTCGGATCCTTGCCGACCACTTTGGGATCTCCCTAGGCGATGGTCTCACCGAAGTCGATGACCTTCACGCGCTCACAGACGTTCATGACGAGCTTCATGTGATGCTCGATCAGGAAGACCGTGACCTTGAAGTCGTCGCGGACCTGCCGGATGAGCCCCATTAAATCATCGGTTTCCTTCGGGTTCATGCCCGCAGCTGGCTCGTCGAGAAGCACAAGCTTCGGCTTCGTGGCCAAGGCACGCGCGATCTCCAGACGGCGGAGAGCGCCGTAGGGGAGGTTCTTCGCCTGATCGAAAGCCCGGTCTTCCAGGTGCATCATCTTGATGAGCTGCATGGCTTCTTCGCGCACCACTTCCTCTTCCTGCTTGAAGCTGGGCAGGCGAAGGAGGGAGGTGAAGAGGCCGGACTTGACGGTGAAGTGGCGAGCCACACGGATGTTGTCAATCACAGAGAGATTGCCGAAAATGCGAAGGTTCTGGAAGGTGCGCGCTACACCGCCCTGCACGATGCGGAATGGTTTTTGGCCGGTGATATCCCGCCCTTCGAAGAGAACCTTGCCTTCAGTGGGCGTATAGATCCCAGTGATGAGATTGAACGTCGTCGTCTTGCCGGAACCGTTGGGACCGATGAGGCCGTAGATCACGCCCTCGGGGACGTCGAAGGTGAAGTTGGAGACGGCCTTAAGACCGCCGAAGTAGTGGGACATGCCCTGAATTGAGAGGAGTGCGCTCATTTCTTCTCCTCGATGATGAGGATCCTGGACTCACGCATGCCCATGATGCCTTCGGTCTTGAAGAGCATGATGAGGATGAGGAGGATGGCGTAAATCACCATGGTCCATTCCGTGCCGATCTTGTAAGTCTGGCTGGCGATCGTGAATTCAGGCAGCGCATCGATGCCGACGCGGAGACCCTCAGTCAGGAAGGTCAAGGTGAAGGCGGCGAGCACGGAACCCGTGAGGGAACCCATACCGCCGGCATAAACCATGATGAGGACCAGAGCGCTGGGCAGGAAGCCGTACTGGGTCGGGTGGGCCAGGGTCAGCAGGTGGGCCAAGAGGCCGCCCGCGATGCCGGCGAAGAAGGCGCCGATCACGAAGCCCATCACCTTGTATCGCACCGTGTCCACACCGCAAAGCTCCGAGGCCAGCTCGTTCTCACGGATGGAGAGCATGGCGCGGCCATGCGAGGACTGCACCAAGTTGCGCAGGATCACCACCGTCAGGAAAGCGAACAGCATGATGATGGGGAACTTGGAGAACATCGGGATGCCCAGGAGGCCGCGGGGGCCGCCGACATAGTCGATGTTGTTGAGGATCGTGCGGATGATTTCACCGAAGCCCAGGGTCACGATGGCCAGATAATCGCCTTTCAGACGCAGGGAGGGGAAACCGATCAGGAAGCCGACCACAGCCGCGCCCAGTCCTCCGATGACGATGCAGATCATGAACACGGGGTAGTGGGAGAGGGTGTGCGGATTCAGTTTGAACCAGATGGAGGTGAAGGTTCCTGAAACGTACGCCCCGACCGCCGCGAATCCCATGTGGCCGAGCGAGAACTGGCCGGTGATGCCGTTGATCAGATTGAGGCTGATCGCCAGGATCACAAAGATCAGCGACCGTTCGATGATCACCATGAAATAGCCGTTCAGAGCTCCGGTCATATCGGGGCTCAGGATCATCACGATGATGAAGAAGATCAGGCCTGCGAGCAGCAAGCGAGGTAATTTGAAATTGCCCATTCCACTCTCCCTAAATCTTGTCGGCGATCTTCTCGCCGAGGAGGCCGGTGGGTCTCACCAGGAGGACGATGATGAGGATCACGAAGGCGATGCCCTCGCCGAGGAGCGAGTTGTACGCATTGGCGATGGTCTCGGCGAGACCCATGATGTAGGCGCCGAGCATGGCCCCGGGGATGTTGCCGATGCCACCTAGCACAGCAGAGATGAAGGCCTTGAGACCGGGCAGGATGCCCATGTAGGGATTGATGCGCGGATAGGTCAGGCCGGCAAGCAGGCCCGCTGCGCCGGCGAAGGAGCCACCGATGAAGAACGTCAGGGAGATGATTTTCTCGACGTCGATGCCCATGAGCTTGGAAGCGTCCTTGTCCTGGGAGACGGCGCGCATGGCCTTGCCAAGGGGAGACTTCTGGACCAGCAAGGTGAGACCGGTCATGAGCACGGCGGCCACGAGAAGATCAATCATCACGTAGTTGGAGATCTCAGCGCCCCCGAACTGGTACATGTGCCGGGGCAGGATCTCGGGGAAACCACGCATGGAGGGCCCGATGGGCGGGAACGCGGAGAAGAAGTACTCGAGGAACATGGACACGCCGATGGCGGTGACCAGCGATGAGAGCTTCGGTTTGTAGCGAAGCGGTTTATAGGCGAATGTATTGGAGAGCATGGCGATCGCTGCGCCTGCGAGCATGGCCACGAGCAGAACGATGAAAGTGAGGCCGTAGCCCGTGGACATGTGGGCGAGGTAGGCGTTGAAGAGGAAGAACGTGGCGTAGGCAGCGTAGGCGCCCAGCATATAGAAGTCGCCGTGAGCGAAGTTGATCAGACGGACGATGCCGTAGACCATCGTGTAACCGAGGGCGATCAGGGCGTAGATCGATCCCAGCTGAAGCCCGTTGACGAGCTGTTGGAAGCTGAAAATGTTCATAAGTATCTGGACCCCTTACAAAGGAAAGGGGGGCCCGGAGGCCTCCCCTTCCAAGGTGAATGTCAATGTCCGAGTTACGGATTGACGGTGGCGCGGTAGACCACCTTGCCGTTCTTGACTTCAACGATGACGGCGGACTTCACGGGGTTGCGGTGATCGTCGAACTTCACGTGACCGGAGACACCGCTGAAATCGGTGGCCTTGAGGGCTGCCTGGATCGAGGGGCCATCGGTCTTGCCGGCGCGCTTGACGGCGTCGAGCATGATGTTCATGCCGTCGTAGGCCAGCACGGCGAGAGCGTCGGGCTCAGCGTTGTACTTGGCTTTGTACTTCTTCACGAAGTCCTGGACGACGGGGGTCGTGTCGTCAGCAGCGTAGTGGTTGGAGAACCAGCAGCCTTCCACAGAGGCGCCGCCGATTTCGGTGAGCTTGGGGCTGTCCCAGCCGTCGCCGCCGCCCATCGTGCCCTTGTAACCGAGCTCGCGGGCCTGCTTGGCGATCAGAGCAGCGTCATTGTAGTAGTCGGAGACGTAGATGACATCGGGCTTGGCAGCGATGATCTTGGTCAGCTGGGCCTTGAAGTCGGTGGTGCCAGTGGCGTGGCCTTCGAAAGCGACGATCTCGCCGCCGCCCTTGGTGAAGCCATCACGGAAGAACTCGGAGAGGCCCTTGGTGTAGTCGTTGCCCACATCGAAGAGGCAGGCGGCCTTCTTGGCCTTCAGGGTTTCGAGGGCGAACTTGGCGCCGACGGTGCCCTGGAAGGGATCGATGAAGCAGGCGCGGAAGACGTAGTCGCCGACTTCAGTGACCTTGGGGTTGGTGGCGGTGGAGCTGATCATCGGGAGCTGGTTCGCCTGACAAATGGGAGCGCCGGCGAGAGCGACCTTGGACATCACGGGGCCGACGATGGCCGCGACCTTGTCCTGCTGGATCAACTTGGTGAAGACCGTGGCGCCCTCAGCGGGATCGCCCTTGTCGTCAGCGAAAGCCAACACGATCTTCTTGCTGTCGATGCCGCCCTTGTCGTTCCATTCCTGGATGGCGAGTTCCATGCCCTGCTTGGAGGAGGCACCGAACGTTGCGGCTTCACCGGTCAGAGGAGCAACGCCACCGATCTTGATTTCTTTGTTGGACGAACCGCAGGACAGGAAAGTGCCTGCGAGGATTGCGGCGACGGCCGCAGACAGTGCGTAAGACTTCATGAAGCCTCCTTATGGGTGTGGATAGTGACTGATGAGAATGCCACGCCGCTTTTCCACGTCAAGTGCAGATGCGAACATCCGCAGCAACCTTGATCAAATGGGCAAGGGCGCCTAGAAAAAATCGCGACGGTATACACCCACCGAACCCGGCCACTTCTGTAATGCGGGCAAGCGACGGGATTCGTGTTGTATCCGACTACCAGCAAGCGAAAACAACATCTCTATTTCGTCCAAGGCGGGACGCATTATTCAGTTCTCAGAGCCCGTCCTTGGTCTGTCAAACATCACCTGACGTGAGGCGGGAAGGGATATAGGGCTCTGCGCATCAGGATGGCAGGCTTCTTGTCATTGTCAAGGCAGGCCCAACGGGGATCCAGCACCGATGCAAAGAGCCTTGCCGTGGCCGACTGATGCAGATCAGGCCTTGCATATACCGGAAAAACACGCGCTCGCACTTGCGATCCAGCCGCAGTGCGGAAATGCATTGTTCTCTATTTCATTTCTAATATATCAGTTTAAAACTTCGTTATGAGCCTCGGTAGTATTTTGAAATCCCGGCACACCGCTGGGCGGTCCTCCTTCGTCATCCCCGACCCCATGATGTTTATCTCAGCCCCTCGGGAGTTCGTCACATCGGACAATCCAGGGCTTCCAACGCTCCAAGGCCGAATGCGTCATCCCATGCTCCATTCCTTTCTTGATCATCTCGTCATCACGGCGCCCGACCTGGAGTCCGGCGAACACCTCATCCGCAGAGTCCTCGATGTCCCGATGGAACCCGGTGGAAAACACTCGAAGATGGGCACGCACAATCGCCTGCTGCGGCTTGGGGAGACTGGCTACCTGGAGGTGATCGCCATCGACCCCCAGGCTTTGAAACCCGAGTGCCCGCGCTGGTTCCAGCTCGATCAGTTCCCACCGAAGGGCTCGCCATTCCTGGCCGGATGGATCGCGAGAACCGACGATATTGAAGAAGCCTCCGACACTTCTGACCATGCCTTCGGAACCATCACGGAGATGCATCGCGGGGAACTGTACTGGTCCATTACCATCCCTCGTGAAGGACGTCTCGCATTCGATGGAGTGGCCCCACAGCTGATTCAGTGGAAGAGCGGATATCACCCCGCCAGCCTGCTCCCGGACAGAGGCTGCTCATTGGTGAGGCTTGAGGGTTTTCATCCTCATGCGGACAAAATCCGCTCGCTTTTGAACAGCATCGGATTCAGCGGCGATTTCGTGGTATCAATGCCCCAGCAGGGTGAAGCCCCTTCCCTGGTCGCGTATGTTCAAACCCCCAGCGGACTTCGCAGGCTGGCTGTGGATGGAGTGAATGGTGGATAGAGACGTTTTTGTTCAGAATCTTGGCAAGGTGAAGCACCGGAAAATTTTGTTGATCAGGATCGGCCTGTCGCTCTTGTTCATTGCCTTGATCGCCTTCATGTGGATGTCCAAATCCGGTGTGAGCAGCAGCCTCCAGTGGACCCTCAAGACAGCGGCAACCGTTTTCTTCGCGGGTTTGGCCTTCTGGTTCATCACCCTGATCCAGAAGATGTGCCGGCGCCTGGAGCTCCACTGCCCCAACTGCCATCGCAACTTGAGTGGGCCTTTGAGCCACAAGGTCCTCGAGAGTGGCCAATGCTTCCAGTGCGGCGTGAAATTATTCTGATCCCACATAGACCTTCTGCGGCCCTCCTCGCATCTTCGGTCCAAGCCCATGCACATCGCGGTCATCGACATTGGTTCGGATTCCATTCAACTGCTCGCGGTGGAAACGAGTGCCATCGGCGACCAACGAATCCTGAGGCGTGAACAGAACGCGGTGCCTCTTGGCAAAGGTACAGCCAAGAACGGGACCATCCAGCCCGACCCGTTTCAAGCCGGCCTTGAAGCACTGGCGTGGATGGCGGAAGTCGCTCGTGGATGTTCCTGCGACGCCCTGCATGTTGCCGGAACAGCGATCCTGCGCAACGCAGCCAATGCATCCCGATTCGCGGAAGAAGCCGGAGCGCTCGGACTGAAGGTGCGCATCCTGTCGGCGGAGGAAGAAATTCGCCTCATCTTCCACGCCGCGTCACAGGCAATGCCCTTCCAACCTGAACCGTGCGTCCTCGTGGATACCAGCGGAGGTACCACCAAGTTGATCTGGATGCATGGAGGCCAGCCCCTTGCGAGTTTGACGCTCCCCTGGGACCCTCAGCGGCTGGCGGACACTCTGCCCACGTCAGATCCGCCGACGCCGGAGGATCTCAAACGGGTCACCAAATCCATTCGGAGAATCCTCAAACAGGCTGGGAAACAACTCCCGGAAGGGCTTCCCAGGCCGTCCCGCCTGGTAGGGACATCCGCCGGGCTGTCAGAATGGGCGAAGGGTACCGGTGAACCACATGGGTTCTCCCACGAGCAACTGCTGCGCTTCAAACAGAAGATGTGGCATTCGGATCGATCCAAGCGGATGAGCACCCTGGCAGTTCCAGGCGGACAGGCCGACATCGCGCACCTTGGCGCCAGCTGGGCGCTCGGCTTCATGGAGTGGCTGGATGCTCCGTTCCTGGAATGCCGCCCTGTGAGCCTTTGCGAGGGACTTTTACTGGAGACATTGCGGCACGGGGGCGTGCGATCTCCCTCTGCGCCCGAATACCGGCAGGGCGCCGTGGAGGCTTTGGCCGAGGAACTGGACACTGATCGCAGCCACAGTCTGCATGTGGCGGATCTGTCCGACCGCTTGTTCAGGGATCTGGCACCCGTGTTCCACCTGGGGGATGACGAGCGGGAACTACTCCAATGCGCAGCCCGATTGCACGACATCGGGATCTCCGTCTCGGAGAAAGACCATCACAAGCATGGCGCGGCCTTGATCCAAGGCGACCGGTTGCCAGGATTCTGGCCCCGGGAAATCGAGATCCTCGCCCAGGTCGTGCGCTGGCATCGCGGCAAATCCGCGTCTCTTGCCAAGCACGAGGAGTTCCTCCGCCTGGCTCCCTGGCATCGCGCGGTGATTGAGAAACTCACCGCCATCCTCCGGGCCGCCGATGCCCTAGATCGAAGCCGCCGCCAAGCCGTGCGCTCGGTGCGCGTCCATCTCGAAAATGAAGAAGCGCAGATTCTCATCCAGGGTTCAGGGGATCTCAGCGCCGAATTGGAAAGATTCAAGGAGAAAGGGGCCTTCCTTTTCCGGCTGCTGGACCGCTCGATCCGAACGGTCGTGACAAGTGCTAGCTGATACCCTGGTTCCATGACTTTGCCCGCATCGATCCACGACTGGAATGCCATCTGCGCCGAGGGTACCCCGCTCCGGAAACCCCTGTTGCTGGATGAGACCCTCCGTGACGGCCTTCAAAGCCCCTCCGTGCGGGACCCCGAGATCTCCGCCAAGCGGGATCTTCTGCATCGCTTGGTGCATCTGGGCATCGACTCCGCCGACCTTGGAATGCCAGGCGCCGGACCCAACGCCATGGCCGCCGTGAAGGCGCTGCTGACCGAGATCCGGGATCACCGGCTGCCCATCGAACCCCATTCGGCGGTGCGCACCGTGGAAGCGGATCTGATGCATCTGGCCGAGGTCCAGCAGAAGGTGGGTCTGCCGTTGGAAGCGGGAGCATTTCTCGGGTCCAGTCCCATCCGCATGGAAGCGGAGGGCTGGGATCTCAATCACCTCGTGGACCTGACCCGAAAAGCGGTGGTCTTCTGCCGCAACAATCAAGTGCCGGTCATGATGGTGACCGAGGATACGACCCGGGCCTGCCCAGAGCATCTCAGTTCCATCTACCAGGCTGCCATTGATGAAGGCGCACAGGCGATCTGCCTGTCGGATACGTGCGGCCATGCCACGCCCGATGGCGTGCGGAACCTGGTCCAGTTTGTGAAAAGGGACATCGTCCGGGATCAATCCATCCGCATCGATTGGCATGGGCACAATGATCGGGGACTGGGCGTCGCCAACGCCATCGCCGCCTTCGAGGCCGGGGCGGATCGCATCCACGGTTCCATATTGGGTATCGGCGAGCGCGCGGGCAACGTGGCCCTCGATCAGCTCATGGTCAATCTCACCCTGATGGGGGTCTGGAAGGGTGATCTTTCGGACCTGCCTGCCCTGGCCGCTCGTGTGGCGGAACTCTGCGGCATTCCCGTGCCAGTGAACTATCCGATCCTGGGCCGCGATGCCTTCCGCACAGGAACTGGGGTCCATGCCGCGGCCATCGTGAAGGCTCTGAGGCATGGGGACGTGGCCCTGGCGGACGCCGTCTATTCAGGCGTTCCGGCGGCTCTCGTCGGAAGACGCCAGGAGATCGAGATCGGCCCCGTGGCTGGCCACAGCAACGTGGTGTTCTGGCTGGAACGGAACGGCTACGACGTGGATCCGGAGCGCATCGAACGGATTCTGGCTCTCGCGAAGAAGAGCCACCGCATCCTCACGGAAGCGGAAATCGAATCAGCGCTCTAGTAGTCTGACGGATCGCGCTTCCCCATCGATTTCGAAGACGCAATGGCCACGTCCTTCCAGGGCTGGACCATAACCGGCGCTCAGTTCCTCGATGGTCAGCCTCTGTCCCGGATAGGGCGGGAACAGCGACCACTGCAGCGCGTATTCCAGGCCATGAGGCATACCGTCGGAACCGAAGATCAAGTCCTGTCCCAGGACGAAGCCTGCATGATCGATGAGCAGGCGGAAGGGGTTGTTGGTTTCCAGCCATCTCGGTTCCAGTCGATCCGCGTAGTCCACGCTGTCGCTGTTGAAGTTGGGCTGCATGGATAGCACCAGACCCAGAGCCTTGGCGCGCCTGGCCTGATTCTCTTGAATGAACTGGACGTGCTCCAGGCGTACGAAGGGAAATTCGGCACCATCCTGCTTCAGACGTTCCAGAGCGGTCAACACCTGCTCGATGGCCTCATCGCCGATGGCATGAATGGCCACCGGTTTCTTGAACGCATGGGCCTCGGCCAGTGTTGTGAAGAGCCCCGCGGGCGAGTGGATCAGCAACCCACGGGATCCATCGAGGAACGGCCCGCTGAGCGCCGCCGTGCGGGCGCCCAGGGCGCCATCCGTGAAGAATTTCAGGCCCTCCACTCCCTGCCTGGCTTCCGGACTAAGGGCTTTGAAGGTCTCAGCGCTCGCCCAGCACTTGATCCGTTGCGACCATTGAGAGCCCTGGATTACTCGCAGTGCCTCTTCATCCGCAAGCAGCATGTCCTCGGCCGCACCGAGCCCGAGATCGCCGAGTTTTCGCATGAAGTGGTCCAGTTTCCCGGAGGTCAGCATCGCCGTCCGGCTGAAGAATTCGAGCAGGTGCGGCAGGTTGCGCTCGCACCATTCTGGTTCGGTGTGGTGCTTGACGATCTCCGGCTGCGATTCCCGCAACAAATCTTTCACCTTATCCGTGAGTGCAAAGCCGTGCAGGCTGATATTCATCAACACGATGGGCGGGAGGGCCTCCAGTTCCCCGGCGTCGAAGGCGACACGCCCGCTATGCCAGCCCAGGACGATGGAAGGCTTGCCCTCCGGCAGCGAGCGCATCAGATCGAGAGCCTGGCCTTTCCCCAGCCCGGCGATGCTCGGGCAACCCTCCAGCGCGCCGTAGAGCGATACATGGGTGTGATGATCGGACAACCAGGGGATCCGGACGGTCTGAATCATGCGCGGGGCCTCCATTCATCATGGTAGACTCCGCCCTCGGTGCTGTGCTTGCTGGAATTGCCTTGAAACCACCAGGAACGTGCCGAAAAGACCTAATGAACGATCATCACAGGGCAAAGATACTTGCCCACCATCAGATGGCCGAGGGTGCCCAGTCCCCTGGATCCCATGACGATCAGGTCCGAATGGTGCACTTCAGACACGTGGAGGATGGCCTGGGCGGCCGGGCCTTCCAGAACTTCCACGGACAGTTCGCCGGGGATCTCCCCGATGGCCTTCTTCATGGTATTGACGATGCCATCCGCTTCGATCAGGCGGGCGGCCGTCACTTTGTCGAACTGCGGATCGCCCAGGAAGGCCGGAACGGGCGTGTATGGAACCATGATGCACAACGTGGCCGACTTCATGGATCGGGCGATTTCGCCCGCCAATCCGGCGGCGTGCACGGATGGCTCGGTCCCATCCGCGGCAAGCAGGATGTGATTGAACATGGACCCCTCCTTTGCATCGAGAATGCCTGGCTGTGGAAGTCGGATTGAGTAACCTATTTTTCGGCTCTCGGGTGCATTTCTTTAATTCGTGCGGGTGGTTCCAGGAAAACAGCCGAAAGGCCTAAGGCATCTGATTCTTGAAGGAAATGCAAGCCTTATCGCCATCCCAGGGAGATTTTCTATGACACACACGAAAGAATCCATGGACGTCCTCGAGACGATCCTCAGCCGCCGGAGCATCCGGTCCTATCAGCGCAAGGAAGTGAGCCTGGAGCTGATCAAAGAACTTCTGAAGGCGGCCATGTACGCGCCCTCCGCGGCGGATGAGCAGCCCTGGCATTTCCTGGTGCTCACCGACCCGACGCTCCTCGAAAAAATCCCCACCCTGCATCCCTACGCGGCCATGGTTGGCCAAGCACCGGTGGCCGTGGTTGTCTGCGGAGAACCTTCAACCGAGAAACATGCGGGGATGTGGGTCCAGGATTGTGCCGCCGCCACGGAAAACCTGCTTCTGGCAGCCCACGCCAAGGGGCTGGGCAGTGTCTGGGTAGGCGTCTATCCGAGAGAGGAACGCATGGCGCCCCTCCGGAAGCTCCTGGGCATTCCAGCGAACGTCCAACCCTTCGCCATTTTGCCCCTGGGCTACCCGGCGGAATACCTGGAGCCCAAGGAAGACCACTACCGCGAGGAACGCATCCGCTGGAATCGCTGGTGATTGGTTTTCCCCCGGAATGAAAAGGGCGGATCCGGATCCGCCCTTTTCATTGGGATCAAACGTGTTCAGACCTTCCAGCCCGTGAGAATGCGCATGTAGTTGGCACGCTCCAAAGCCTTGGGATTGGGACACTTCTGCAGGCTCATGGCGCCGTACATCTGTGCTACGGACTCGTATTCGTGTTCGCTCATCCACTGCTTGATGCCTTCGAGAACCTTCTTGAAGATTACCGGCCCCTGCAAGTAGACAGCAGAGACCATCTGCACCGCGTTCGCGCCTGCCATGATCGCCTTGATGGCATCTTCGGCCGTATGGACGCCGCCACTGACCGCCATGGGAATGCCGAGATGGCCGTGCAGCAGGGCCAGCCACCGGACCCTGAGGCGCAGGACCTGGGAACTGGAGAGCTCGATGGAGGGCGCCACCTCGAGATTCTCGATATCAAGGTCGGGCTGCAGGAACCGGTTGAACAGAACGAGCCCATCCGCGCCGGCCTTCTCGAGGGATTTGGCGAAATGGGGCAAGGCGCTATAGTAGGGCGAAATCTTGATCGCCACGGGAATGCTCACGCTGCTCTTCACAGCCTTCACGAGATCGAGGGTGCGCCGCTCAACCACTTCCCCGCTTTCCGTGGGATCCGTGGCCATGAAGTAGACGTTCAGTTCCAGTGCGTCCGCTCCAGCCTGCTGGATCTGCTTGGCATAGTCCAGCCAACCCAGGGGCGTCGTGCCATTCAGCGAAGCGATGACGGGCACCTTGACGGTTTTCTTGATCTTGTGGAGCTGCTCCAGGTAGTTCTCGGGACCCAGCGGGAAATCCTTGGGCTTGGGGAAATAGGACACGGCTTCCGCAAAACTCTCTGCATGGACATCCATATCCGCCACCGTGCCGTCCTGCTCGCGGGTGATCTGCTCCTCGAACAGGGAGTGCATGACGATCGCGGAAGCGCCTGCATCCTCGAGGAGCTTCACCTTGTCCAGATCGAGGGCAAGGGGTGAAGAGCCGATCATCAGTGGATGAGGCAGATTGAATCCGAGGTACTTCACACTAAGGTCCATGGTGCCTCCCTATGGGCTGGAACAAAGCCTTGGATGGCCCCGCGGAAGATCATGTGACACACATCTCAAGAGGTGGTAACACAACCTTCGCGGCGCGGCGACGGGTCCAGGCGGGATGCCCCGCAAGGAAAGAAACCGGCGGGCGTCGCCATGCTGCGTCACGATCCTCGGCGATAGGCCCACTATCGCTTTCGTCGCCTTCCTTGCCTGGCTCGCCCGGCGCCACCAGCGCCGCATCGCGCAGGTTGTGTTACCACCTCTAAATAAGGAAAGCGCCGGAATCCCGGCGCTTTCCTTCACTGTTTCCGACTTTTGACTACTTCACTTCCGCCTGATCCTCGACAGTCTTCACGGGCATGGTCAGCTTGGCCATGTTCTCGTAGGTCGCGTAGCGGTTCGTGATCTCGCGCTGGGCGGAGGCCAGCAGGTGCTTGAAGTGCTCAGGGTGCATCTGCTCGACCATGCGGTAGCGGGTCTCGTTCCGGACGTAGGCACCCAGCTCGATCTTCGGAGCGGGGGAATCCATCTGCAGCGGGCTTTCGCCAAGGGCGATGCGCCGTGGGTCGAAGCGGAAGAGCGGCCAGTGGCCGGCATCCACAGCAAGTTTCTGCTGCTCGCAGCCCTGGATCAGGTCGAAGCCGTGGGCGATGCAGTGGCTGTA
>DCFP01000034.1 GCA_002319925.1 Holophagaceae bacterium UBA1801 | reverse complement strand
ATGGACATCTCCAAGGCCTCCAACTTCGAACGCTTCGTCTTCGACCTCGTGGATCGCGATGCAGCCGTGGTAAAGGAACTGTGGGCGCAGGTGGACGCAGGCAAGACCTTCGACCTTTCCAAAACACCCCACTTCAAGCGCATCGCCGATTTCGGGTTCGTGTCCGGCAAGAGCACCCACGCCGATCGCCTCGAGACCATCCGTCGCGTCTGGGAGCGCTACCGCGTGGAGATCGATACCCACACCGCGGACGGCGTGAAAGTCGGGCTCCAGAACCGTGATCGCGGCGTGCCTTTGGTGTGCCTGGAGACGGCGCTGCCCATCAAGTTCGAGGACACCATCCTCGAAGCCCTTGGCCGCAAACCCGCATGCCCAGCCAAGTTCCAGGGCATCGAGAACCTCCCCCAGCACGTGACTGTGATGCCACCGGATACGGGGAAGGTGAAGCGATTTATCGAAGCGCATGTCCAATGAAAAAGAGAAACCACGAATTTCACGAATTGGAAAAGCAATCTGCACGTATCTCTTCTTATTCGTGTGATTTGTTTTGATTCGTGTGATTCGTGGTTCCAACTTCCAAGGGTGCAAGCATGAAGTACGTGATCATTCTCCCTGACGGCGCTTCCGATGAGCCTCTGCCGCAGCTGGGCGGAAAAACACCGTTGGAAGCGGCGCACATTCCGAACATGGATTCGATCGCTCACGATGGCCGCCTGGGTCGCATCGTGACGATCCCGGATGGCTTCGGTGCGGGCACGGATGCGGGCACGTTGACGCTCATGGGTTACGACCCGCGCGTGTACCACACGGGGCGAGCGCCCATGGAGGCGCTGGCCCAGCAGCTCACGGCCGAGCCTGACCAGCTCATCTTCCGCTGCAATTTCGTGAACATCACGGATGGGAAGATGAAGGACTTCACAGCCGGGCACATCCACCAGCCCGATGCGGACGCACTGATCGCGGCCCTTAACGCGGCGACCTTCTTCGGCGAGCAGTGCTCCTTCCACGCGGGCGTGTCCTACCGCAATCTGCTGCTGGTCTCCAATGCCTCGACCATGAAGCTGCAGAGCCAGCCGCCCCACGACATCACGGATCAGCCCGTGGCGGGCTACTGGCCCACAGGAGACGGGCAGGAGCGCGTCAAGGCCATCATGGACCGCGCGGTGGAGGTGCTGCGCGAACACCCGGTGAACTTGCGTCGGCGCGAGAAAGGCGAGGACTGGGCCACGAACATCTGGCTCTGGGGGCAGGGCACGCCCATGAAGCTGGAGAGCCTCGATTCGCGCTATGGCCTGAAAGGCGTTGTGATCACCGCCGTGGATATCATCCGCGGCATCGCCGTGGGCATGGGCATGGACCTGATCGAAGTGCCCGGCGCCACGGGCTACATCGACACCGACTACGATGCCAAGGGCCGCGCGGCTCTTGATGCCTTGGATCGGTACGATGTCGTGGTCGTGCACATCGAAGCTCCCGACGAAGCTGCCCACCAGGGCATGGCCGAGGAGAAGATGAAGTCCCTGGAGCGCATCGACGAGGCCATCGTGGGCCCGCTGCTGAAGAAACTGAAATCCATGGGGGACCATCGCATCCTCATTGCGCCCGATCACGCGACCCTGGTGCGCACCAAGGGGCACCACGCGGAACCACCGCCCTTCTGTTATGCAGGCGCGGGTGTGGAGTCACGCTCAGGAAAGGCATTCTCTGAAAAGGAGGCAGCCGCGGCCGGTGTCTTTCTGGATCCGGGCCACACGCTCCTAAGCGAATTCCTCACGCCATCCCGTTGAGATCGACGATCCGTCCGCCGGTGATGACCGAAAGTTGTTCCAGGTTTGTCGGCACGCCGGTGGCGTCCGTGCCCGCCGCGGGATAGACCGTTCCCAGGGGGCCAAGATCCTGGTCGAGCAGGATCTCCACGCCCTCCAGACCGAAGGGGCAGACACCGCCGGGGCGGAAGCCAGTGATGCGCTCCGTTTCATCCGCATCCGTCATGGAAACCTTCGCGCCGATCACGCGCTTCAGGACGCCCGAGGAGAGCCGCTTGTCGCCAGGGCACACGACGAGGTGGTAGGTTCCCGACTTGCTGCGGAAGAGCAGGGACTTGGCGATGCGGGCGGTCTCTACGCCGATCCGTTGTGCCGCCAGCTCCGCCGTGGGCGTGCTGCCGGGCTCGAATTCGAGGGCCTTCAAGCCGTGGGCTTCGAGAACGCTTTGGACCTTTTCCGGGACCATCGTGACTCCTGGAAATGAAACGGCCCCGCGTCGCGGGGCCGTGATCGGGAATGCTATTCGCCCTGGTGCGGAGAGTAGTCCTGCACCATGGCTTCCATGGCCGCCCAGATCTGGGAAACGTCGTTGGCCATGATGATGAGGTCCCGCTTGATGCCGCTGATGTCCTTGACGTGGCGGGGAAGGACGGCTTCCTTCTGGAAGCCTAGCTTCTCGAAGGTGTGGCGGGTGCCCAGCTGATTCTCCACCATGCTCACGATGATCTTCTCGATGCCGAGATCCGTGGCGAGCTTCACCAGGGTGCTGGCCATGGCGAGACCAAGGCCCTGGCGGCGGTGGGAACGGGCGGTGGTGAGGCGGATCTCGCCCACGTGCTTCGTCCAACCATACATGCTCCGGTAGAGGGAGCCCTCGCCGACCACCTTGTCGCCGTCCATGGCCACGAGGCAGAGCACTTCCTTGGTGGCCACCTTGCGCAGGAAACGGTCCGCCCACTCCTTGGTGGTCACGTCGTCCTTCAGGACCTGGCGGTCCTGCTCGGGCAGCGTGCGGTAGAACTCCACGAGGCCGAGGCAGTCGGCGACTTCCAGCAGCCTCAGTTCGAGGTTCCGTCCGTCATGGAGCGTGATGGTCCTGGGTAGGGTGTTGAGGCCCATGGTTCACTCCTTTTCAGCCATTGTTCAAATCCAGGATAAGGTCGTGTTCGCGGTTGCGACACCAGGAACGTTGAGAAGGGCGCTGTTTGCTAATTTCCCGCCTGTTCCTTGCCGTAATCGTAGCCCTTCTTGAGGGCCTTGAGGTTGAGATCCTCGGTGCCCTTGGGCACGGAGGACTTCACGGCCTTCTCCACGGATTCCCAGGAGACGAGGTTGGTGGCGCCGGCGAAGAAGCCCACCATGACGATGTTGAGCACCAGGCGGCGGCCCAGTTCCTCGGCGAAGCGGGTCGCGGGAATGCCCACGGCCTTGGCGCCCTTGGGCAGCTTGCCGTCGATGCTCACCAGCTCTTCCTCGTAGAGCACGAGGCCGCCGGGCTTGAGCTGCGGAATGAACTGGGTGTATGCGTCCTGGGACATCAGCACGAGGATGTCGGGGTTCTTCACGTAGGGATAGCCGATCTCGTCCTCGGAAACGGTGACTTGGGCGCTGCAGGCGCTGCCGCGGGCCTCGGGTCCGAAGGCCTGGATCAAGGTGGCGTGCTTGCCTTCATAGATGCTCGCGCACTTGCCGATGATGGACGCGCAGAGGATGACGCCCTGGCCGCCCAGGCCGCCAACACGGATTTCAGTCTTGGCCATTTTCGACTCCATAGGGCGTGAACTTGTTGCCGAGGACCTTGGTGAAGTGCTCGTTCATGGAATCCATCCAGGTGGGACGTTCGCGATCCACGAACTTGCCGACCACGATGTCGCCCTGGTAGGTCAGGCCCACATCCTTCGTGTCGGCGCCGTTCTTCACGATGCTGCGCTCCTTGTAGTACTTCACCTGGTCGACGCCGTCGCCCAGGCGGTTGCGCCGGGAGTAGAGCGTGGGGCAGGGAGAGAGCGCTTCGATGAAGACGAAGCCCTTCTTCTGGAGGCCTTCCCGCATGGCCTTGGCGAGCTGGCGCACATGGTAAACAGTCCAGCGGGCCACATACACGGCGCCGCAGGCGCTCGCCAGGGCGGGCAGGTTGAAGGAGCTTTCGAAGTTGCCGTAGGGCATGGTGGTCTGGGTAGGACCCGTGGGCGTAGTCGGAGCCACCTGGCCGCCGGTCATGCCATAGGTGAAGTTATTCACGCAGACGACCATGAGATCCATGTTGCGGCGCGCGGCGTGCAGCAGGTGATTGCCGCCGATGGCGGAGAGATCGCCGTCGCCGGAATAGACCACCACCTTCATGTGGGGATTGGCCAGCTTCAGGCCCGTGGCGAAGGGAATGGCGCGGCCGTGGGTGGTGTGGAAGCTGTCCAGGTTAAGGTAGCCCGCCACGCGGCCCGTGCAGCCGATGCCGGAGACGATGGCGATGTCGTCCATGTTCATGCCGGACTCGGTCAACGCCCGGGCGAAGCAGTTCACCGTGGTGCCAATGCCACAGCCGGGGCACCAGATGTGGGGAATGCGATCCTGCCTCAGATAAGGAAGAACGGGGTTCTCGAGCGCGCACTCGCGTTCGAGGTCCTGCTCCATCTCCAGTCCCATTTCTTCGCTCATCGCACCGCCTCCATGATCTTCTCGAGAATCACATCCGGTTCGTGGACCGTGCCGCCTGCGTGGCCCACGTGGAGGACCTTGGCAACCCCAGCGACGTGCCGTTCCACTTCGAGGACCATCTGGCCCAGGTTGATCTCAGGCACGACGAAGGCCTTCACCTTCTTGGCCAGTTCCTTGATCCGTTTGGCCGGGAAGGGCCAGCAGATCACCATGCGCAGATGGCCCACCTTGATGCCCTTGGCCCGGGCTTGTTCCACGGCGGCCATGGCCACGCGGGAAGTGATGCCGTAGGAAACAACGATCACATCGGCACCTTCCACGCCGTCCTCGCGGACATCCACGATCTTGTCGGCGTTGTCGCGGATCTTGTAGACGAGCCGCTTCACGAGCTTGTCCTGGGCGGGCACCGTCATGGCCGGGTAGCCGCGCTCGTCGTGGGTGAGGCCCGTGACATGGATGCGGTGGCCATCGCCCGCCTTGGTCATGAAGGGAACGGGATCCTCCGGCGTGGTTTCGAAGGGCTTGTACTCGCCGGGCTTCTTCGTCGTCCACTTGCGGTCCACGACCTCGATCTTTTCCGGGGGCGGGATTTCCACTCGCTCGGTCATGTGGCCCACGACCTCGTCCATCATGAACATCACCGGCACGCGCCAGGTTTCCGTCAGATTGAAGGCCGTGATCATGAGGTCGAAGCATTCCTGCGGCGAGTTTGGGGCGAGGGCGATCACTTCAAAATCGCCGTGGGAACCCCACTTCGCCTGCATCATATCCGCCTGGGCGGGCTGCGTCGGGAGACCGGTCGACGGGCCGCCGCGCTGCACGTTCACCCAGACACTCGGGGTCTCGGTGATGAACGCGTAGCCCAGGTGCTCCATCATGAGGGAGATGCCGGGGCCCGAGGACACCGACATGACCTTCTTGCCGCCCCAGGCGCCGCCCTGGATGGCGATGGAGGCCGCGAGTTCGTCCTCCATCTGGATGAATACGCCGCCCACGGTCGGAATGCGAGCGGCAAAGCGCTCCACGATTTCCGTGGAAGGGGTGATGGGATAGCCGGCCACGAAGCGGCAGCCAGCCGCCAGGGCGCCTTCGCAGGCGGCGTGGTCGCCGTCCATGAAATGGATGCCCGTCAGGACTCCTTTAGGATCTGCTTGCAAGGTTACCTCCGTCGTTCCACGTACGCCGTTGCCATGTCCTAGACTCGAACTCTATTCCGAAGCCTTCGCCACCTGGGCGGCCTTCTGGCGCTTCTCTTCGATGTCCTTCCATCGCACACCGTAGATCGCGAAGTCCGGACAGTAGAGCCCGCAGAGGTCGCAACCCGTGCAATCCTCGGGACGGGCCAGCGTCGGATAGTGATAGCCCTTGGCGTTGAATTCCCGGGAGAACTCCAGGGAATGCGTGGGACAGAAGTCGATGCAATACGAGCATCCTTTGCAGACCTCAGCCCTTACGAAGACAGTGCCCTTGCCCTTCTTAGGTTCGTCGCCACTCATGTTCTTTGGCCCCCCATCGCCGATGCCGAAAATGCTACACCTGACCCGGAGTGCTCACAAGCCGCGGAAAGGTAAAAATTCCTTCGAAAATCAATATTTATAAAAGATATGATTATGGTTACACGATAAATTCGTTTCGAATATTTTTGTTCACTTCTTCCGGCAGCTTTGGTTGATTTATCAATTTGTAAAGTTCGAATCCGCCTAGGCCCTGGCTTGATCAGGCGACATTCCATCCCCAATCGGCAGGAGTGCCAGGCCTCCGCGGGCCGTTTCCCGGAATTCTTCCGGCAGATGCCTGCCCACCTTGCCCATGGTCTCGATGACCGCGTCCGCGGAAAAAACGCTACCACAACCGGCCAAGGCCATTTCGGCCGCCGTGACGGCGTTGACCTCGCCCAGCGCGTTGCGCTTCACGCAGGGAATCTCCACCAGCCCGCGCACCGGATCGCAGATGAGGCCCATGAGATTGCCCAGGGCAAAAGCCACCGCGCAGCCCACCTGTACTGGCGGACCACCCAGCATCTCCACCAGCGCGCCCGCGGCCATTGCCGATGCGGAACCGACCTCCGCCTGGCAGCCGCCCTCGGCGCCCGAGAGCGAGGCGGATCGCTCGATGACGAGGCCGATGCCTCCGGCCGTAAGGAAGGCGCGGATCAGCGCTTCTTCAGATACCGCGCGCTCGCCGGCCACGGTGAAGAGCGTGGCGGGAAGCACGCCGCAGGAGCCCGCCGTTGGCGCAGCGACGATGCGTCCCATGCACGCGTTCACCTCCGCAATGGCCATGGCTGAAGCGATCAGTTTCGAAAAGCCGCCACCCAGCAGAGAACCGCCGGTGGCGGCCCAATTTGCGATCCGGTGGGCCTCCCCCTGGATGAGTCCGCTGCGGGATCGCTGCGGGGATTCGAGGCCGCGCTTGAGCGCCTGGTTCATGACGGCCATGCGCGTGCGCATCAGCTCCCACAGCATTTCGCGGGGCTTTCCGGTCTCGGTGATTTCGTGCTGGAGGAAGGCTTCAGATAATGGCTGACCCGATTCTTCGACCTTCTGGATGAAGCGCTCCAGCGAAATTTCCTTCATGGTCCGCATGTTCAACCTCCGAAGCCCAGGGCAGGAATGAAGCGCACCTGCTGGAAGTGCGGCAAGTGGCGCAGGGATTCCAGAACGCCCTCCGAGGGTTCTTCGTCGAGTTGGACGGCCATCAGTGCCTGGCCTCCGCGCGTGGTGCGATGGACCTTCATGGTGGCGATGTTGATGGCAGCGTTGGCGAGGATGGCGGAAACCACGGCGACGGTGCCAGAGCGATCGGGGTAGACGAACAACAGCGTCGGAAACTCGCCGTCCAGACTGATCGCGAAGCCATCGATGTTCCAGATGTCGATGCGTGCGCCGCCCGTGGAACTGCCATAGACATCGAGCTGCGCTTCCTCGGATTCGAGATGGATGTGCACGGAGTTGGGATGCACCTCGCCGAGATCTTCATCCTCGAACCGGTAAGCGAGACCGCTCTCGGTGGCCAGCTCCGCGGCGTGGGGGATCCGCTCGTCATCGGGCGCGAGTCCCAACAACCCGGCCAGCAAGGCGAGTGGCGTGCCATGTCCTTCGCCCGTGGCGGCAAAGGAACCATGCAACCCGATCACGACACCGGAAGGTGTTCTCCCCAGCAAGCGATGACAGAACAGGCCAATGCGCACCGCGCCTGCGGTGTGGGAACTGGAGGGCCCCACCATGACCGGGCCGATGATATCGAAGATGCCCAAAGGAACCTCCACGGATCCGACGATTGTGCATGACGTTCACTGCAGCTAATCCAGACTCACAGCACGGCCAGGAGCGGAGCTGGCTTGGTGGATTCCGGATCGCCGGGGTAGCGCACGCTCTCGAGGAAGAGACCCGCCGCAGGCGCCGCGTTCTCGGCCCAGTGCAGATTCGCTTCAGAGGAGGGCCTGGCGAGATCCCGGAGGATCGCCTCGGATGACTCGCGCCCGAGGCCACACAGCACGGCAGCACCCACCATCCGTCGCGCCTGGCGTCTCAGGAAATGCCTGCCCGTCACCCGGAGCAGCACGAGCGAACCTTTGCGGAGGAATTCGCAGGCGTGGATCTGGCAACGGGGATCCTCGCCGGGCTCCAGATCCGCGAAGGCCGTCATATCGTGCTGTCCTTCGAACAGGGACCAAGCCTCTTCCAGCGCCTTCAAGTCCATGCGTCCCTTCACCCACCAGATGAAATGTTTTGCGAAGGCGCTGCGGCGCAGGCTGATCTGGTAGAGGTAGCTGCGTTCCACGGCGTCGTGGCGGGCATGGAAGGCGGGGCTGCAGGTGGTGATGGCTCGCACGGCGATATCCGAGGGCAGCGATTCGTCCAGGATGCGCTGCAATTCGTGGGTGTTGGGAGCTTTCGCGGCACCCAGGTGGAGATGCGCGACTTGGCCGAGGGCATGGACACCGATGTCCGTGCGCCCCGCACCCGCGAGGACGAGCACGTTCAGGCCCGCTTCATGCAGAACCCGCTCGATGGTGCCAGCGATCGTGCGAACGCCCTGGGCACTCTGGCGCGCACCTTGTTTCTGCCACCCGTGGTACCGTCCACCGTCGTATTCCAGGATCAGACGATAGGCTGATTTGGGACTGGCGAGCCCCGATCGTTTCATGACGGAAGTGGGAGGATTCGCCGCACTTCGGCCAGGAAGAGATCGGGGTCATGGATGGGTTTGGAAATGTAATGTTCCGCCCCGGTCTCCGCGATGAAACGCTCCCGGTCCCCGAACATCGCGTGGGCCGTGGCAAGCATGACAGGTATCTTGGCGGTCGCCGGGTTGGCCTTCAGCATCTGCGTGATCACGATGCCGTCCACCTTGTGACCCTCGAAAGACGAGCGGGAGAGGCTGATGTCCATGATGATCGCGTCGATGGCGCCGCTGGCGGCCAACTGCAGGATCTCCTCCACATCCTCGGAGACATGGACCTCGTAGCCTCCCTTGCGGGTGAGGACCACGTTCATGAACTTGACGTTGATGGCATCATCCTCAACGATGAGGATCTTCTGGGGCATCCTGAAACCTCTGTTGGGCTCAAGGATACTACGATCAGCCGGACCGGCCAGGATGCTCTGCCGATTATCGCGGCAGCCGGGCTTCGAGGGCTGTCAGGACTTCATCGGGCACGTGCAGACTGCCGCGTCCCGTGCCCAGGGACAAGCCCGGTTTGTAGCTTCCGTGATAATCGCTGCCCCCTGAAGGCACCATATCGAGTTTCTCGGCCAACTCGCAGAAGTAGTGCTGCTCGGTGGGACTGTACTCGCCATAGTAGGCCTCGAACCCTTCGATGCCCTGGTTCTTGAGATCCAGCATCGCGTCTTCCCAGCGGAAGCTTCGGGCGACGGAGCGGCCGGGATGGGCCAGGATCGCGATGCCGCCCGCTTCATGGATCCACTGGGCAGCTTCGCTGACCGTGAGGGTGCGGAAGGGCACGTGGCCGGGGCAACCTTCGCCGATGAGCCGAGAGAAGACCTCGTGACGGCTTCCTGCGGCGCCGCGATTGATGAGAGCTTTGGCGAAATGTGCCCGGGAGACGAGCCGCGTCGGTGCGAGGGCTTCCACTTCCTCCAGGGTGATCGGGATATCCAAGGCCTGGAGCTGTTCGATCATGCGGTCGTTGCGCTCCTCGCGCCGGCACCTCATGTCGTCGATGCGTTCGTTCAGCGCGGGGTCACTGGGATTGATGAAGAGCCCCAGCACATGGATTTCCATGTTCATGAAGCGGCAGGAGAGCTCCACGCCAGGAATCAGGCGGGCGCTGACATCCGCCTGGGCAGCCAGGAAGGAAGGTAGACCGTCAAGGGTGTCGTGATCCGTCAGGGCAACAGCCGCTAGCCCAGCGGAATCCGCCAGTGCCGCAAGGGTTCCGGGATCATCGGTGCCGTCGGAAAACGTGGAGTGGCAATGAAGGTCGATCACGGGCGCCCTGCCGGGTTGGTTGATGCTTTGGATGACTTGAAGGAAGGCTCAGGAGCGCTGCTGGGCTGAGGAAGCATCTGCCGGTTCGCCCGGTAGAGGGCTGCCAGCATCACGGCCACAGCCTGGAACAGTTCCGACGGGATGAGGCGGTTCACATCAAGGGGCTCGAGGGCGGCCAGCAAGTCGGGATCATGCTCGACCGGGATCTTGTGTTCCTTCGCGAGTTCGAGGATGCGTTCCGCCAATAGACCCTGGCCTTTTGCCACCAGCCGCGGTGCCGCATCTAGAAAGGGTGCTTCCGGAAGGTACCGGAGGGCGACGGCGCTGGGTCTCCTGCGGACCGGGGACATGCCCGCAGGGCTACTGGATCAGCTGGGAAGCGGTCTCTTCGTCTTCCAGCTCATCCATGGCCAGGCGCCGGAAGATCTGGATATCCGCCAGCGACATGAAGCTGATGTAGGCGAAGCCGCTGAAGAAGAGCCAGAGGAACGGCACGGAAGCCCACTTGCGGATGTAGATGGATACCAGCAGGGCACCGAAGTAGTAGACAGCGAAGGCCAGATCCAGGAAGGTGATGAGGCTCTTGGGCACCTTGTAGGCTCGCTTGCTGATGGCCTTGCCGTTCTCGTCCACGCCCAGCTTGGGCGTGCGCTTGAATTCGATGTCGTTGGTGAAGAAGCCCTCCAACACCGCCTTGGCCTGGTTGAGACCAAGTCCGATGCCCAGGCTCATGAGGCAGGGGATGTATTTGAGGCGCTTCAGCCAGCCCTTGTTGTTCTTAACTTCCCGCTGGGAGAGGCCGAAGTAGAGACCCACGCTGACTGCGTTGAGAAGGAAGAAGGGACCGTCGGTGAGCAGCAGGACCTTGGCGGGTGTTCCGGCGCGGAAATACATGCATGGCACCATGATGACGGCCAGCACGACCATCAGCATGTAGTTGCAATTGGCGGTGAGGTGGAACCAGCATTCGGCCTTGGTGTGCAGGCTTTCCTTGCTGGTGAGGAGGGTCTTCATGAGCTTGCGGATGACCTGGGC
>DCFP01000027.1 GCA_002319925.1 Holophagaceae bacterium UBA1801 | reverse complement strand
CCGGAGCCCGGAAGGAGACCCCATGAGCATCCGGATCGTCCAACTCGGATCGCCCAGAAGCGCGGAAGAGGGTCTGCGCATTGGGACCGTGCGCCGGCCACCCCGGGGAATCCCGAAGAATGAATACGCTGCGCGCGATTTCTATGATGTCTGGCTGCCCGAGCTCTCGCCCAGTCCGGACCTCGTCGCGGAGGCCAGATCGGCTTTGGATGCGAAGGACTGGACAGGTTTCGAGCGCAAGTTCCGCAACGAGATGAACCAGCCCAGCCCCAGCCGGCTGCTGGACTTGCTTGCGGCACTCTCTCGGCAGACATCGTTCGCAATCGGCTGCTACTGCAAGGATGAGCACCACTGCCACCGATTCGTGTTGAGAGAGTTGCTGGTGCAGCGCGGGGCCGAGGTTCACTGACAAGGCATTCCTGAAGGGAGGGTTCCCATGAACCAGCATGTTCCAGCAGAGAAGGGGCGAGGAACAGTGCCGCCAGCGGTCCCGGACGAATTCGTCATCCGCGATGCGAGGCCCGAGGAGCATGCGGCGCTCGGCAAGCTGATGGTGCAGGTCTACTCCGGCCTCGAGGGCTTCCCCAAGCCCGAGGAGCAGCCTGCCTACTACGAAATGCTCGCAGGCATCGGAAAGCTGGCGCTCAAGCCCGACACACGGTTGCTAGTGGCCGTCGATGGCAAGGCCCTCCTCGGCGGCCTGGTCTACTTCTCCGACATGGCCCAGTACGGGTCGGGCGGAACCGCCACGCAGGAGAGAAACGCCTCCGGTTTCCGCCTGCTGGCAGTCGATCCCGCAGCGCGGGGCCGAGGCGTCGGCCAGGCCCTGATGGAACGGTGCATCGAGTTGGCAAAGGAACGCGGCCAGGGGCACGTGATCATCCACACGACCAAGGCCATGCAGGTGGCGTGGCGGATGTACGAGAAGCGCGGATTCCAGCGCTCCACGGACCTGGACTTCATGCAGGGCCAACTACCGGTCTTCGGCTTCCGGCTGCAGCTCTGAACAGGAGGTCATCCGCCCTCTTTGAACGACTGCGTTCGGGTCGGGAGTTCGCCCCTCAAGTGAGGTGAGCTTTAGGGAGCTGGATTACGAGAACCCACCTTTTCAACTAGGACCGGAACGATGATGGGTCGCGCTGGGGGCGAGGCAAAGGAGACTTCCAGTTCGATGGGACCCGGCGGCAAGTCCTTCGGAAGTTCCACATTGATCTGCCAGGCTCCGAGGAATCGATCGTCACAATGCAGATGGCGATAAAGAGCGATTCCGTCAAGGTGAACTGAGAAGTCTTCCTCGGTGCCAAACCAGTCGCGGAGCCAGAGTTTCACCCAGCCGCAGGAAGAAACATTCTCGCGGGACAATTCCTGGCCATCGGTGGCCTTGAGCACCTTGGCTTCCCGGGGCGGGGGATCCGCGATGGTGATGGCATGGTCCTTGGACACAACCATGCCCTTCCAGATCAGCGTCAGGATGGAAGAGCCCGGCTCAAGGCCGGCCGGCACCCTGGCGGTGAGCACGCGCTCCCGATCCTGGTTCGCGACACTGATGCGATCGATCGCAATGGCTTGAGAGTCCAAGTGGATTGCAAGCTCTGACACGTCGCACAGTTCAGCGGGAAGGAAGGCGACAGCCAGATGCAACGTATCTCTCTCTGTGACTAGATCTGTAGAACCATCGCTCGATTTCACATATCTGATCACAGCCGGCCTGGATAAGCGGGACGGCGGCGGAACGGACTTTTGCGCGGTGATCCAGGTGTATTGCGTCCCCACCCCCTCCACGGCCCGCAGCACGAGTCCATTGGCTTGGCATTGCGCCACCAGTTGATCCGCTTGGAGGATGGCGCCAGACCACGTGTCGTAGCTTTCCCTCTCCACAGGCAAGGTGTTCACTTGCGCCGTGAGCACCCCGCCGGTGCGGAGCACGCGCGCGGCATCGCTCAGGTAGCGCCAGATGAGTTCGGGGGCCGGAATGTGTTGGAACACCGCGTAGGAATAGATGAAATCGAAACTGCCGTCTTCGAAGTCACGCAGATCACTATGCGGCGCGTGATGCAAATGAGCATGGGGCATCCAGGAAAGCCAGGCCCGGCCCTGCTGGATCATTTCATCGGAGATGTCGACCCCATGGATCTCGCCACAGTCATGGCCCAGATGCGACATCAACCGCCCAATGCCACAGCCGATTTCGAGAAACCGAAGGCTCGACTCCGGCTGTCCCGGCGGGAGCCAGGACAAATCCCGCCTGATGAAAGCGACCACGTCTTCCGCGTGTTTCTGGAAGGCTTCGTCGCCCTCGTTCCGGTGCCCGCAGGCGATATAGAACCGCGCATCCTCGCGGGCGCGATTGTTCCAGTCCTCCCGCATTCGTTTGATCGGCTGATCCGGGTCGAGGATGGATTCAGGACTCTGGGTCATCGAACTTCCTTCAAGCTGGCGGTGAAGACTGACTTCTTGAGGTAACGGCGAATCATAGAACGAATCCCGGCACCCTGGGAAAAATCATCCGGTACGGATGGCCCTCGTTTGGGGCGAGGATCCACGGGCGTTCGAGCCTGCTTCCTGCGATTCAACTATTTTTACTCCGCAAGACACCCGGCTGGCAAAATCGGAGGGTTCAGCACTTCATTCCCGGGCCCGACGGGCCTCGCCAAGGATCCGCTTCAATCCTCCGCCGGACCGCATGAAAAACCGAAAAAAACACTACCCCCTGTTGCGTGAAGGTTTCGTCGACGAGCATGGCAGGGTCCCCTTTTCCGGGCGATGGATCCTCCGGCATCCGCGCGAGTGTTGCCGTCTGACGTTCCGTCATCCGAGGAAGATGGCCCGGCTTCTGCTCGGCATTAAGACTCCAACATTGGTTCCGGGCCCTGATATCTGGGATCGAGTCTCCGAATTGATCGAAGCAAGGGTCCAGGATCTGAAGACCCAGATGCGTGAAACGCCGGTCCCAGAACCCGTTTTCCCCATTACCGATTCTGTCCAACGCCTCCGTCAGCGGGGGGATTCGCACCGGAAGGCCATCGCACTGATCACCGCCATCCCGCCAGCCCCGACGGGCGTCGGGATCTTTTCCCTGCGAGCCTTTGCTGCCTCGCTGTTGGAAGTCGATGTATTCGCCCCTTTCACCAACTCCGCGGAATACCTCGGCGCACCGTCGTTTCCACTCGCCGGCCAAAACATGGCCTTCTACGCCGCGCAAAGCATCCGCGCAGGGTGCGACGTCCGCAACTACCGGGCGGTCATCTGGGTAATGGGGAACTCCGACGATTTCATCCCGGTTCTGCAACTGCTGCGCAGCCTTCGCCACCTGCCCGAAAGGGTTCCCACCTGGATCGAGATCCACGACCCGTGCCTGCTGAATATCACCAGCAAGGTCGCCCGGCTCGAAAAGAGCAGCCTGAGGCAATTGGTCACCTTGGACCTCGGGGAAAAAGCTAGCGGCCTGGATTGGAACGCCATCGACTGGGGAGACCACACCCAGTTGCTCGAGCTGGGTTTCATGGGCATCCGCACCATGCTGAACGATGTCCCATTGACGGGCCTGATCGTGCATTCCCAGGCGGCCAAGCAAATCGTACAACGCGACTGGCCGACTTTTGATGAGGCTCGATTGCGCGTGCTGTTTCATCCCCTTTTCGAGCCCTACGCCGCTCGCAATTGGGTTGGCGGCGGTGGCCTCCGGATCGGCACCTTTGGCGTGGCCGGTGATTACAAACAGACCGAGCTGATCATCGAAGCCTTCCGCATCATCCGCGCGGAACGGCCTGAAGCATCGCTCCTGCTGGCTGGGTACCACGTGGGTACCTATGCCCGGGACATGGGCCTGCTGGGTGAACCAGGGATTCTCGTCAAGGAGTCTCCCAGCGATTTCGAACTGTTGTCGCTCATGGCCAGCGTGGATGTGGCCGTGCAGCTTCGCTGGAGGAACATGGGCGAGAGTTCCGGGGTGATCCCGCAGTTGCTGTCGCTGGATGTGCCCCTGCTCACTTCGCCAATCGGCGCCATGCAGGAATACGGAGAAGCGGTCGGTTACGTGCCTGTTCCCTGCGATGCACATCAGCTTACGGTCGAGATCCTTCGCGAGGCACAGAATCAGAAAGCAAGGCAAGCGGCGCGTGCGGCCTATGCCAAGGCCCACACTTCAAATTTGTTCTGCTCGAGATTGATCCAGACGATCCGTGAATGGACTCCGCCAGCCGCCGCGGCTGAGGCTGATGCGACCAGCCCAGCGTCCCCCACTCCCAAGTCCTGGCGGCATTTCGAGAAGATCGCAGAGAGACTGCACATTGATCAAACTCCCTACATTCAATCCCACATGGCGCGGTACCGGCATACCCTCGCCGCGCTGGAGACCTGGATGCCGGCGCAGCGGGGCAAAGCGCTGGATCTTGGCACCACGTGGCTGTTCGCAGTCCTGCTGAAAGAGGAACTGGGGTTTGAAACCGTAGAGGCGACCATCCACGAGCCGGATGCGATCGTTTCAGGATTGCATCAAGTGATTCCGGACGCTTCCCCGGTCATGGCTTTCAACATTGATCTCGAATCGGAACCTCTGCCGGTCGAGGACGCACGCTACGACCTCGTGCTCTGCTGCGAGGTACTCGAGCATCTGGACGTGGATCCAATGTTCATGCTGGCCGAGATCAACCGCACCCTGAAAATTGGCGGGAGACTGCTGCTGACCACGCCCAATGTCACCTCATCCAGGAACGTGGCGAAGATCCTGGAGGGATACGCTCCCCATTTCTTCATGCAATATCACAAGGACCGGTCACCCTACCGGCACAACATTGAATATGCGCCGGATCAAGTCGCCGGATTGCTCGAAGCAGCGGGATTTCACATCGACCGGCTCTGGACCGCCGATACCTTCGAGCCCCGGATCCAGCATGCCGTTGATCTGTTGCATCATCACGAATTTCCCGAAACCCACCGTGGTGACAACATGTTCGCTGTTGCGACAAAGGTAGGCGCCGTGATCGATCGGCATCCGTCCATCATGTACGTCTGAGCAGGGCCTCACTCGACGACGATGTGGTACACCATCCGTCTCGCTGGCGGCTTTCCCTTTTCCCAGGATCGCGCGTAGACCAGCACGATGTCGGTTTCACCAGGTCCCACGGCCCTGAAGCTCCACACCTCGGAACCACCACGGCCCGGAATCTGCTTCGCCGGGGGCATGTACCTGTGTTCCACCAGCGAGACCACCGCCTCGTCGACCGGACCAGCAAGATCCCATCGGAATCCCGTCGTGGGGTTCGATTGCAAGGTCAGGTCGAACACTTCACCAGCCACAACTTCCATGATTGTCGCCTCCGAACCTAGGTCTGCCGAGCGGAGCATCGATGGGCTGGCGATGATGATCGCCGCAGCCGCAAGAACACATCGGATTTGGTTGTTCATGGGAACTCACCTCTCCCGGATCAGAACTACCACCGCGGCATTCGTAAAACGCTATGGCTTCAGCAAGTCTCAACCACTCGGGAATCACCCATTGAAGTCATCGGCATCGGGAACGCCACCTCCAACGGAATCTCCCTCTCATCTCAATTACCTTCAATTTTATGACTTTCCACATCATGCATTCAGGTCGTAGTCCGCACAATCCTATCTCAGATGCAGGAATTCCGATTCAATACAACGGCCATAGCCGGGCATTCAAGCAGACACATCCAGTGCGATCGAAATGGAATTCCCGAACAAGCTTGCGCGTGTCCGAACGCGAACGGGATGCCAACCTGCTTCCAGCCCAGGGGGCAAGAAGCAGCAGCCCTGGAGGGTTTCTGAATCCTCCCGGACCAGCTTAAGCGTGTATGCCGCGTACCCACCGATCTCAACGCAGACATCTTCGCGTCCAATGTCGGGTTCCGGAGTCTTGAACCGGAAGGAAACGTAATCTTCGACGCCAGTTTTGAAATAGACCGTCCCGTTTCGGTAATGCAGGACCGATAGCAGCCGTGGCTCGACGCAGATCGGGTGCTCCGGTTCCGGTTCCCAGTGCCGGAATGCAATCACTTGGGCGTGTTGGTATCGAACACCCAGCAGCTGGGGGCGCACGAAGCCGGAGCTCCGAATCATCGCCTGCAGACACTCCGTTGAGGGACCATACCAGTTATCCAGCTGATTCCCAAGTTCATCGAGTTCGTAGAATTCCATCGACGGAATCAACGGCTGCGATAGCCTCGACTCCCCGGGATCAACGACAAACGAGTCGATCAGCACCATGTCCCTGCACATCGCGCATACCGCTTCAAGCGCAAGCAAAGGGTGGCGCACATGGTAAAGCACCCCAAGAAACAGAACGACATCAAACGTTCCAAGACCTAGTTTTGGCAAATCGTACACTGTCGCCGTTTCATAGCGCACCTTCGAGCCTTTAAGGCG
This sequence comes from Holophagaceae bacterium UBA1801, assembly GCA_002319925.1. Taxonomy (GTDB): domain Bacteria; phylum Acidobacteriota; class Holophagae; order Holophagales; family Holophagaceae; genus UBA1801. The sequence continues at coordinate 5,112 of DCFP01000027.1, read as the reverse complement.
ATGTGCATGCCTAAACGTTTCCAGATCCACTACGTCAGTGGCAACGACTTCAGCACCATGTTCTTCCAGTTCAAAGCTGAACCAGCCGTCCCATGCGCCGATATCCAGTGCACGCTTGCCGGATAGGTCCTTCGGAAGATTGAATCCCTCGTAACGCTGCTTCAGCTCGGAGATCGGGTTATAGCCTTTAATGATTTCGCCCGTTGGCAATTCCATGCTGTGATACCAACCCAATGCGGCAAGTTCCCTGGAAAAATCGGCGCCCCGTGCCGGCAGCGCTTCACGATGTAATTGGCCGGAAAGCCCATCAGGCATGTATGCCACCTTTTTATTTCGCAATCAGCCTAGCGAGTCTGTATGGCCTTCAGGGAAATCTCAATTAAAACTTAACTGGCTCACTGGCGCCGGATGGATCAGTTCTAGGTTATGTAGGGCGTCACCCTGTGAGTTGATCTCGAGAATCGCGGCATTGCTCATGACCCAGTAGCAGATGATTCAAATCTTGCACGGTGGGGGAACGTCAGCATCCCGCGATGCCAGGAGTGCAATGCCCGGAAAGGAGGCCGGCCTGCAGCTGAAGGGCACCATCAAGCCCCAGCGAGCTCTCCACCTGGAACAGCTCTATGCCCTCACGCAGGTGAATGTCCGAACATGAGTGCTGTCATCTGGCATCTCTGGACGCTGGCTTGCTCAGAATCCTTTTCAATAGAAGGCTCCTCGTGCAGCGATGGGCCAGACCGCCTCGACCTGGTCCCCGCGATAGCAGATGAGCCAGTCGTGGAGGTTCACGGTCGGATCGCAGTGTCCAGGGACCAGGCGAACCTTGTCCCCGAGCCGCAGGTCGCCAGGCCCGGAGAGTTCGATCACCCCGTGCTCATCGCTGACGCGGGTGTAGTCTGCACCCGGAATCCCGTCCACGAGCGGCATCCCCGAGTCCACGCTGTGCGCTTTGAGGCCCGCATCCACGACCGCCCGGCCGGGCGCAGACCGGCTCATCACTGTGGCGAGGAGGAATAAGCTCTGCCGGAAGCGGTGGACAGGCCGCCCGTCCTCACCAAGGTTTCGGCCATAGTCCGCGTCCATGAACACGTAAGAACCGGGCTGCACCTCATGCCATGCACCGCTCGCGGCCTCCAGCTCCCAGGTGCCCGTGCCAGCTCCCGTGACGAGAGGTGTCTCGAAACCGGCCTCCTCCAGCAGCGCGACGGCAGCGCGCACCCTCGCCGCGGCTTCGGTGATGGCGGCGCGGCGCTCCTCAGGGGTGCGCAGGTGCTGGGCCGAACCCTGGTACGCCTGCAAGCCGGCGAATCGCAGTCCACGCCGGGAGGTTATGGCACTGGCGAGGGAAAGGACGGCTTCGCCCGTCCCGGCTCCGCAGCGGTTCGCACCCACATCCAGCTCCACCCATAAATCGAGCTCCTTGTCCGCCGCTTGCGCTGCCCGGGCCAGAGCCTCCACCTGGGTCAGGTCGTCCACGCAGACCCCCACCCGGGCTGATCGCGCCAGTCGAGCCAGGCGCGCCAGTTTGACATCACCCACGACCTCATTTGTCACGAGCACGTCCTGGATCCCTCCAGCCACGAACACCTCAGCCTCGCTGACCTTCTGGCAACACACTCCCACTGCCCCGAGAGCAGCCTGCCGACGCGCGATCTCCGGGCACTTGTGGGATTTGGCGTGAGGGCGCAATCGAACCCCGGCGCTACGAGCCTCCCGCGCCATTGATTCCAGGTTCGTCTCGAAGGCGTCCAGATCCAGCAGCAAAGCAGGCGTGTCCACCCGATCCAAGAGCATTCCGGGCTCAGCGGGGGGCGGCAAGGGTCCAGTCATGGTTTCTCCGGATTGCTGGGGACATTTTACGCTCCCCAGAGGGGACAACGGAGACCGGCGGCAGTACAAGGTTCCCATAAGCCTTGACCCGGTTCTCGACACCTTGCGTTACCGCCTCTCTGCAGTCACAAATATGCATCCGTGGCGGCAGGGGATTTGACTCCCGACAAGACCTTCGCATGGGTTTCCTGTTTGTTGACTCTCAGAAAGCCGATCCAATTTCTCAACGTGTTGTCAGCACTAATTCCAGGCTCTCCTGCTGCGCATCCAAGTCCGCTTTCATGATGTGGTAGCTGGTGTCGAAGGCGCGACGGTGAGGCAGCCGGAGGGGGGATGAACTCGGGAAAAACACCTCCACTCTCGAAGTGGATCTACTCAAAGAGTGGAAGCTCGCCTATGCCCAAATGGCACGTTACAAGTCTCAAGCGATGCCTGAGGCAGATCGTGTTTCTCTCGACAGAGACTCATTCCTCCGACGAGTTCCTGCTGAAGTGAATGAAATCGGCAAAGGCCTGATCATGTGCCTTGATGTACTCTTTGAGCCATTGCGCCATCAGCATGGTTAATGCCCACGACGACTTCGGTCTCCCCGGCCAGGAACCGGTCCTGAAGATCGTAAGCGCGGGCCATGAGCAGAAGCCATTTGAGCCAGTCTCGCTGCCAGGATGGGCTTCGACGAGGTCAAGGGTAGCTTGGTCAACACACCCTGTTGCAAGCACAACAAGTAAATTAGGAGGTCGGAAGCAGTGCGGCCTCCCTCGAAGTGGGACCACTGCGAGGGAGGCCGCTTGTCTAGGCTCCCTTATGGCACAGCACGGGTCTTAAGCGACGCACAATTCGCGTCAAATCCCTCTGAGCCCCCATGACCTCCTGAATGTTCTTGTAGGCCGAAGGGGCTTCATCACGCAGCCTGACCGCCAACCGAGGATCGAACCAGATGCCTTTGAGCTGCTTGTGAAACTCGTGCACATTCACAGCATGACGGGCCTTGGATCGATCCATGGCCCGGCCAGCACCATGGGAACTGGAACATAACGACTGGGGCTCTCCCCGACCTGCCACGTGGTAGCTGTAGCTGCCCATGGAGCCTGGAATGATGCCCGGTTTGCCTTCGCTTGCCTCGATGGCACCCTTGCGATGTACCCATACGGCCTGTCCAAAGTGGGTTTCCAACCGGACATGGTTGTGGTCGCAGGTGATCATCGTGTCGGGTATCGCCTCCATGCCGAACAGCTCTTGCATCAACGCTTCAACAGACTCGAGGATGCATCGCCGGTTCCACTCGGCATAGGCCCGCGCCCATTGGACGTCATTCAAGTAGGCATGACCCTCAGGACTGTCTGCATCAAGGTAGCTGACACCCGTCGGCGTCGTCAGAGCGCATGAGAGATGGTGCACGGCGATGGCTTGCCCCAGGGCGCGGGAACCACAATGCACCATCAGCCATAACCCCCCATCGTCGTCTTCCTGGAATTCCAGGAAGTGATTGCCACGCCCGATGGTTCCCAGTTGCCATCGGCCGTCCCGCTCGGAAATCTTGCTCAGAGCTGGGATGCTCAGAGGTACCGTCTTCAAGGCGTTCGTCAGTTCTCTAACTCGATCGCGCGACTGGCGCATGATCGGCACTCGGGCTTGCAGATTTACCAGCAATTCTTCGGCGGCTTTTCGGTGCTTAAGCAGACTTGCGCTGCGGTTGAACGCGAGAGCAGCCATTCCACAACCGATGTCGCCACCTACGGCATGGGGGATCAGGATCCCTGAAGTAGCCACGACGGTCCCGATACAGACCTCACTGGCGAGATGGACATCGGGCATGACCGCCATCCGAACGACCCCCGGCATTCGGCGTAGACGGTCCAGGGCATCCTTGACGCCGTGCGGCAATGGGCCAGCGAGCCAAAGGTTCATGGGAGGAAGAAGACCAGGGTCACTCATGTGGCTCACCCGGCATCACCTGGAAGACCAGCTCGGGAGCTTTCTTCCGCTGTACGACACTGGCAACCTCACACCGGATCAGACCGCTCGCTCCCTGAAGCGCAGCCTGGATTTCGGCCAGATCAGAATCGGGAATGGCATCCGTCAGCCGAACAGACACCAATAGGCGCGAGGCATCCGGTGCTGGTGTCACCGAATCCACCATGATCTGGTGCAACCGTGCATCACCAAGATCCCCAGCCAACAGGTAATTGATGGTCTCCAACACTTGCCGGCAGAGCTGATGGGCTTTGTGATGGCTTTTCTTTCTTGAACTACCACGGAATAGATCGCGTGCATCCATTCCGTCATCGATGCCCACCGAGTCGCATGGCAGATAGCCACGCCTCGGATGGGAAGCGCGTTGTTTCATATGGAATCACTCCACCGCAGGTATGCGGCTCATGACCGCCTTCAAGCGGTCTTGAATGGGCTCTAGGAAAAGGATGTCATCGGAAGCGACCCGATTAGGCCAAGGCTTCCCGAATGACAGATAGAGGCCGGAACCACGTGCGTGCAATGAATCGCATGATCGACCTCCCATCCCAAAACGAGCCGTGGGTGAATTCCCACTTTGTCGTGAAGAATCAATGTAGCAAGGTTATGCGCTGCGGGGATGTGTATTTCCATGATGGACGTCATAGCCAAGCTGAATGACAGGGCTTGAAGATGTTCATCCCTTCGGCTTTACGATAATCTCCTTCGCCCTGGTTAGATTCAAGCCGATGACCTCGGCCGCTTGTGAAATGGTCCACCCTTCCGAAATGGCGCAAGCCAGGAAGTCCCAACGAAGCTGTCGCAGCTGGGCAGAGCCCGTGCCTTCAGGACGATCCTCGGCCATTAGCACCAGGAATTGTTTCCTGCGCAGCACTGTCCCTAGCAATGGTGCGGCCTGTCCTCTTGGCCGCGTGTTACCGGTTGCCAGGGGTCGGACAATCCCCTCTTCTTGGACAATCAGTCCTTTGCGTTGGAGCATCTCGATCTTGGCATACAAGCGCCGGGCTATACGGCCCTTAGCGCCTCGTGTTGACCTTGCAGTCACGAGCTGAGCGGCGAACTGATCGAGCAAGGCACGCCGAAATACACCCTCCGGATAGTTGGTTCTGAGGATCTCCAGGATCCAAGCTCCGCTGAGTCGCCCTACTGACATTTATCGAGTATGGGTGCCTTCGAGTCGAATGGTCCTTTGCGATGTGGGACAGACCCTTACGCAGACTTCACTGGATCAACCGCGATATCGGTATGGTCTCTGGATGCGGATGTCATGATGGCGGAGGTCCCCTAGATAAAAACGGCCTAGATTTGAGA
>DCFP01000070.1:17151-17877 GCA_002319925.1 Holophagaceae bacterium UBA1801 | reverse complement strand
TGGGTGGAGGGCGGTTGAGTCGGGGGAGGCGTTAGCCCTTTGTTGATGTCCTCACGTCTGCCGGCGTCCTTCAGCATGTTGAAAGCTTCAGCCAGTTGCCTGAAGCGTTGCTCAGCGTTTTCTTTTTCCAAGCCGGAGAATCGGTCTGGATGCCACTTTTTTGCGAGCCGATGATAGGCAGCTTTGATCTCTTCGGCTGATGCCCCGGGATTGATTTCTAATATTTCGTAGGGATTCATCGATAGATCCATTCACACCTGACAGCTTCTTTTCGAGTTATCACGCGAGTACCTTGAACAAAGGATAGCCGATTTCATCGTTCTGCCCACCAAACATAGGAGATGCGGATGGTTCCATTCCCCATGATCGACTGGCGAGAAGGGATTGCCGCGGGAGATCTGTCTCCTGAATTCATCACCCGGTCGTGCTTCGATCAGATGGACCTTCACGAATCTCGCCTCAACGCCCTTATTTCCCGTAATGCAGACCTGTCTCTGGAAATTGCGCGCCGAACCGAGGCTCGGGTCAGGGCGGGGTGCCAGGGCCCCATGATGGGCATTCCCTTCGTGATCAAAGACAACATCCACTGGCAGTCACAACCCGTCAGCAATGGCTCTGGCATCTTACCTTCCTACCAGAGCCCCTACAATGCCACTGTGGTTCAGCGGTTATTGGATGCTGGAGCCATACCAGTGGCAAAAGCCAACATGGACGAATTTGCCATGG
>DCFP01000070.1:0-16922 GCA_002319925.1 Holophagaceae bacterium UBA1801 | reverse complement strand
ACATGGACGAATTTGCCATGGGATCCAGTGGAGAGCACAGTGTTTTCGGTCCAACCAGGAACCCGTGGGATACCTCCCGCGTCCCAGGTGGGAGTAGCTCAGGATCCATTGTTTCCGTCTCCGCGAACTATGTTCCCTTCGCGCTAGGTACCGACACAGGCGGTTCCGTAAGGCTTCCCGCCAGCTTTTGCAATGTGACCGCATTGCGTCCAACCTATGGAGTGCTGAGCCGTTATGGCATTACCTCGATGGCTTCGAGTCTGGACCAAGTGGGTCCCGTCGCCTCGAACGCACGGAATCTTGCCGCTGGACTCTCAGTGATCGCGGGAAAGGATCCGCTGGACTCGACGAGCATGGACCTACCGGATCGAGAGAGATTGGTAGATCTCAAGGCCGGCAATTTGAAGGGGCTCAGGGTCGGGTTGCCAAAAGAGTATTTCGAAAATGGGATAGATCCTGGCGTTCGCCAGGTGATTGGAACAGCCATACATGACTTGGCATCCGAGGGAGCAGAACTGGTGGATGTTTCGCTGCCGACGACTTCGTACGCCATCGAAACCTACTACCTGATTTGCACATCGGAGGTCAGCAGCAACATGAGCCGGTTCGATGGAGTGCGCTACGGTCTCCGCGAGAATGGCCAGAGCTTGCACGGGATGATCTCCGAGACTCGTGACAAGGGTTTCGGCCCCGAGGTCAAGCGCCGCATTTTGCTCGGGGCGTTTTGCCTCTCAAAGGGTTATTACGACGCCTACTATTTGAAGGCCTTGAAAGCGCGAACCCTCATCGCCCGGGATTTCACCGAGGCATTCAAGAAGGTGGATGTGCTGCTGACCCCCGTCAGTCCCACGGTCGCATTCAAGATCGGCTCCAAACTCCAGGACCCCATGTCCATGTACATGGCTGACGTTTTTACAGTCACGTCCTCATTGGCTGCCCTGCCCTGTCTATCCATCCCCGCAGGCTTTGCTGCTCCCGCGGATGAACCGCAAAAAGCCTTGCCAGTCGGCCTGCAACTCATTGGTCCATCCCTTTCCGATGTAAAGCTTTTGGAGTGGGCCTGGGCCTTCCAATCGGTCACGGATCACCATCGCAAATCGCCGCCTCTAGATGCTTAGGAGTTCCCATGGCCTTCGATATCATCATGCCTCAGATGGGAGAATCCATCGCGGAAGCGACCATCCTCAAATGGCATCGCAGTGCTGGCGAGAGCATCCGGAAAGACGAAACCCTCTACGAGATTTCGACCGACAAGGTTGATGCGGAAATCCCCTCCCCTGCGGAAGGCGTGTTGATTGAAATCCTCGTCCCTGTGAATACTACCGTTCCGGTGGGAACCGTGGTCGCCCGCCTGGGGAAAGCCGATGAGAAGCCCGCTTCGCCAATCCCGGCCGTGGAGACCGTCGCTTCCAAGACGACGGGCGAGACTCGGAAAAGTCCGTCACTTCCTGTCGCCTCGTCTGCGGGCGACAACTCCCTGGAATCCAGACTGGCCACAAAATCAAGCCCCCTCGTCAGGAAGATGGCGGAAGCCCATGGCGTTGATCTCCTCTCGGTGAAAGGTACGGGCTACCTGGGGCGCGTGACCAAGGAAGACATGGAGAAGCATCTCGCCGAGATGGCCAGCAGTCAGCCCGCGGGCTCCTCCACCGCGGCAGTGAATATTCCTGCGGGAGCCCCCAATATTTCTCCAACGATGGCTCTTCCCTCGACACCCGTTTTCGCCTCCGGTGAACGCATCAAATCCGAACCCATGAGCCGGATGCGCAAGGCGATCAGCGAGAACATGATCGCTTCGAAGCGCACCAGCGCCCACGTCTACACCGTCTTTGAAATCGATATGACGCATGTGGCCACCTTGAGGAATCGCCACAAATCCAGTTTCGAGCAAGCCTACGGCACCAAGCTCAGCTACATGCCCTTCATCATGGCTGCTGCCATCAAGGCCCTCAGGGCTTTCCCGATCGTGAATGCCTCGGTGGATGGTGATTCCATCGTCTACAAGCAGGACATCCACCTTGGAATCGCCGTAAATCTGGATTGGGGTTTACTCGTGCCTGTGATTAAGAACGCAGACCAGATGAACCTCGGAGGACTGGCCCGGGGGCTGAATGATCTAGCGGACCGCGCCCGCACGAAGCAGCTCAAGCCGGAAGAGATCCAGGGAGGCACATTCACCATCACTAATCCCGGCGTCTACGGCGATCTCTTTGGCCTCCCCATCATCAACCAGCCCCAGGTAGCCATCCAGGGCATCGGAGGAATCGTCAAACGGCCTGCCGTGATCACAGCCGCCGATGGCACTGACACCATCGCCATCCGCCAGATGATGCTTTCCAGCCTGACTTTCGACCACCGCATCATCGACGGATCCGTGGCAGATCAGTTCATGTCGGTCGTGAAACGGGAACTCGAGACCTCCGCTTTCGGCTTGGAATGATTGGCTCAGAGGCATATGCCTTGGGCTAATTCACAAGACACGCTATGCTGGAGAGGCAAGCCGGTGTGGCGGAATGGCAGACGCAGTCGACTCAAAATCGACCGCCGAAAGGCTTGGGGGTTCGACTCCCTTCACCGGCACCAAATGGCCCCGTTAGGGGTCTTTTGGTGCCGGCGAAGGGAGTCGAATCGATGATGGTGCGCCGATAGAGGGACCCATCTCTGCGAGCCTGGCGAGCAGGAGCTTGGTCCAGTGGACCAAGCGATAGATGGGAAAGCTGAGCATGCCCTGCATGCGAAGCAGCCCGCGCTAGCGGGTGAGCGGGCGCAACCAGCATCGCGGCCCGCAGGGGCTCCCTTCACTAACCCCAATCATGTAGGGCCACTCATGCTCGAAGAGGATTGGTGCCGGTGAAGGGAGTCGAATCGGTGCTGATGCGCCCGTAACGAAAGCGAAGCACGCACTGAGTGCATCGCGGCCCGCAGGGGACTCCCTTCACCAATCGCCGAAAGCCCTCTCAAGGCCCGAAGAAATTTTCAGCCTTGAAATGCTGTGTCCTGTGTCCGTTCTTTCAAGAGATGTATTTCGATGGCTCCAGGATGAAATCGGCCATCAAGGCTCGGGTTTCCTGTTCCAGGATCCATATCCTGTCGGGATCGAAGCTGGATCCCACCAGGTGGTAATTCTCCAACCCATCCGCCGCTTCGCCAGCATCGGCCATCCGCAAGAGGAACCAGGCCACTCGCTGAGTCGTCACGTCCTGTTTGCGCACCCAGGCCCAATAGGCCTGGGGCGAGGACTTGGGCGCCGATTTGAACATTGGTGCCGCCTTGATCCGAGCCCACCCAGCATCCTTGATTGGTCGCATTGACGTGCTCCCATCGAAACCGGTGCGATGAAGATTCAGCGAAGTTTCATGTAATTAAAACATGTGCGAATCCATCCCTCTCGCAAGAAGGGAATTGTGATCCGGGAACCATTATCCCAGGGTCTTTCCTTTGGATTGTGACTGAATCACCCTTCCAGGCTTGCAACCGTTTCCCGCAGTTCCCGGATGACAGCCCGGAAGCCAGAATCCAGGTTGGGCTCATCCTGAACAAGGGCCCCATAGAGACGCGCCAAAGATCGGTAGTACCAAAGAGTCCCCTCCCGATCACCCTTGAAGCGCTCGAACATGGAGGGCCCCTGGGCTTTGAGATCTCGGGCGATGGATAACGCGTTGTGCAGCTTGTCCGCGCAGGTGACACGCAGGACGGTCAAGGGCGCTTCCGCCAGCCGAGTGAGGTAGGACTGTTTGCGTTCGAGCCATGGGGCCTTCTCGCCAGATCCAAAATGTTCCGAGCAACCTTCGACGATATCGGCCACGGAACTGCCGAAAACCCGGCGGATCTCATCGAGCAGCGGCCTGCCGCCACCATCTTCCACGGCATCGTGAAGGAGGGCGGCGATCATCTCCTCCTCGCTCCCTCCGGATTCTCCAACCAGGGCTGTGACCGCCAGGAGGTGTGTTACGTAGGGAATGGTGGTGCCCTTCCGAACCTGGCTGCGATGGCGATCCACGGCCATGGAAAGGGCTTCAGACAGACGGGGACTCACGATGAACGCAGGTTCTGCATGCTCCGCGGAAGCGCCCCCCTTGGCGGGGAGGACGCCCTCGCAGGCGCCCAGAGCCGCTTCCAGGGCTTGCCGCATGGCGCTCCTCGTGGGTATGGAAGTGAACATGGGCCTCCTGGGCTCTAGGGAAAGTCGATCTGGATCAGATGATGGAAGGTCAAGGCCTGTCATTTTCGTAAAGGGACCACCACCTCATCTGCATGTAAGAGAATACTCTGGAACCGCAGACGTTGTCCTTCAATGAGAATATTATGAAAATTCACCTTTCGCGATCCCTATGTCTCGATGTGAATACCAACCTCCGCCAGGTGGAAGAGGAAGCGAGTCTCGCCGCAAGCTCAGGGGCGGAACTCTGCGTGTTTCCGGAAGGTTTTCTGCACGGCTACAAACGTCTCGTGGAGCCAGCCCTGGTCCGGCTGACCTTCGCATCGGTTTCCGCGGAGCATCCTGAACTCGTCTTCGTTTTCGGTTCTTTCACGGAGGATCGCCGCAATCGCTTGACGGTCTGGCACCGGGGTCAAGAGTGTGCGCGATACGACAAGGTCCACCTGTTCGGACCCAACGGTGAATTTGATCTCTGGGAACCGGGTGATCGCTATGTTGCAGTGCGGATCAAAGACTGGACCCTCGGTCTGATGAATTGCAACGATGTCCGGTTTCCGGAGCAGGCCCGAGCCCTGCGGATGCAGGCCAATTGCGATGCCTTGCTGGCCGTGGCCTGGTGGCCCTGGCGCAGGAATCACATCTGGGAAACACTGCTGAGAGCCCGCGCCATCGAGAACGGCGTGTTCACCATCGGCTGCTGCATCGCGGCTTCGCAACACCCGGACGAAGTGTTCGCTGGCGCGGGCAACCACGTCTTCGATCCTCTGGGAGATCCCATTCCAACTGGCGATGATCATACCTATGAGCTGGACCGCAGCCGCTTCGGGGCGGTACTCATCGATCCCCTGAAGACCTATGTCGATATCGAGCAAATCGATATTGGTACCCTGAAGACAGCTCCCTGATCGGCTCAGACAGCCGTCAACGGAATCCTTCTGCCGCGGCCGAAGGCCCAAGGGCTTACCTTCAAGGCGAAGGGGAGCTGGCGACGCTTGAATTCCGACGAGCGCAGGAGCCGGAGGATCCGCGGAAGCGCCGCCCGGGCTTGTGCCAGGGCTTCACCCTCCAGGAAAAAGGCCAGATCATCGGATAGCGTCTCTTCCTGGCGCTGGGCTTCCAGGAGCGCACCCAGGATGGCGTCCAGTTGGACATAGGGCATCAGGCTCGCCTCGTCCGTCTGGTTGGGCCGCAATTCCGCCGTGGGTTTGCGCTCCAGGACTCCCTTCGGGACCGTACCCAATTCGCGGGCCAACGCAAAAACGCGAGCCTTCAGGCAATCGCCCAGGATTCCAAAGGCGCCGATTCCGTCCCCGTAGAGCGTGAAATATCCCGTGGCGGCTTCGCTCTTGTTGCCCGTGTTCAGTACGGCCACGCGGCTCGTGCCCAGCATCCGGTGTACATCGGGCTCGGAGGTCAGCCCCATGAGCAGCATCCCGCGGGCACGGCTCTGGATGTTCTCGTCGGTGAGCCCGAAAGATCGCTCGGGGAAGATGGCCCGCAATGACTGATCCGCTCCCTCGAAAGGCGCGTCGGCGCTGACGGTCAAAAAGTAGATGCCAGTCGCCCGGGCTTGCTCCTCCGCCAGCGCCAGGCTTTCGGAGCTCGTGAACCGCGTGGGGAGGGCCACTCCAAGGACACGCCTCGGATCCAGGTTCTCGGCGGCAACGGCCGCGACAACGGCGCTATCGATGCCCCCCGAGAGGCCGATGACGACACCTTCGAGTCCCTGCTTTGCGAGGTTCTCCTTGAGCCCCATCCCCAAGGCCCTGCGCAGGTAGGCTCCCTCGCTGGGTTCCGCCGGCCAGGGACGGCCCTGCACCTTGGAGTCCACCATCACGATACCTTCCTCGAAGTGCTTGTCCGTCTGCCACGTGCCGTCCGGAAGGGCCAAGCCTGAGCCACCGTCAAAAGTCAGCCAGCTCTCGGAACCCACCCGGCAGGCGTAGCCGACGGGAATCCCGTGCTTGGCCGCATGGCCCGAGAGCAGCGTTCGCCGCATGGACAGTTTGGAAGGCACCGCCCAGGGCGCGCTGCAGCTCGGCGGGACATAGCTGCCAAGAGCACCCGGACTGGCGGAGGCGTTGAGCACCAGAGTCGCGCCCTGCTCAGCCAGTTCCGCGATGGGATCGAAGGGGTAGTGGATGGGGCTGGCCACCAGCGATGCATCCGCCCACATATCCTCGCAAATGGAGAGCCCGACCTTTTCTCCAAGGTGATCGACGAGCGGCTGTCGGCCGGTATCCGCGTCAAAATACCGACTCTCGTCAAACACGTCATAAACCGGAAGGATCCGCTTTCGAACGATGGCTCGAACGTTCCCGTTCTCGCACCATCTCAATTCGTTCCACAACCGGCCCGAAGGAGCGGGGCTGCAGGTGCCGACGACGAGGGGCACCGGCCCAGCCAGGGACAGGAGGCGTTCAGTCTCCGCCACGACCCGTTGGCGGAGACGGGGCTCCCACATGCGGTCCTCAGCGAGATAGCCGGGCACGGCCATCTCGGGGGTGATGACCAGCTGGGCTCCGAGAGCCAACGCTTCACGGTAGGCGCTTTCAATGACCTTGCCATTGGCCTCGGGATCGGCAAGACGGGAACCAAGCTGCAACAGGGCGATACGCATGGGAAGAGTGTAAACGCGCAGGCCGGAGATGAGGTTCGCCGATTCCGCTCGGCCGGCAAAAATCCCGATTCACCAACGGATCGTAGCCTGTGTGCCGCCTTCTGTTCGCTTCTCGATGCGCAGATCCCCTCCCTGCGCATTGATCCACTTCAGGGCCAGGGGCAGCCCCAACCCGGTGCCATCAGGACGCCCACTCTCGAAAGGCTTGAGCATCCGGATCATCGTGTCTTCTCCCAAACCCGGTCCCTCGTCCAGGATCTCCAAGCGGCCTTCGTCCACCTGGATGCGCACGAGCCCTCCGATGGGACTGGCCTGGCAGGCGTTCTCCAGGAGGTTCACCAGGGCCTGATGCAGCAGCATGGCATCGGCCTGGGCACTGCCCTGCCCCTGCACTTCCACAACCCTGCCTTGGCTGACCGGACGCTTCCGGATCTCTGCAGCGGCCTGCTCGGCGGCCTGTTCCAAGCGTAGGAGCGCGCAGGTCGGCTCCAGAGGTTTCGCCCACTGGAGGAAGCGTTGCAGGACGAGCTCCAGCTCCTCCGTTTCCATGAGGATGTCCTCGGCGGCTTCCTCGTGCCCGGCTCGCTTCAGCAGCTGACCCTGCCCTCTCAACACGGCCAGTCCGTTCTTCAGCTGATGCGCGATCCCCGCGGTCATCTCGCCCAGTTCGGCGAACCGCTCCCGAAGCTGGGCGCGCCGCTCTTCCACTTCCAGATCGGTGATGTCCTCGATCTGCACCAAGGCACCCACCTTGTCCGGCGCTTCGATGCGACCGAGCTGCCATCGCCGCCCGCCACCATCGCACCGCCACGTATGCCCAGGCTGCTGGGCCAGGGCGTCCAGCAACCAGGGAAAGGGCTCCAACACGAACCCCGCCTCCAGCCCAACCACGCCGGGTTTGACCCCCAAGATCCTGCGGCCCTCAGCGTTCAGCGCCGCCACCCGCTGCTGCTGGTCCACCCACAGGATGCCGAATGGGAGGGCATCCAGAAGCCGCTCGTGCACGGTCCGCAGCTCGCCGAGGCTGGCGGCCAGCTGGCCCCGCTCCCGGAGGCTCTGGGAAACCGCCCCGAGCAGCATTTCCTCCGGGTCCCCGCGGGCGCGGGTCTTCAGCTTGTTCCAGCGGGCGAAGAACAGGCTCGCGCCCATGATAAACAACCCGATAGGGATGCCGAGGAAGAACCAGAGGAGGGCTGGGTGGGATAGGCTCACGAAGGGGATCTTACAATGCGGCCTCGATCTTCCGGCAGAGGGCCTTCAGGATCTTGATGCGGCCGAAGAGCTTGTCCTCGCTTTCCACCAGAGTCCAGGGCGCGATCTCCGTGCTGGTGCGTTCCAGCATGTCGCAGATGGCGTTCTCGTACAGGCCCCATTTCTCGCGGTTCCGCCAGTCCTCTTCCGTGATCTTGAAGCGCTTGAAGCTGGTGGCCTGCCGTTCCTCGAAGCGCCTGAGCTGTTCCGCCTGGGAGATGGTCAGCCAGAACTTCATGAGGATCGTCCCGTTGCGGACCAGCTGGTGTTCGAAGTCGTTGATCTCGCCGTAGGCTCGCATCCAGTCGGCCTCGGAGCAGAACCCCTCCACTCGCTCCACCAGCACGCGCCCGTACCAGGAACGATCGAAGATCGCGAACTTCCCCGCCCGGGGCAAGTGCCGCCAGAACCGCCAGAGGTAGGGCTGAGCCCGTTCCTCCTCCGTCGGCGCGGCGATGGGAATGATGCGGCAGACCCGGGCGTCGATGGCCTGCGTGATTCGCCGGATGCTGCCGCCCTTGCCCGCGGCATCCACGCCCTCGAAGACCAGCACCACCGAATGGCTCTTGAAGTCCTTGTGGCGTGTCAGGAGATTCAACTCGCCCTGCAGCTTCTCCAATTGCTTCTCGTAGTCCTCTTTCTCGAGTTTCTGGGTGAGGTCCAGGGAGCTGAGGATGTTCACGCCATCGATGCTGGAAATGGAAGGCGGCGCTTTGACGACGACGGCCTTCGGAGCAGGGTTGTCAAGGCGTGCCCGCAATCGCTCGAGGAGGACCTTCCCCACCGTGAGCTGCTGGTAGCGCTCGTCCGTGGCTTCCACCACGATCCAGGGTGCATCCGCGGTGCTGGTCAGCCGCAACGCCCGCTCGGAAACCTCCCGGAAGGTGTCGTAGAGCTTGAAATGCTTCCAGTCCCGTTCGGTGACCCGCCAACGGGTCTTGGGATCCTTCTCCAGCTTGATCAGCCGCTTCTCCTGGGTCTTCTTGGAGAGATGCATCCAGAACTTGATGATCAGCGCGCCTTCGTCGATCAGCATCTGCTCGAAACGCCGCACCCGCTCCATGTCCTGGTCCATGCGCTCGCTGTTCAGGTGGCCGTTGGCCCGCTGGAGGATGGGCCAGGAATACCAGCTCCCGTCAAAGATGCCCATCTTCCCTTTGGGAGGGAGAAGCCGCCAATAGCGCCACATGTGGGGCCGCTCCAGTTCCTCGTCGGAGGGATCATCCAAGCCGTTCACCTGAATGTGCCGGGGATCCATCCATTCGTTGAGGGTGCTCACCACCGCGCTCTTGCCCGAACCATCGACCCCCGCGATGAGAATGATCACCGGAAACTTCTTGGCCGCGAAGATATCGTACTGGGCATCCAGCAGGGCTTCCCGCAGGGCCGGAACCTCCTTCTTCCAGACTTCCTTATCGATGCAGTGGCCCAGTTCGGCGGATTCGAACATGACAAACTCCGATGGGATGAGAAGCGCTGGAATGATAACGCTGCCTCATCCCATCGGAAAGCACGGGATCCGAATTTAGCTTTGCCTATTCCACCCGGAAGCGAGCGTCCACGGCCGTCACACTGGTGGGCGTGCCCAGGAGCGGGTTGAGGTCCAATTCCTTGATCTCCGTGGCAAAGCGAAGCAAGGTCGAGAGGTGCACGATGATCTCGGCGAACTTCTTCTCGTTGATGCCTTCCTTGCCCCGGGCGCCCTTGATGATCTTGTAGCTCTTGAGGGAGCGGATCATGGAATAGGCTTCGGCATAGGTGAGGGGCGCGAGGCCTGAGGAGACATCCTCCAGCACCTCCACGAAGATGCCGCCGAGGCCGCAAAGCACCACGTGCCCGAACTTCGGTTCGTACTTGGCGCCGATGAAGAGCTCCGTGCCGGAGATCATGGGCTGCACCATGACCGCTGTCGCGCCGGGAATCTTCATCATGCGTTCGAATTCAGCGACCAGATGTTCCTCCGACTTGATGTTGAGCGTCACGCCGCCCACATCGGACTTGTGCAGGGGACCCACCACCTTCATGACCACGGGATAGCCCGCGTCCGAGGCGAGGGCGAGGATCTCTTCCTTGGTCGTTCCCACACCTTCCTTCACGAAGGGAATGTTGGCGGCGGTCAGCAGGGACTGGATAGTCTTGGGCGCGATGTAGCCCCGCTCGCAGCTATCTACGATCTTGCGGATCTTCGGAATATCGACGCCGTGGAATTCGATCTTCTCCTCGGCGGGCTGCGGTGTGTGATAGATGCGCGTGAGCGCGCGGCCCAGCAGCACTTCGTCGGGGAAGCTGATGTGGCCCTCGGAGAGGAAGTATTCCACTTCTTTCTTCGCGGTGATCAGCGAGGGCAGCACGGGGAAGATGGGCTTCTTGCTGGTGGCCATCTTCTGATGCAAAACCTTGTAGACATCGAAGATCTCGGAGAGACCCGGCGTTCCGAAGATGACGACCATGCCATCGATGTTGTCGAAATGCTTGTTGCAGTGATCGATGATGAGGCCCAGGTGCTCGGCGGTGCCCGTGGCCAGGAAGTCGATGGGATTGGCCACGGAGGAGCCCGGCAGGAGCTTGGCCTTCAATTCCTCGGCCTTGGCTCCGGAGATCTTGGGGATTTCGAGGCCGCCGGAAGACAGCGCATCGGTCAGCATGACCGCGGGGCCACCCGCATGGGTGATGATCGCGATGCGCTTGCCCTGGAGGGGCTTGTGCATGAAGACGCCGGCGACGGTGGTCAGCTCTTCGCGTCCGAAGCAGCGCACGATGCCAGCCTTGCGGAAGAGGGCTTCCACGGCGAGATCAGAGCTGGCGATGGCGCCCGTGTGGCTGGAGGCCGCTCTGCTGCCCGCTTCCGAGGCCCCGGCCTTGATCGCGGCGATCTTGCAGCCCTTGCGGATCAGCGATGACGCATGTTCCAGCAGGGAATCGGGGTCCTTGATGTTCTCGACGTAGAGCAGTTTGATCTTTGAGCTGGTCTCGGGATCGAAGGTTTCGTCCATGTAGGCAAGAACGTCTTCCACGCCTGTCTGGGCGCTGTTTCCGACCGCGAACACGTTGGAGAACTTGATGCCCTTCAGGATGGCGGATTCCATGATGAAGACGGCCGTGGCACCGGAACCGGAGATGAAGTCGCAGCCATGATTCGTCAGCTCGGGAATGGGCAGGGTGAACATGCTGGCGTGGTTCGGCGTCAGCACGCCCGTGCAGTTGGGGCCGATGAGGCAGCCATCCACACTGTTCACGATCTCCACGATCTGTTTTTCCAGCTTGGCGCCTTCTTCGTTTTCTTCGCTGAAGCCCGCCGAGATGATGATGAAGGCGCGGGTGCCCTTCTCCTTGGCAAGGAGTTCCACGGCAGCTGGACAATGGGGCGCGGCCACGGCCAGGATGGCCAGATCGGTCTGGGGCAGCTCATTCAGGTCCTTGTAGGACTTGACGCCTTGGACCTCGTCCTGCTTGGGATTGGCGACGTAGAGCTGGCCCTTGAACTGGTTGTCGAGCAGGTTCTTGAGGATCTTCCCGCCGGGCTTGTGGATATCGTTGGACGCTCCCACGACCACGATGCTGCGAGGGTTGATCAGTGCGCTGTTGATCATGATTGACCTGCCTTAAGGGGTTGTAGAAGCCAAGAATCGTGAAGCGACAGACCATCTTCCAAGATCCCCATGAGACTTGGATCACGTTCCCTGGCTACCCGCGGACAGGCCTAACTTAGTGAAGGCGCGAAGACCCTCAGACCTTCATGTCCATCACGGTCCCGAGGATCTCCTGCTGGACCTCGAGAGCCTTGGCGTTGGCTTTGTAGGCGTCCGCATAGGTCAACATGTTCACGAATTCGTTGTCCAGCTCGACGTTGGAGCCTCCCGGAAACGGTGTCTCCCCGCTGGCCGTCAGTCCTGAAGGTGTCACCCCACCCTCAGCGACATCCTCGAAGTCCAGGCGCTTGGCCCGGTAGTCCTTGCTGTTGACGTTGGCCACATTGTTGGCAACCACGCCCATACCCAACGATGCGGCATTGAGTCCCGATAAGCTGACCGACATCGCGTCCATGGTCCCCCCAGACCTGATTCAACATAAGCTACGGCGGCCGATTCTCAATGGGTCATTTCAGCCCCGGTCAAGCGAACCAGTTCGTCCCGCTCTCGTAACCCCGCTGTTTGCTCTGCATCTGCTGATGCCGGGCCAGGGCCAGATCGATGAGCCGGGTCAGCAGCTCTTCGTACGGAATCCCGCTGGCCTCCATGAGCTTGGGGTACATGGAGATGCTGGTGAACCCGGGGATCAGGTTGATCTCGTTCAAAAAGACCTTGTTGGAACCCCGCTCCAGGAAGAAATCGATGCGAGCCATACCATAGGTATCCAGGGACCGGTAGGCCTCGCGGGCGTAGCGGTGAATTTCCCTGGCCACACTGGAGGGAATATCCGTGGGGATTTTGGTGGAACTCTTGCCGTCGATGTACTTGTCGTTGAAATCGTAGAACTCGCCCCCCACCAGGATCTCGCCGACCACGCTGATGAAGGGATCGTCCCCGCCCAGTGCCGCAATTTCCAGTTCCCGCGCGTCCAACCCTTTCTCCACCAGCACCCGTCGATCGAACCGGAAAGCCTGATCGATGGCGGCCGCCAGATCTTCGCGCCGCTTCACTTTCTGGATGCCGATGCTGGAACCCAGGTTCACCGGCTTCACGAAGGCCGGAACTCCCAGCGAGGCGAGGCTCATGAGAACGGGTTCCCGGTCCCGGACCCACTGCTCCTCGGTGATCCCAACGTAGGGCGTCACAGGCAGGCCTTCGGATTCCCAAATTCGTTTGGTGATCCATTTGTCCATGCCCGCGGCCATGGCCAGCAGTCCGGCGCCGGTATACGGCCGATGCAGGGGTTCCAGATAACCCTGGATCTGACCGTCCTCCCCGCCAGCACCATGCAATGCGTTGAAGAAGACATCGGGCAGGGGTGTCTCCTCGGCTCCCTTTTCCAGGGGCAGGAAAGGGTAGTTGCTCCGTTCGGGCTGCTCATTGGCGCTGAGCCTGGCGAAGGGATCCTTCGTCACCACCCAGACCCCATTCCTCGCGATCCCGATGGGAATGACCTCGAAGCGATCCTTGGGAAGATGCTTGGCGATGCTCCTCGCCGTGGCGATGGAAACCTCGTGCTCCGGGCTCTCGCCGCCGAACAGAAGACCGATGGAGACGCGTTGGCTGGTCATGCTTCTAGGGTGTCATACCAGGGACGTGCTGCCCACCACCCGGTTCCGGCCCGCATTCTTCGCGGCATACAGGGCTTGGTCCGCCCATTCGATGAGTAGTTCGATCTGGAAGTTTTCCTCGACCTCCAGCGCAGCCACACCCGCGCTCACGGTGACCACCTTGGCCACGGGGGAGGTGGTGTGCGGAAGCGCAATGTGTTCCACCGCCAATCGAATGGCCTCGGCCACGACCAAGGCGCCGGCTTCATCCGTGTCCGGAAGGACCACGACGAACTCCTCACCACCAAAACGGCAGGCAAGGTCGCCCGCCCGGGAGATGCAGGAACGGATGGATTCGGCGATGGCCCGCAGGCACGCGTCTCCCGCCACGTGGCCATTGGTGTCGTTGAACAACTTGAAGTGATCCACGTCGATCACGACGACGGCCATCTGGCCTTTCTTCTGGTTGCCCCGCCTGCTGCGCAGCAGGCGCCGGAATTCCTTGTTGATGTGGGAATCGAAGGATCTCCGGTTGGGAAGCCCGGTCAGCCGGTCGGTATTGGCCTGGCTTTCCAGCTCCGCATGCTGTTCCTTGACCTTGGTGATGAGCACCCTCGCTTGCTCCGCTAGGACACCAATCTCGTCATCGCGCTGGGTCTTCATCTTCAGGACTTCGTCCCGCCCTTCCCCCTGGGCTGTCAAATACGCAGCCAGCCGTGTGATGGGAAGGATCACCGTGGCACGGATGGCCAGCAGAATGGCGAACAACGTGATCAGGGCGGCGGCCAGCAGCGAGAGGGACGTGAGCCAGACCAGATGGGTTCCGGCGGCTTCATTCCGCCGCAGGATCGAAAGCCTCAATGCGCCGATGAGTTTGCCCGCGAAATCCGAGATGGGGGAGTACGAAACCAGGCGATCTCCTTCGGTCTGGACACTGGTGTAAGTGCCGCCATAGGACGAAAACTCACTGGCGATGGTGCGGTCGTCCGATGGCCCTTCGAGGGGAATCGCAGAAGCAGGAACCAGCGTCAACTCATCACTGAGGCCCGAAACATAGTCAGAAAGGGTTTTTGCATCAATCAGCCGGCCAAAGATCAGCATTCCCCGCGGAGGTCCGGTAAGGTCGTCATTGGTTATGGCGTGGGCGCAATAGATCCAGGTCCGGCCATCCGAGCTGATCAGGCCGGTAAAGGAATCCGTCGGCTTGATCTGGTAATCGTGCGAAAAAAGAAACCCCTGAGGGAATATGTATGGATTGTTCCGGTCGAAGCGGTCCACTGAGAACAGCCCGGGTCCCATCAACGGGAATGCAGGATAGGAATCGCTCGACCAAATCTTCCTGCCATCCATGCCGACCATCAGCACGAAATCGATGTTGTAGGTTTTGGGCCAATCACCCCCGTAGTTTCGAGCCAGGTACGCCTGGGTCGGGTGAATCGCGAACTCATAGGTGTCGCGCCAGGCTGCCGTCGAGGTAGTGAGGGTCTTCAGGAAGGCGCTCTCTCGGTCGAAGGTAAGGAACACTTGCCGCGTCCGTTCCAGCAGATTGGTCCGCTCGATGTCCTGGAACTGCCTTCGGGTGATGCCCCGTACCACGAAAAACTGAACGATGCCGAAGACTAGGAAAATCACAGCAAGTCTCGCCGCGATCCTCACTCCGACGGAGGAGCGCCGCTTGATCCAGGAGGTATCCAGCCATAGACCAAGCCCTTGGAACTCCCCCTCGACAGGTTGTTTTCCAGGTCTGGTCATGGTCTTAAAAACGACACAATCCGGTCACCACTTGATTCCAATACGAGAATACCGCTCGCCCAACGCCTTACCCGCTGGCGGGAATTCGTGGCTTTGGTCCTTCGAGTTTCTCGCCTTTGGGATTCGGGTGTTGCTACTCTTTCCCCTGCTCGGGGGCGCTCGTGCTGAAAGCCATTTATCCAGGAACCTTCGATCCCGTGACCATGGGTCACTGGGACCTCATCCAGCGGGCCGAGAAACTCGTGGATCACCTGATCGTGGCTGTGCTCCACAACCCTTCCAAGCACCCCGCCTTCAGCGTGGCCGAGCGCATCGACTTCCTGCGGGAACTGGTCCAGCCCTTCGCCAATGTCGAAGTGGCCACCTTCCATGGGCTTCTGGTGGATTTCGCCCGCCTTCAGGGTTCCACCAGCATCATCCGCGGCGTGCGGGCTTTTTCGGATTTCGAATACGAATTCCAGATGGCCATCATGAATCGAAAACTGGCACCGGATCTTGAGACGATCTTCCTCATGCCCAAGGAGGAATACAGCGTCCTGTCCAGCAAGATGGTCCGGGACGTCGGCATGATGGGCGGCGACATCACCGGCTTCGTGCCCGAAGCCCTACGCGAGCGTATCGCCAAGCGGCTGCGGAACCCCGAGGACTACGCCTGATAGTTCAAACCAGTGGTTTGAACGATCATTCTTTCCCTGAGCTATTCCAGCCCCAGCCCTTCGGCCAGCCGCTTCCGTACTTCGACCTCCAGCGCATCCAGCTGCTCGGGTTCAAACGGGGCACAGAAGAGGGTGTCATCCCCCGCCACCGTACCCGCCAAATAGCGAAGATCCGAGGTATCCAGCGCCAGCGCCAGGGCCTGGGCCAGGCCAGAGCCCGTCTTCACGATGAGCATGTTGGGTTTCACCTTGGTCGTGGTGAACGGCACCGGCACCACTGGCGGGGGTTCCATGCGCCGGTACACGCCCGCATCCTTGCGGACGTTGAGTTTCTTGAGATGGCGGGACAGGGTGGCGAGGGTGAGTTCCAGGCCATCACCCTGCAGCCGTTCCAGCAGGATTCGCTGATCCGAGATGTCCTGCTGATCGAGGTGTTGGAGGATGAGCTTGTCCAGATTCATCACGGCTCCAGGAGCGATCACTTGCACGAATTTACACCCATGAATTTCATTTTGGTGGAATTTTTAGTAAATTGCAATTTTTTACGTTGACAAGACGACCTCTCTGGCTGCACCCTGGGATCATCATGTTGCAAATTACGCAAATTTACACTCACGCATCCTCCGAAGGGACCTCGAAGGGGACCCCCCAGCCCCTTCCGGCCCTCCTGCCCACCTACGCGCCCTTCCCCTTCCTCCTCGCGAAGGGCCACGGGGATCGGGTTTTCGACGGTCACGGAGGGGCTTTCTGGGATTTCTACGGCGGGCATTGCGTTTGCAGCACCGGCCACTCCCACCCCAAGGTGGCCGCGGCCATCGCCAAGCAGGCCCAGGACCTGATCTTCTACAGCACCGCCGGATCCGTGGCCGTGCGGGATCAGGCCGCCGAAGCCCTGCTGGCCTTCGCCCAGTCCAAGGGCGACATCGGTCTCGGCTCGGTGTTCTTCTGCAACAGCGGCGCCGAGGCCAACGAGAACGCCCTGAAAGTGGCTGCCCTCATGACCGGGCGGACGAAGTACGCCTCCTTCGAGGGTGGTTGGCACGGCCGGACCACATTGGCACTTTCGGTCACGGATGATCCCAAGATCACCAAAGGCCTGGAGCCGCTTCTCGCGCCCTGCACGCGGTTGCCCTGGAACGACCTCGCAGCGCTCGACGCCTTCGACTTCACCCAGGTCGCAGCCGTCATCCTGGAGCCCATCCAGAGCATGTCCGGCATCCGGACGGCCTCCCCAGCGTTCTATCAACAACTCCAGGAGAAGGCAGCAACCGCAGGCGCATTGCTCATCTTCGACGAGGTGCAGAC
>DCFP01000063.1:10001-10127 GCA_002319925.1 Holophagaceae bacterium UBA1801 | reverse complement strand
CGATGGAGTGTTCCTGCAGGTTGTGACCCACGCCCGGGATGTAGGTAGTGCACTCGATGCCATTGGTGAGGCGCACGCGGGCCACCTTGCGAAGCGCGGAATTGGGCTTCTTGGGGGTGGTGGTGA
>DCFP01000063.1:0-9656 GCA_002319925.1 Holophagaceae bacterium UBA1801 | reverse complement strand
TCCGCCCCTGGCGGATCAGCTGATTGATGGTTGGCACTCCAACCTCCTTGTGTAGGCGTCAAACCTTGTTGCGCCTGGACCCGAGAGGTCGCTGGCCGGATGGCGTCGACATCGGATGGACATGAAACGGTGGCCCGGCCTGGGCCGGGAACTGATAAGCATACCAAAGGCATGCCAAATGTCAAATAGTCAATTACTTCAGGCGCCGGGTTTACAGGCGCACGCCCCGCCGCAGCATCCACCTGCAGAGGAAGAGGTTGACTCCTTGGAGGACCCGCTGCTCGCTTTATCGGAATATCCCTGGGCGTACCAGCCACCCCCCGATAGATTGAAGGCCACCTTCGAAATCTGGCGGTTCATTCCCTTCGTCGAACCACATTTCGGGCAATCATGCTCCGTGGGGGCAGAATAGGACTGGATCTTCTCTTCCATCTCCCCGCAAACCTGACAGCGATATTCATACAGCGGCATGGCATCCTCAAAGGATCGGCGGTCTAAACCGCAATCTTCCATTTTATCCCGGACATTTGATGACGTCACTGGATCGTTTCTTCCTCACGCCCGAAGCTTTTTGGAAAGCCTTCCCCCATCGCCCGAAGACATTGTGCTTCACGAATGGGTGTTTCGATCTGCTTCATCCAGGTCACGTCAAGTATCTTGAGGATGTCCGCGCCCTGGGCGATTTCCTTGTAGTCGGCTTGAACAGCGATGCAAGCGTTGCCCGGATCAAAGGCCCCAGCCGCCCGCTGCAGGATGAACGAGCCCGGGCCATGATCCTCCTGGGCCTCCGAAGCGTGGACGCGGTCGTCCGGTTCGACGAGGACATTCCCTTCAATCTCATTCAAGCCATCCAGCCCGATGTCCTGGCGAAGGGCGGGGACTACACGCCTGAGAACGTGGTGGGCCGGGATATCGTCGAGGCGCGGGGAGGACGGCTGGTGCTGATTCCCTTCCTGCCGGGACACAGCAGCAGCGCCATTGTGGAACGGATCGCGACGGGCCGTGGCGTCACGATCAAGTGATGGAGGGGACGGCTATGGTTTCCGCAATCGTGTGCGCCTATTCTCCCGTAGGTTACCAAGCGTTGGCTGGCCTGCTCGAGTCGGGCGTGGATGTGCGCGCTCTCTACACCTATCGCCAAGCTTCCGATGAAACCTGGTTCGAAGCGCCAGCCGCGCTCGCGCAGGAGAAGGGCATCCCTGTCCGCATGGAGCCCAATTTCAACGATGACCGCGTCTATGGTGAGATCCAGAAAATCAATCCCGATTTCCTGTTCAGCTTCTATTTTCGGGAAATGATCCAGGCCCGTTTCCTCGCCATTCCGAAACTCGGTGCCTACAATCTCCACGGCTCCATGCTTCCCGCCTACCGCGGCCGGGCACCCATCAACTGGGTCCTGGTGAAGGGCGAAGCATCAACGGGCGTGACCCTTCATGCGATGACACCCAAGCCCGATGACGGCGCCATCATCGCTCAAGCGTCAATCCCCATCGAGTGGGACGAGACGGCGTTGAGCTTGACTATGAAGGCGGCCAGGGCGGGCAGAGAACTGATCCGTGAAGCGATACCCCGGTTGATCGACGGGACAGCACCTCGGCGCGATCAGAAGACCCTGGGCCCTTCCACCTACTTTGGAGGACGCAAACCCGAAGACTCGCGGCTGCTCTTCGCCATGACGGCCCAGGAAGCCTTCAACCAGGTTCGCGCGGTGGCTGATCCCTGGCCCAATGCCTTCCTGCGAGAGGGAGACAAGGTCCTGAAAATCGCCTGGGCCTTGCCCTCCGAATCGTCCTGCCCGCCTGGGCAGTTCAAGAAAACCGGGGATGGGATCCTCCTGGGTTTCGAGCATGGTGCCTTGCGGCTCCACACACTTAAATGGGAAGGCCAAACAAGCGTTCGTCCCACCGATCACGCGAGCTGGTTGAGGCTCCTGGACATTCCAGAAGCGCGGGACTAAGCTGGGCGCACCCATCTCCGGAGTCAACATGCGCGGCCTGTATTCGCTGGTACTGGTGCCTTGTCTCGCCCTATCGGCCGCTTCCAGGCTCCCCCGCATCAAGGGTCCCGTCCACACGGCCAAGGAGGCCAAGGCCATAGCGGAACAGCAGACCAAGGGCATCGCGGTGAGCGCGAAGAAGATCTATCTCAACGGGGCCAGCTGTGGATGGGAGGTGGATGTGCGCATGCCCAATGAGGAGCGCGGCTGGCGCTGCGTGGTGGATTGCGATACGCACATGGTCTTCACGGAGGACCGGATCCCCAATCCGAAGCCACCCAAACGAAAAGTCCATCAATAGCTCTGATTCAAGTTGGCCCGTCGCCCGTGCCACTGGACTGGAATATTTCTCCGGTGAGCGGAACCTCCTCCCATCCCTGGACGCCCTGCGTAAACTTGTCCATCGGCTTGATGCCGGATGGAGGCCTCCATGGGTCTTATGGACTGGGGCAAAGCTCAATTCCTCGAAATCATCGAATGGCTGGATGATTCCAACGACATCCTCGCTTGGCGTTTCCCTGTCCGGAACCAGGAGATCAAGAACGGCGCGCAGCTCGTCTGCCGGGAAAGCCAGGAAGCGACCCTCGTAAGCGAAGGCCAGTTCGCGGATACCTACCCGGCAGGCACGCACCCGCTCACCACCCGGAACATGCCGATACTGGCTGACCTCAAGGGCTGGAAGTATGGTTTCGAGAGTCCCTTCAAGTCCGAGGTGTACTTCACGAACACCCGGCTCTTCAACGACCTCGGCTGGGGCACGCCCAATCCGATCATGATGCGCGACGCGGACTTCGGCATGCTGCGCATCCGCGCCTTCGGCATCTACACCATCCGCGTGAAGGATTCCAAGAAGTTCCTGAAGGAACTGGTGGGCACCAACGGCGTGTACACCAAGGACGACATCACGGAACAGCTCCGCAAGAGCATCATCACCAAGTTCACGGATGCCCTGGGCGAGGCGAAGATCCCTGCCCTGGACCTGGCCGCGAAGTATGAGGATCTCTCGGACCTGCTCAGGCAGAAGATGGATCCCGAGTTCCAGACCATGGGCCTGGAGTGCTCCAAGCTCTTCATCGAGAACATCAGCCTCCCGGAGGAAGTGGAGGCCATGATGGACAAACGCACCCAGCTGGGCATGATGGCTCCCGTCATGGGCGCCTACACGCAGATGCAAGTAGCGGACTCCATTCCGCTCGCCGCCCAAAATCCCGGCGGTCTCGCGGGCATGGGCATGGGACTGGGCATGGGTGTCGGCATGGGCAACATGATGGGGCAGCAGATGGGCGGCGCCATGGGTCAGATGGCCCAGGCCCCCTTCCCTGCAGGAACGGCCCCCGCAGCGCCCACCCCTGCGACCCCAGCAAAATCCTTGAAGGAAGAGCTGACGGAGCTCAAGGATCTCTTCGACTCCCAACTCATCACTCAGGTCGAGTTCGATGCCCAGCGAGCCGCGATCATGAAGAAACACGGCATGGGCTGATCGGAGGAGCCCGCAGGGCTCCTCCGATCATTCTTTTCCCCCAGCCACGCGCAACGGGAAATTCATGAAGGTCCAGCATCATTTCCGAACGCATCACGGAACAGACACGACCAAAATCAGGTGTTAAGCGAAGAGGCACGGCGACTGAGCCGTGCCTCTTCTGCATTCCAGCATTACGACAATAGAGTGACGGATCCGGACTGCGATCTGAGCCGTCAGGCCTCCCAGACCCTGCGCCCTTCCACCCACGTCCCCAGCACCTTGCCGGGCAGCGTCATTCCTTTGAACGGCGAATTGAAGGACTTGCTCTGGATGAAGGCACGATCCACCGTGATCTTGGCGTCCAAGTCCACCAGCGTGAAATCCGCCGGATTGCCTGCGGCCAGGGACCCGAGGCCTTTCCGATCCAGCCTGAAGGTCTTGGCAGGACCCGAGGAGAACAATTCGATGGCCCGGTTCAAGGTGATCACCTTCTTGTTCACCAGCAACTCGAGCGTGAGCGGGAGCGCGGTTTCCAAGCCGATGACACCAAAGGCGGCGATGGGCAGTTCGCACTCCTTGTCGTCCCAAGAGTGGGGCGCATGGTCCGTGGCGATCGCATCCACCGTGCCATCCGCCAAGGCTTCCAAAATGGCCTCCACGTCAGCCTGGGAGCGAAGCGGCGGGTTCATCTTGTAATCGGAATCGAACTTCATCAGCTCCTTGTCCGTGAGCGCGAAGTGATGGGGCGTGACCTCGCAGGTGACGCGAATGCCGTTGGCCTTGGCCTCGCGCACGAGCCGCAGCGATCCTTTGGTGGAGAGATGGGCCAGGTGCAGATGGCCGCCGGTGTACTCCGCCAGCATGATGTCCCGGGCGACCATGACTTCTTCCGCAGAAGCCGGGATCCCGATGCAGCCAAGGCGCGCGCTGGTCTCACCTTCGTTCATGTAACCCTTGCCCATCAGGTTGGTGTCTTCCTCGTGAGCCACGATGGGAACATCCAGCCATGAGGTGTATTTCAAGGCTCGTCGCATGATGGCCGCGTTCATGATGGATTTGCCATCATCGCTGAAGGCCACGCATCCCGCAGTCATCAGATTCCCGTAGTCCGCCAGTTCCTCGCCTTCCATGCCCTTGGTCACTGTGCCGAGGGGGAAGTAGCGGCAGAGGTTCGCAGCCAAGGCCTTGCTCTTCATCAGCTCGGTCACCGCCACGGAGTCATTCACGGGTTTGGTGTTCGCCATGGCGCAGACCGAGGTGAACCCGCCCGCCACGGCTGCCCTGCTGCCGGATTCGATAGTCTCTTTGGCCGTCTGGCCCGGTTCTCTGAAATGAACGTGCAGGTCGATCAATCCGGGGACAAGCAGCTTTCCTTGACCATCCAGAATCTCTGCGCCACTGGTGCGTGGATCTGTCTCAGCGCCCTTGCCGATGGATGCGACCTTTCCATCCACGACGAGCAACGAAGACGACTCATCCAGCTTCTGGATGGGATCCACAATTCGAACATTCTTGACCAGCAGGGACATGGACACCTCGGTTGACATATCCATGTTACCGGGGCTCCTCGTATTCCGGATATGAGCGTGAGCACCTTTCCCAGGCTTCGATGACTAATCAGAATCAGTGACTTCAACGAGTTCGTCGTCTTCCTCTACGAAGTCACCTTCTTCCACGATGATCCGCTTCACCCTCCCGGCTTCGGGGGCATTGGAATAGAAGGGCGTGTGTCCTGAATCCGTCCCTTCAAGCAGCACCAGGGCTTCGTCCTCCTCCACCTCCTGGCCTTGGGATACGAGTACGTCGACGACGTAGCCCGGCCATTCCGCTCGGATGATCATGGATGCCTCCACGGTGTGCATTGGAAACCTAGGATAGGTTGGTAGCCTTCGCAAGTATCTAAATCGCCGACGCAGTTCTCCGCAAGCCCCAGGACGCGGTTTCTTCCAAATCCATTCCAGCAAGCAGTTCTGATCTTGAGGCAGGGAAAGTTCACAGCATTCATCGCGGTTGGCCCGCCATAAGCTTTGCGCTCCTCTTGGGGCTCCAGCGTTGAAGCTGGCGCATCCTGAATTTCCCATGGTTTGGCGTTCGGATTGATTGCCGTATGGGATGCATGGATCGGAAAGGAATGTCCCTTCGCGATGGGGACTGGTTTCCCATATGCCCGGGTACAGAATCACGTGCCGTAACACCGGATCCGAGTTCGCCGCTCAGAAAAAAGAACACCTGACTGTGATACTCAAGTATAAATAAAGGTGACTGGTCCTCGAGGGGACAGGTTGACCATTTTTATATCCCATTCCTTTCGATCCGACCTCTGCAGGAAGCCCACCTCCCCTATCCAATTACTGGCGGAGGGTTTCATGGAGGGATCGAGATCGGGGAGTCCTAGAGGGGCACTAGCCCCAGGAGATCTCATGAGTACCCTGAAATTTAATCCCACGTCCGTATCCATTGAACTGGAAGGCAGGCCACTTACCCTGGAGACGGGACGCATCGCCAAGCAGGCCGCTGGTGCCGTCCTTGTCCGCCAGGGCGACACCATGGTGCTCGTGGCCGTCTGCTGCGCCGAGCCCCGGGAGGGCATCGACTTCTTCCCACTGACCGTGGACTACCGTGAACCCGTCGCTGCCGCTGGCAAGATCCCAGGCGGCTGGTTCAAGCGGGAAGGCAAAGCCACCACCAAGGAAACGCTGACCTCGCGCCTCATCGACCGTCCCCTGCGCCCCCTTTTCGAGGAGGGCTACAACGGCGACACCATGATCACGGCCCAGGTGCTCAGCTACGATGGCGAGAACGCCCCCGAGGTGCTTGCCATGGTGGGCGCCTCCGCAGCCCTTATCATCAGCGAAATCCCCTTCCACAATCCGGTTGGCGGCGTACGGGTGGGCCGCATTAACGGCCAGTTCGTGGCTAATCCCACCAGCGAGCAGCGCGCCAATAGCGACTTGGATCTGGTCGTGGCCGGCACCGAGGAAGCCCTCGTGATGGTGGAATGCGGCGCCCAGGAAGTGCAGGAAGCCGACATGGTCAAGGCCCTGGAGTATGGGCATGCGAAGATCAAGACCCTGGTCAAGCTTCAGAAGGAACTGCAGGCCAAGGTGGGCAAGACCAAGGTCGCCGCCACCAAAACCGAACTCAATCAGGAGGTCTACCAGAAGGTCGCCGGCAAGTACGCGGAGCGGCTCATGGCGGCCCTCACCATGAAGGTCAAGATCGACAGTTACAAGGCCATCGATGTCCTCAAGAAGGAGTGCGTCGCCGAGTTCGCCACGGAACAGCCGGAGCTGAAGGGTGACGTCGCCGCATCCTTCGATCTGCTGAAGGAAACCCTCTTCCGCAATGCCGTCCTGAAGCAGGGCGTCCGCCTGGATGGCCGGAAGTTCGATCAGATCCGTCCCCTCAACATCGAAGTGGGCGTGCTCCCTTCTGCACACGGTTCTTGCCTCTTCACCCGCGGCGAGACCCAGGCGCTCGTCACCACTACCCTCGGCACCATCGAGAACGTGCAGATCATCGACGGCCTCGAAGAGGAGTACAAGAAGAAGTTCTACCTCCACTACAACTTCCCGGGCTACAGCGTCGGCGAGTGCAAGCCCAATCGCGGCCCCGGCCGCCGGGAGATCGGGCATGGCATGCTGGCTGAGCGGGCCATCATGGCCATGCTGCCGGATCCCGAAAACAATCCGTACACCGTACGCGTGGTTTCCGAGATCACCGAATCCAATGGCTCCAGTTCCATGGCCACCATCTGCGGCGGAACCCTTGCGCTCATGGATGCTGGCATCAAGCTGAAGGCCCCAGTGGCGGGCGTCGCCATGGGCCTCGTGTCCGATGGCGCCAAGTTCGTCGTGCTCACGGATATCGCCGGCCAGGAAGACCACTACGGCGACATGGACTTCAAGGTCGCTGGCACCACCTCGGGCATCACGGCCCTGCAGATGGATATCAAGATCGGCGGCATCACCACCGAAATCCTCACCAAGGCCCTGGACCAGGCCAAGAAGGGGCGCCTGGAGCTTCTGGCGTCCATGGGCGAAGTCTTGGCCGCACCCCGTGAAGAGTTCGCCAAGAACGCGCCGCAGATGCACAGCATCCAGCTGCCCAAGGAAAAGATCCGCGACGTCATCGGCAAGGGCGGCGCCACGATCCGCAACATCATCGAGGTCTCCGGCTGCGAAGTGAACATCGACGACAACGGCCTCTGCCAGGTCGCCGGCCCCACCCAGGAGAAGCTCCAGATGGCGCTCAAGATGATCGGCGAGCTCATCCAGAGTGCGGAACCCGGTCAGACCTACCTGGGCAAGGTGGCCAAGGTCGTGGAATTCGGTGCCTTCGTCACCATCCTCCCCGGCATCGATGGCCTCCTCCACGTCTCCGAGATGGCGCCCTACCGCGTCAAGAATCCCGCCGATGAAGTGAGCGAGGGCCAGGAAATCATGGTCAAGTGCATCGCCGTCGAACCCAACGGGAAGATCCGCCTGAGCCGGAAGGCCCTGATGCCGCCCGTGGAAGGACAGGAAGAGACAGCAGAAGCCGAGGCCACGGAAGGTGCCGAGCAGCATCGTGAGCACCGGGAGCGCCGTCCCCGCGGCCCCCGCGGTCCGCGTCGCAGCGAATAAAACGCATAGTTTATTTCTAGCTACAACAGGGAGAAGGCGAAGAGCTTTCTCCCTGTTTTTCTTTTGGCTCTTTCCTCACCCTGCCAGACTGTAGGACCGAAATGCCAAGGGAGGATTTTCCATCGTGAAGAAGGCACTCGTGTGTGGTGCAGGTGGATTCATTGGCGGCCACCTGACCCATCGCCTCCGGGAGGAGGGTTATTGGGTGCGGGGCGTGGATCTGAAACTCCACGAGTTCGCGCCGAGCAACGCCGATGAATTCGTCCAGGGCGATCTCCGGGACCAGGCCACCGTGCGCAGAGTCCTGGATCAATCCTTCGATGAGATCTATCAACTCGCGGCGGACATGGGCGGCGCGGGCTACATCTTCACCGGCGAGAATGACGCAGAGGTGATGCACAACTCCGCAATCATCAACCTCAACGTGCTGCACCGCGCGCAGGAGACGCTCTCCCGCAAGATCTTCTACTCCTCTTCCGCCTGCATCTATCCAGCCCACAACCAGCAGGATCCCGGCAAGCCGAATTGCCGTGAGGATTCCGTGTATCCCGCCGCGCCGGACAGCGACCACGGCTGGGAGAAACTCTTCAGCGAGCGCCTCTACCTAGCCTTCCATCGCAACCATGGAACCCAGGCCCGCATTGCGCGTCTCCACAACACCTTCGGACCTTTGGGCGCCTGGGCGGGTGGCAGGGAGAATGCTCCCGCGGCGCTGTGCCGCAAGGTGGTCGAGGCGCAGGACCAGGATGAAATCGAGATCTGGGGCGATGGTGAGCAGACCCGGTCCTTCCTGTACATCGACGAATGCCTCGAAGGTATGCGCAGGCTGATGGATTCGGAATTCACGGGTCCCGTGAACATCGGAAGCGAAGAGATGATCACCATCAACGCCCTCGCGGAGATGGCGATCTCCATTTCGGGCAAGCGCCTCGTCCTCAAGCACATTCCGGGTCCCCTCGGCGTGCGCGGACGCAACTCCGACAACCACCTCATCCTCGAGAAACTGGGGTGGCAGCCCTCCGAGCCACTGGCTTCCGGCATGAAGAAGACCTATGCCTGGATCGCCGAACAGGTCCGGCTAGAGCAGAAATCCGCGGTGAGCGGTTCGTTTGTCCCCTGCTAAGAAAACAGCCTGAAGAGAAATTCCCTTCAGGCTGTTTTATTGAAGCTGGCTTCCGGCCTAGAGGTCCTCGCCCTCCACTTCCGACATGCCCTGCAGCTCCTCGACGTGCTGCGCCATGCGGCTGTATTCGTCGTCGAAGTCGTCGGGACCGATGTTGTCGGATTCGGAAATCTCGGGATACTGGCCTTCCTCGATCTCCAGGTTGCGGTAGATGGCCATGCCGGTGCCGGCAGGGATCAAGCGGCCCAGGATGACGTTCTCCTTGAGTCCGCGCAGGTAGTCCACGCGGCCTTCGAGGGCGGCTTCGGTGAGCACTCTCGTCGTCTCCTGGCAGGAGGCGGCGGAGATGAAGGACTCGCTGGTGAGGGCCGCCTTGGTAATGCCCAGGAGCTGGGGCTCGCAGGTGGCTTCGGCGCCCCCATCCCTGACGGCCTGGGCGCTGATCTCCCT
>DCFP01000134.1:5324-6099 GCA_002319925.1 Holophagaceae bacterium UBA1801 | reverse complement strand
GGTCGTTGGTGGGTTCGTCGAAGAAGAGGAGGTTGGATTCGCTCTTCAACGTGAGTGCCAGGTTCAGGCGGTTCTGCTGGCCGCCGGAGAGCTCGTTCACCTTCTTCTGCTGAGCCTCACCCGTGAAGCCGAAGCGACTGAGCCAGGCACGGGCATTGATCTCGCGGCCGCCCAGCTCGATGATCTCGTAGCCGCCGGAGACCGCTTCAAAGACGCTCTTGTCGGGATTGAGGCTCGAGCGCAACTGGTCGACGTAGGCCATCTTCACGGTCTCGCCCAGGCGGATATCGCCTGCATCGGGCTTCTCCTGACCCGTGAGCAGGCGCAGGAGCGTCGTCTTGCCTGCTCCGTTGGCGCCGATGACGCCCAGGATGCCCGCTCGGGGGATTTCGAAACTGAGATCCTCGAAGAGCACCTTGTCGCCGTACGCCTTGGTGACGCCTTTCAGTTCAGCCACGATGTCGCCCAGGCGCGGGCCGTTGGGAATGTAGATCTCCAATTCGGCTTCGCGCTCACGGCCTTCTTCCGAGGCCAGCTTTTCGTAGTTGGCGATGCGCGCCTTGCTCTTGGTGTGCTGACCTTTGGGGCTCATGCGAATCCAGTCCAGCTCGCGCGCCAGGGTATTCTCGCGCCGCTTGTCCTGCTTCTCTTCCTGGGCGAGGCGGTTCTTCTTCTGCTCCAGCCAGCTGGAGTAGTTGCCCTTCCAGGGCACGCCCTCGCCGCGGTCCAGCTCCAGGATCCACTCGGCCACGTGGTCCAGGAAGTAGCGGTCGTG
>DCFP01000134.1:0-5059 GCA_002319925.1 Holophagaceae bacterium UBA1801 | reverse complement strand
AGCGGTCGTGGGTCACGGCGATGACGGTGCCCGCGTAGTCCTGGAGGTGTTTCTCCAGCCAGGCCACGGTCTCGGCGTCGAGGTGGTTGGTGGGCTCATCCAGGAGCAGGATGTCGGGCTTCTGGATGAGGAGGCGGCAGAGCGCCACGCGGCGCCGCTCGCCGCCGGAGAGCACCTTGATGGGCGTCTCTGGATCGGGGCAGCGCAGGGCGTCCATGGCCTGCTCCAGCTGCGCATCCAAGTCCCAGCAGTCCGCGGCGTCGATCTTGTCCTGCAGCTCACCCTGGCGGGCCATCAGCTTGTCGTAGTCGGCGTCGGGATCGGCGAAGGAATCGTTGATCGCGTTGTATTCCTTCAGCCAGCCTACCTTCTCCGCCGCGCCTTCCTCGACCGTCTCGCGGATGGTCTTGGTTTCGTCCAGCTTGGGCTCCTGCTCCAGGAGGCCTGTGGTATAGCCCTTGGACAGAACCGCCTGACCGTTGAAGTCCTGGTCCACCCCCGCCATGATGCGCAGCACCGTGGACTTGCCCGAACCGTTGAGACCCAGCACGCCGATCTTCGCGCCGTAGTAGTACCCCAGGCTGATGTCCTTGATGACGGGCTTGTTGTTGTAGATCTTGGACACCCGGTGCATCGTGTAGATGATTTCGGGTTGCTCGCTGGTGGGCTTGGCCATGAAGAGGTCTCCTGCGGAACCTCCCAGTCTAACCTCAGCCCGGGCCACTACCGCCGGAAGGCCGTGGTGCTGCTCCTGACCACTAGTTCCGGGGCCACCATCACGTTCGCGCTGGGCTCGCCCGTCTCGATCAGGCCCACCAGGAGCCGCAGGCAGCGACGCCCCGCCTCGGTGAAGTCCTGGCGGATCGTGGTAAGAGGCGGAGTGAAATAGGCCGCCTCCGGAATGTCATCGAAACCGACGATGCTGATTTCCTTCGGGATCTCGCGGCCCGCCTCGTGGAGGGACCGGAGGAGGCCCAAAGCCATCTGGTCGTTGGCCACGAACACAGCCGTGATCTCGTGATTCTTTGCCAGCCGCTGTCCGATCTCATAGCCCGAGCGCGCGCTCCAGTCGCCGTGCGTGAAGGGTGGAGGCTGGATGCCGGCCTTCTTGAGCGTGGTCTTCCAGCCGGAAATGCGCAGCTCGGCTTCCAGGAAGTCCGGGGGGCCGGCAATATGCCAGACATTGCGGTGGCCCAGATCAAGCAGGTGGCGCGTGGCCGACGCCGCACCGGCGGACTGGTCCACGGCGACTACCGGGACGGACTCGTCCGGGCCAGCTTCCACGGCCACCAGCGGCACTCGGTGCGAGAGATGCAGCAAGGCCTCCACGGCGGATTTCTGAGGTGCGATGACGATGATGCCTTCCACCCCTTGGCCTTGCAGGCGCGCGATCGCCCCCAGCATGGAGGGGCGGTTCAAGGACTGCAGGCTGGCGATGCTGACCGAATAACCTGCGCCATGAGCGGCCTGTTCGATGCCCAGGAGGGTCGAGGCGGGACCGTATAGGGTCGTGTCGAAGCTCACCACGCCCAGCGTCTTGGAATGTCCGGTCACCAACGCCTGGGCCATGAGATTAGGGCGGTAGTCCAGCTGCCGGATGGCGGCCAGCACGCGATCCCGCGTATCCCGATGGACGTTCGGGCTGTCGTGCAGTACCCGCGAGACGGTCTGATAGGAAACCTGGGCCAGCTTCGCGACATCCGCCATGACGGCTGGACGGGAACGCAAAGAGTCCACGGATTTGAGTGCGGTGCGTGACTTCATTTCATCAAGAGCGACTTCCCAGTGGAGGGGAACGAGACCCAGCCTAGCGTATGAGCGTTAAAAAAAGATAAAAAAGAATGGCTTGACGATGCAATTGTGAACGCTCACAATTTTCGGCGCATCATCTATTTTTCACTCCGTCTTCTCCACTGTGGGTCGATTCAACGGGTTGTCCTGTCCTCTTCAGGCCGTCATCACGCCGGAGCTGCACATGCCCAGGCACCCCCAAACGGTCAGTTCAGCCAAGCCTCTTGCCAGGCGCTTGAAACTTGCGGGGGGAGTGTTCTCCGCCCAAGGCGAATCATGGCTGTCCCGAATCCGGTTACCCAAGGCCCTGATTCTTTATCCCTCCACCCGGGCTGATAAAGAATCGAACCCTACCAAGCCCGGGACAATCACCAAGGGGGAATGGTTATGAAGTTATCGTTCAAGTTTGCCTCTGCGCTGGCCATCATGATGCTGGCGATGCCGCTGGGCGCGGCACCAAAGATCGTCCTGGGGTTTTCCCAGATTGGCGCCGAAAGTGAATGGCGTACTGCCAACAGCGAATCCATCAAGTCGGCCGCGAAGGACGCGGGCATCGACCTCAAGTTCTCCGACGCGCAGCAGAAGCAGGAGAACCAGATCAAGGCGATCCGCTCCTTCATCGCCCAGAAGGTGGACGTGATCGCCTTCTCGCCGGTGGTGGAATCCGGCTGGGAGACGGTCCTGAGGGAAGCCAAGGCCGCGCACATTCCGGTGATCCTCAGCGATCGCGCCGTGGATGTGAAGGACGACAGCCTCTGGGTGTCCTTCATGGGTTCGGACTTCGTAGAGGAAGGCCGCCGCGCCGCCAACTGGCTCGTGGATGATCTCAACAAGCGAGGCATGAAGGGCGACGTCAACATCGTCGAGCTTCAGGGCACCGTGGGTTCCGCGCCCGCCATCGACCGCAAGAAGGGCTTCGAGGAGATCCTCAAGTCCCATCCGAACCTGAAGATCACCCGTTCCCAGACGGGCGACTTCACTCGCGCCAAGGGCAAGGAAGTGATGGAAGCCTTCCTCAAGGCGGACAAGAAGATCAACGTGCTCTTTGCCCACAACGATGACATGGCCATCGGAGCGATCCAGGCCATCGAGGAAGCGGGCCTGAAGCCGGGCAAGGACATCATCATCGTCTCCATCGACGGTGTGAAGGGCGCCTTCGAGGCCATGATGGCCGGCAAGTTGAACTGCTCCGTGGAGTGCAGCCCGCTGCTCGGGCCCCAGCTCATGGAAGCCGTGAAGGACCTCAAGGCCGGCAAGACCTTGCCCAAGCGCATCGTCACCAAGGAGGGCGTCTTCCCCGCCGAAGTGGCCGCCAAGGTGTTCCCGACCCGCAAGTACTAGGCACGGTTTGAGCCGCCTCCCCGGGGCATCCCCAGGAGGCGGCTCCCCTTGCGCTTGACAAGCGCTGACGCATCTTCTTTCAAGACTGGCTCCGATACTGGAATGAACCATGGAATCTGAAGTGCTGCCGATCCTGGAAATGAAGGGCATCAGCATCGAGTTCCCGGGCGTGAAGGCCCTCTCGAACGTCGACTTCCGGCTGTTCCCGGGCGAAGTACACGCCCTGATGGGGCAGAATGGGGCCGGAAAGTCCACCCTCATCAAGGCCCTCACGGGGGTCTACAAACTGGGGGCGGGCGCCATCGAACTTTCGGGAAAGGCCATCGCGCCCGGCTCTCCGCTGGATGCCCAGCGGATGGGCATCAGCACGGTGTACCAGGAAGTGAACCTCTGCCCCAACCTAACGGTGGCGGAGAACATCTACATCGGCCGCCAGCCCATGCGCTTCGGGCGCATCCACTGGAAGAAACTGAACGAGGACGCCCAGGCTGCTCTCGCCAAGCTGAACATCCACATCGACGTCACTCAGCCGCTGGCGGTCTATTCCGTGGCCGTGCAGCAGATGGTGGCCATCGCCCGCGCCCTGGACATCTCGGCCAAGATCCTGATCCTGGACGAGCCCACCTCCAGCCTCGACGAGAGCGAAGTGGAACTGCTCTTCCAGGTGATCCGGCGCCTCCGCGGTGAGGGCCTGGCCGTCCTCTTCGTGACCCACTTTCTGGACCAGACCTATCAGCTCTCGGACCGGATTACCGTGCTGCGCAACGGCGAGCTCGTGGGCGAGTTCATGGCAGCCGAGCTGCCGAAGCTGAAGCTCATCGAGAAGATGGTCGGCAAGGAGGTGGACCTCAGTGCTGTAGGCAAGACGGCAGCTGAGGCGGAATCCGCGTCAGACGAGGATGCACCCGCCTTCATCGAAGCCACGAACCTGGCGAAGAAGGGCTCCATGTCCCCCTTCGATCTGAAGATTCGGAAGGGGGAGATTCTAGGGTTGGCCGGTCTGCTGGGTTCCGGTCGAACCGAGACGGCCCGTCTGCTGTTCGGGGCCGACCGCGCCGATCACGGCAGCCTGCGGATCGAGAATCAGCGCATCTCTCCCGGGGTTCCGCGGCAGGCCATACGCCACGGCATCGGCTTCTGTCCGGAGGATCGGAAGACCGATGGCATCATCGGTGAGCTCACGCTGCGGGAGAACATCGTGCTGGCGCTCCAGGCCAAGCGCGGCATCTTCCGCTATCTGTCACGAAAGAAGCAGGAGGAGATCGCGGACCGCTACATCAGCATGCTGGGCATCAAGGCTTCCAGCACGGAACAAGCGGCGGGCAAGCTCTCGGGGGGCAACCAGCAGAAGGCCATCCTGGCCCGTTGGCTGGCCACGGATCCGCGCTTCCTGATCCTAGACGAACCGACCCGGGGCATCGATGTCGGAGCCAAGGCCGAGATCATGGACCTCGTGTTGTCGCTGTGCCGGGAGGGCATGGCCATCCTGTTCATCTCGTCTGAACTGGAGGAAGTGGTGCGCTGCTGTCATCGCGTCGCGGTACTGAGGGATCGCGCGAAGATCGCGGAACTGAACGGTGAGGGTGTCGATGAGCAGGCCATCCTCCAGGTCATTGCGAGGGGGCAGGAATGACCAGCGCGAACCCTTCTTTCTTCCGACGGCTCGCGGGGACTCGGCTCTTCTGGCCCTTGCTGGCGCTCGTCCTGATGCTGGCCTTCAACCTCTTCTTCACCAAGGGGTTCTTCCACATCGAAATCAAGGACGGACACCTCTACGGCAGCCTCATCGATATCCTGAACCGGGCCGCGCCCTTGATGCTGATCTCCATTGGGCTGACGCTGGTCATCGCCACCAGCGGGATCGACATCAGCGTGGGCGCCGTGGTGGCCATCTCGGGCGCGCTGGTGGCCATGCTGATCGGCGGCA
>DCFP01000148.1:16740-22809 GCA_002319925.1 Holophagaceae bacterium UBA1801 | reverse complement strand
CTCGTCCTTCTGGGTGATGGCGTCGTGGTACATCTCGGCGAAATTCTTCACGGAGATGTTGTCGCGCGTGTAGGCCAGTTCCTTGAGCACCTGGGGTTCCTGGCCCGTCAGCTCCACGCTGTACTTCGTGTGTGTGGTGTCGATGAGGCCTACGATGTCCACGATGGTAACGGCATGGTACGCCGTGATGGCGCGCCCCGACTCGCTCATGAGAATAGGAACGGGTACCTGCTCCTGGCTGCAAATCTCCTTGGTGGCATAGACCACGTCGGCCGCGTATTCCGTCAGCGTGTAGTTCATCGAGCTGGCGAAGGTGGTGCGGCTGCCGTCGTAGTCCACGGCCATGCCGCCGCCCACGTTGAGGTACTTCAAGGGCACGCCGCGCTTGCGCAGCTTGGCGTACATCCTCGTGGCCTCCTTCATGGCCGTCTTGATCTTGCGGATGTCCGTGATCTGACTGCCCACATGGAAGTGAAGCTCTTGCACGGAATCAAGGAGACCGCGCTTCTCCAGCGTCTCCACCGCTTCCAGCAGTTCCTGCGTGTTGAGGCCGAACTTGGAATTGTCCCCCGCCGAATTCTCCCACTTGCCGCTGCCCATGGCGTTGAGCTTGAAGCGCAAACCCAGCAGAGGCTCCACCTTCAGATCCTTGGCCACTTTCAGGATCAGGGGCAGTTCCGTCATCTTCTCCACGGTGATGAGCACGTTGCGGTCGGATTTCCGGGCCAGCAGCGCCATGCGGATGAAGGCCTCGTCCTTGTAGCCGTTGCAGGTGACCAGGGCTTCGGGATGGAGGTTCATGGACAGGGCGATCAACAATTCGGGTTTTGAGCCCGCTTCCAGCCCGAAGCGGTACTTGTGACCGGATTTCACGATCTGGTCCACGACCTCTTTCACTTGATTGGCCTTCACGGGATAGACGCCCTGGTAGTCGCCCTCGTAGTCGTACTCCTTCATGGCCTTGCGGAAAGCCTCATTGAGCTCCGTCACGCGCCGAGAGAGGATCTGCGGGAATCTGAGCACGAGCGGCGTGCTGATGCCTTTTTTCTTCAAGTGCTGCACGACTTCGTAAAGATCGCAGCACAAATTCTCGTCCTGCGTGGGGTATATCTCCAGATGGCCCTTGCTGTTGATACCGAAGAAGTCGTAGCCCCACTCCTTCACGCCGTACATCGTCATCGCATCCTGGAGCGTGAAGTGTTTCAGGGCCATCTAGACGATCCTCCTATGCGCATCAAGCTCGTTATAAGGAAAACCGCGCTAATAATCCAACAAAATTTCGTCCCTATTTTTCAGGCTCCGGGAGAACCCGGCCGAGGTTGGCGATCCAGTGCCGGTGCCGTACTCGCCTCAGGGCAGTCCGCCGGGTGAGCTTCTTCCACTGAGCCGTGCCCCTGGGCAGCTCCTCCGCGGGCAGGGTGTGGAGGGGACTCGCTCCGCCCCAGAGCTTTGCATCGCCCCAGAGCGGGGTCCGGTTCCAGGGACAGACCTCCTGGCAGCGATCGCAGCCCGCGATCCACGTGGTTTCGCGCATGGCCTCCAGCACGTTCCCCGGGGGCTCGCGCTCCGTTTCCAGATTGTAGGTCGTCAGGCAAAGGGCTGGATCCAGGCGGAAAGGAGAGAGCGCACCCGTGGGACAGGCGTCCAGGCAAGCGCGGCAGGACCCGCAGCGGTGGCCCTGGAAGGGCTTGTCCAGTGGAAGCCGCACATTCAGCAACAGAACTCCGATAAATCCCCAGGAACCGCCTTTACCTGCGATGAGGAGCGTGTGCCTTCCCTGCCAGCCCAGCCCTGCCCGCACCGCCAGCTGGCGTTCCAGGAGAGGCGCGGTATCCACGCACACCCGGCCTTCCAAGCCAGGGCGATGTGACTTGGCGCTCGCCAACAGCCGCTGGAGTCTTGCCTTCATGACCATGTGGTAATCAGGACCCCAGACATAACGGCTGAGCTTCAGAGAGCCAGGGACCATGCCGGGAACGGCGTCAGGACGGGCATAGGGGAAGAAGCCCACGAGAGCGGTCTCAGCGCCCGCCAGCAGCCGCGCGGGATCCAGCAGCTCCGGTGCGGCCAGGTAAGGAAACAGTTCCCTTCCCCCACCCTCCAGCCATTCTTGCAGATGCCCATCCTTAAAGGGTTCACAGCCGGCAAAACCCACGTGTGCGAACCCGAGAGCCTCGGCTTCCGCCTTGAGCCAATCCTTCAAACCCGCGTCCACGGCTCCGTCCATCAGCTACCCTACCTGCCCTATTGCGAGCATACTCCGGGAAGATTCCTCCGCTCATGGGGTGCTTCGAATGGACATCCTGACGCTCGAACTCTTCGATGTCACGGTCTCCCAGGCCTTGACGGAGGTGAACCGGGCCCTGGAAACACACCCGGACATGCCGCTTCGCGTGCTCCTGGAGGGCGAGGAGATGGTCCTGCACAACCTCCTGCGATTCCTGGAGCGCCAGGAGCGGAGGGTGAACTCGACGCCCATAGGCGATCATTGGCAGCTCGATATCGCGCCGACCCCAAAAGCTCCGGCGCCTGTGCAGCCGTTCCATGCGCCGGTGCTTCCCGGCATGGCGCCCCGTCCCATCCTCGTGCTGCGCAGCGCCTTCGTGCCCGGTGACCGGGCGCTGGGCCGCCGCTTGCTGCTGGGACTGCTGCAGAATGTGGAAAACCCGGTGCCATGGGTGGGCCTCGCCCACGAAGCCCTCGAGCTTCTGGACGATCCCGTGGCTCTGGCAGTTCTGGCCGGTCTGAAGGATCGAGGCATCCCGGTTCGCGTTTCCCAGGACAGCCTGGCCTTCCTGAATCGTCGCCCCGGCTCTTTCGAGACCCTGCCGGACGAGGAATGGCAATCCCTTGCAGCCCGCGGAGGCATCACCATCCTTTGACCAGATCGTTTTGGTGCTATTCGGGTTGGCCTGCGCTATGGTTCAAAGAAGGACACTTGGGGCTTTGAACGCACGGTAATACCCTAGAACCTGTTTCTGGATCCGCATCGCCCCCGCGAGAAACGATGAATTTCCCCACCTACCTCACCTTCGCCCGCATTCTGATGGTCCCCATCCTCGTCGTGGTTCTCATGACGCGGGTGCAGGCCTATGAAGTCATCGGCGTGGTGGTGTTCTGGATCGCATCGCTCACGGATCTGCTGGATGGCTATCTGGCCCGCCGGTGGAAGCAGGTGACGACGCTCGGCAAGCTGTTGGATCCCTTGGCCGACAAGCTGCTCGTCGCAGGCGCCTTGATCTCCCTGGTGGAACTGGGTCTCGCTCCGGCGTGGATAGTGTTCATCATCCTGGCCCGGGAGATGGCCATCACAGGCCTGCGGGGCATCGCTTCCGAAGAGGGCATCACCATCGCCGCCGACACCATGGGCAAGTGGAAGATGGGCGCCCAGGTGGCCTCCATCTCCTGCCTGATCCTAGGCCCCAAGCTCGATAGCTGGATGTTCGAATGGACGAGGCTGGATTTCTTCGAGTTCTTCATCCAGCTCAACAAACCTTACAGCTTCTTCGTGGGAATGGGCATGCTGCTGCTCTGGGCAGCCATGGTCCTCGCCATCTGGAGCGCCGTTTCTTATTTTCGCTCGTTCTGGAAGACCCTGGGCTCCAGCATCCTGACCGGGAAGGGAAGGCTCACGCATCAGGATGATCCTTCCAGCAAAGAGAAGAAATAATGTTCCGAAAGTACCTCGTTGTTGGTTGTTTCACGCTGATCCCCCTCATCGTCACTGTGTGGATCGTCAAGGCGATCTTCACCGTCCTCGTGGATGCCTTCCGGGAACCGCTCACCTGGGCTTCGCTCCAGATGGACATGAGGCCACCGGCATCCTGGGAGATCCTGGTGGTTTCCGCGGTGGGGACCATCCTCATCATCTTCCTGGTCGGACTGCTCATGGGGAATTTCATGGGCAAGCAGTTGGTGGCGTGGCTGGACGAGATCATGGACAACATCCCCGTGATCAAAGGAATCTACGGCGCCACGAAGCGGCTGACCCAGGCCATCCAGAGCGGC
This sequence comes from Holophagaceae bacterium UBA1801, assembly GCA_002319925.1. GTDB lineage: Bacteria > Acidobacteriota > Holophagae > Holophagales > Holophagaceae > UBA1801. The sequence goes on along the minus strand of DCFP01000148.1, from coordinate 18,801 downwards.
GGCGGAGGCAGCTTTAAGGAAGTGGTCCTGGTCGAATGGCCCCATCCTGGCTCGTACACCTTGGGTTTCGTGGCTCACCGGGATTGCAGCTGGGCCATGCCGGATGGTCAGAAAATGGTAGCCGTCTACATTCCCACCGCACCCAATCCGACCTCCGGCTACGTGATCATGATCGAGCAGGGCAAGATCCGGCCTGCGAACATCAGGCCTGAACAGGCCTTCACCTGGGTTGTCTCGGGAGGCGTGGTGGTACCGGGCAGCTCCAAAGGCAACGGGTCATGACCACCCTGGCCGGGAAGCGGATCCTCGTCACCGGCGCCGGAAGCGGGATAGGACGCGCTGCGGCGCGCCGGTTCCACGAGCTGGGAGCGGAAGTGATCCTGGCTGGACGACGGCTGGAACCACTACAGGAGACCTTGCCGGGCGCGGTCTGTATCGCACTGGATCACGCGGCTGACGAGGCCGTTGCGGCTTTCGCGCGAACGTGCCCGGCCCTGGATGGGTTGTTCCTCGCGGCGGGAGAGCTCGTTCCGGGCAGCGTAGAAACGACCTCAGCCGCTGACTTCGATCGCATGGTCTCGGCCAATCTCAAGGGCCCGTGGTTGATCTGCCACCACCTAAGTAACTGTTTGACCACCGGCGCCAGCGTCGTGCTCGTGGGCTCGAACATCGGCATCCGCGCCATTCCTGATTCCGCGGCCTACAGCGTGGCCAAGGCGGGAGTCCACATGCTCGCCAAAGTGCTCGCCCTGGAGTGGGCGCCGCGCCAGGTCCGCTGCAATGCCATCGCACCCGGCCCGGTGCATACCCCGATGGTCGATGTCCGCTTGGCGGCTTCTGCCGATCCCGATGGCGATCTGGCCAAGTTGGCATCGGTCAATCCGCTTCATCGCCTGGGGACGGTGGAAGAAGTGGCGGCCCTGGCCGTCCACCTCCTGTCGGACGAAAGCCGCTGGACCACGGGGACCGTCATTCCACTGGATGGTGGCGCCATGGCCGTCTTCGGATAAAAAAAACCGGACCGCCAAGCGGTCCGGTTTTCCAAAGGGAACTCGTGGCTACTGCATATCGAGGTAGCGGCCCGAGACCCAGCGGTCTCCGGTGTTGCTGATCTTGCACCAGTCGCCCTGGGTGGCGTAGATCACGACAGGGGCTCCGGGTTCAAGGGTTCCGGCGATGGCGTTCTTGGTGCTGGGGCCACTGCGCACGTTCAGCTTGATGTGCTGCTTGACCGTCGCCGCCTTGGTTCCAGCGGGAGCTACAACCGCGGGCGCTGCCATCTTCACGGCCTTGGTGGTGTAGAACTTCTCAGGCACCTGCAGTGAGGTTGTCGGTAGGTAGGACTTGCCGTTGAGGCCGCCGAGCACGTAGGTGTCCATGTACATCAGGATCATGTTGCGGAAACGCACGCCGGTGGAGGCATCGGTGTAGTAGGCGCCGTTCCACTTCGCGCCGGGCGTCCACTTGCCGTAGCAGGAGAACACGTCCTTCAGGTTGTTCTTCTGGGCCTTGCCATCGGCCACGCGGATGGCGTACTCGCCCAGACCGGCGGTCACGGTGTAGCCGTAGCTGTAGGACCAGGTGCCGAAGCGGCCCGCACCGCCCTTGGCGACCACGCCTTCCTCGACCTTCTTCAGGATGGCCGGGAAGTTGCCCATTTCCTTGGAGAGATCGAGGCCCAGGGCGCCGGGATAGCCCATGAGCGGGGAGGGCAGATCCGCTTCCACGAAGATGCCGTTCTTGGAGGCCAGCAGCTGCTTGAGCAGGGGCTCCGTGTGGGCGTCATTCGTGCAGAACATGGCGACCTTCTCACCGTTGGGGCCGTATTTCTTCAGCCAGGCGGGAACCTTCTCGAGGATGAACTGCTGGGCACCGGCCACGCCCACGTCGGAGGTGGGATCAGGAGCGGTCTCGAAGGCCCACTTGATACCCAGGTCCTTGCAGGCCTGTTCCATAATGGTGCGGCGGCGGCTCAGTCCTTCATAGGACATGTGCCGGGGGAAGGAGATGTGCACGAAGGTCTTGGCGCCCATTTCCTTGGCGGCCCAGATGATCGTGTAG
>DCFP01000148.1:10983-16490 GCA_002319925.1 Holophagaceae bacterium UBA1801 | reverse complement strand
TGGCGGCCCAGATGATCGTGTAGCCACGGGACACGAAGTCCTGGCTGCACACCATGTCGGCGGAGCTGGCGATGACCGCGGGATCTTCGTGGGCTTCACCGGCGAGGCAGTAGATGTCGGGGCGCTTGGCGTGCACGCGCTTGAAGGCTTCGGCCGTGCCAGGAATGGCCTGATTGATGACGATGGCCTTCATGAGCGGGTCGTCGGCCAGGGACACCACGTTGGAGATGAAGGTCTCCTGCTGGGCCATGAAATCGTCGGGATAGGTCAGGTGCTGGATCATGCCGCCGTTCTTCACCGAACCGTATTCCTTGGTCAGGGCCTCAGCGCCACGAAGGTCATCTTCGGACTGGGAGACGGTGCCGGTCACGACGCCCACGTGGAACTTCGCCTGGGCGAAAACGTTGGTACCAGTAAAGAACAACGCTGCTGGAACGAGTGTCGCGGCGACCTTCGTCAATATCCTCATGCTGCCTCCTGGGTTGTAGCGGTGGCCCATCGTAAATCCAGGGGGCTAGCCGTCAAGGAGGTACGAGGTGGTTGTTGCGTTCTAACTAACCTTTTCTCTCCACCTGAATCGATTGGTTTTGATTTATGATTTTGAATAGTCCGTGAAATTTTCCACATTGATGTCTTGCTTAGATCGCAACCAATTCCCCAAGGAAAATCCATAGATGTGACTCGAATCATACAGATGGTAAAATTTCGGCAATGATCGATACAAGACCGCCCAGACCTATTCTGCACAAGGTTTGGTCGAGGATTCGATCCGAGGTCTAGAGATCAGCTCGGCTAAAAAACTGTTCCTTCCGTTGGACCCAAACACATTTCATGTTCATCTCAATGACAAGATTTCCATGGAGGTTTCGTGCTCAAAGACAAGAGGATTGCCATTCTGGGGTCCGGAACCATGGGCCGCGCCATCGCAGGAGGGCTGCTCCATTCGGCCAAGCTGAAGCCCGGCCAGCTGCGGGCGACCTGCCGCCGCAAGGACGCCGCAGAGCTCTTCGCTCGTGAGCTGGGAGTCCAGTGCGTTCTGGACAATGCGGAGGCCGTCACTTGGGCCGAGGTGGTGATCCTGTGCCTCAAGCCGAAAGACCTCACGAAAGTCCTTGAGCAACTGCGGGATCAGGGAGCTTTGTCGCACAAACCTTTGGTGATCTCCATCGTCGCGGGCACCAGCACCGGTTACATCGAAACCGTGCTGGCCAGCGCCTGCCCCGTGGTCCGGGCCATGCCCAACACCCCTTGCTTCATCGGCAAAGGCATGACCGTGGTCGCCAAGGGAAGCCGCGCGCGAGCGACCCACATCGACCTCGCCCGGGAGATCTTCACGCCCCTTGGCCGTTTCATCGAGCTGGACGAGAAGCACATGGACACCGTCACCGGCCTCAGCGCCAGCGGCCCGGCGTTCATGTACGTCATCATCGAAGCCCTCGCCGATGGTGGCGTGATGCGAGGGCTCCCCCGGAACGTGGCCATCGAATTGGCCGCGCAGATGACCCTCGGCGCCGCCGAGATGGTTCTGTCCACGGGGCGGCATCCCGCATCCTTGAAGGACGATGTCACGACCCCGGCCGGCTGCACCATCGCGGGCATCCTGGCGCTGGAAGACGGGCGCATCCGTTCCGTGCTCGCCAGGGGCGTGGAGACCGCATCCAAGGTCGCGGCTGAATTGGGAAAGTGAATAGTTGGATCAAGCGGATGACGCCGATAGAATCGGTCACCCCTAAAACGCCATGATCATCTGTTCCGGGAGGTCCGTCTTGATCCACGTTCCCGATCCCACCCGGCAAACAAACGACCTCCCTGAAACAGGCCCCCTGGACACGGCGGAGTTCTCGCACGAGGAAATCCTGGAACGCCTCGAGCAGGGCCGGCTCGTAGTGAAGAACACCGATGAAGGTTCCCGGCTTGAGGTGACCCACATGGCGGCACCTGCCCAGGAGCGCCGGACGGCGATGGAAGTGGTCACGGTTCCGGGCACGGAACGGAGGCACTTCCGTCCCTTGAACATCCCCACCCTGTTCCCGGAATCAGGTCCTATCCTCGTGCTGCTGGTGGGCGGATTCGCCGATGACGCGGCGCTGAAGTGCACCGTGCCCTTCTGGCTCGATGGCACACCGAGTTCCGCATTTCTGTGGCAGGCCATGAGCCGTGCGGGCCTCATCCACTCCTTCGACGCGCATCTCTCCATTGATGGACACGGCATCGGCAGTGCCCTTCCCCCACAGACCCAAGGCTTGGCCATGACCTACACCGGCTACCGGCGGAGGGGTGAAGTCCCGGACTTCGACCGGGTCATCCATCCGTGGAACCTCCACCGCTTGCAGATCCTCATCCAGGCCTGCTGGGAACGCTCCATGGACCACTTGAAGATCATCACCATCGGCGAAGCGGCGCGCTTCATGATGTGCGGATGCGTCTATGGCATGTCGGATATCCCGGTACTCTCGCTCCCCGAACCCACCGTCGAATGCCTCGCACGGAGCAGTTCCGCGGCCGACAACTGGGTGGAATGGGCCGCGGACTTGATGGCCGTGGGTCGCAACTTGGATTCGTAGATCAAACCTTCGCGTAGATGTCCATCACCGCATGCAGCAGGTTGATAGCCTCGACCTTTGGCCGCTGGAAGGCGTTGCGGCCCATGATGGATCCAAACCCGCCCCCCGCCGCGATCTCGGAGACTTCTTTCAGCACGTCCTCCGTGTTTTTCGCTTCACCGCCCGAGAAGATCACAATGCGCCGGCCATTGAACGTGGCCCGCACAACCTCGGCGATGCGGTCTCTCAGTGTTTCCGTGGGCAGCTTGTACTTCTCATAGACCTTCACGGCTTCGGACACATAGGTATTTGCCTTGGGCGGTTTCACCTTCACGATGTGTGCGCCCAGCTGGCAGGCGATGTGGGCGGCATAGGCCGTGACATCCGCCGCCTGTTCGCCTTCCTTCGCCAGGCCCGCGCCGCGCGGGTAAGCCCAGACGATGGTGGGCAAGCCCACATCCTTGGCATCCAGGATCAGATCCCGCAGTTCCTCGTACATGATGTTGCGGTCATCGCTGCCGGGATAAATGGTATAGCCGATGGCAGCGCAGCCCAGCCTCAGCGCATCCTCCACACTTCCCGTCACCGCGCTGCAAGGCTCCACCTTGCTGAGTGTGTCGCTGTTGTTCAGCTTCAGGATGAGGGGGATCTCCCCGGCATAGTCCGAAGCGATGGCTTCGATGAATCCAAGGGGCGCCGCGTACGCATTGCATCCCGACTCGATCGCCAGCTCCACGTGATAGCGGGGATCGTAGGCGGGGGGATTGGGCGCGAAGCTGCGCTCGGGCCCGTGCTCGAACCCTTGGTCCACGGGAAGGATCACGAGCTTGCCCGTTCCGGCGAGTCTGCCGGTGTTCATCATGCGTGCCAGATTCGCTTTGACGCCCGGATTATCAGAGGCGTACCAACCCAAGATCTCCTTGACACGTGATGTCAACACTGATGCCTCCTCAACAAATAATGGAATACTACGGTTTATGTCATCGCGGATGTCATTTTTAAGCAATCTTGAGCTGGATGAGCGAAGAGCTTGTAAGCCGATATTCGCTACCTGGATGCATTTTGAATTTCCGCACCCACCGTATTTCGGATGCTCCACAGTCGTTCAAGTGAGTGCTCAGGACGAGCTTACAGGAACATTAATTTTTCACGGTGGCAGTAAAAAGATATCAGTCAGGGCGTGCAACCAACTTCATGCACAACGTTTGCTTGAGCCAGAGAGACGACCCAGAGCATCAACCGCTCCATCTACCCAGCACACCACAGGAATAATTTTTTTTTAAGGAGTCCCGATAAAAATTGCATGCCCCAGGCATCCCCAGGAGGAAATCATGAGGTTGACAACGCTATTGACCGCTCTTGCAATGCCTGGCGTCTTGGCCATGGCTCAATCCACCGAAGCCGCCAAGGCCGAGGCACTAGTTAAACAGGCCGTGGCCTTCGCAAAGGCCAATGGCGCCGAGAAGCTGTTCCAGGAAACGAACAATGGCAGCGGCAAATTCCATGTCGCCACCGGCAGTGACCTTTACATCTTCATCTACGACATGGAAGGCACTGTCAAAGCCATTGGCTACAACACTGCCGCACTGGTGGGCAAGAACCGGATCGATATGAAGGACCCGGACGGGAAAATGGTGATCAGGGACCTCATCAGCCTGGCCAAGACCAAGGGCAAAGGCTGGTACGACTATAAATATCCCGATCCATCGGACAACAAAGTCAAAGGCAAGTCCTCGTATGTGGAATCGTACGAGGGCCTCGTGATCGGTGCCGGGATTTACAAGGACTGACCTGAAGCCATTTTGTATCACTCCCAAATTACCTCTGAATGAGGTGAGGAATGTCCCTCTGGAACATGCTTAGCATCAAGCGAAAACTCACGGCGGGGAACGTGGCCACGACATTCGTGGCCATTCTCGCTCTTGTGATCATCTCCGCCTGGAAGCTCTCGTCTTCCAGCAATCAGTCCATGATCATCAGCAACCGTACTGTAGCCATCCTCATGGCGGACGCCGTCAAAGGATCGGTCCAATTCGATGATATTGGCGTCATCGATACGCAACTGGATCAGCTCATGAAGGCCAACCAGGACATGAGTCTGGCGACGGTTCTCGTGGCCGACGGCAGCAATTTCAAGGTGCTGAGCCAAAAGAACCAGGCCGGTGGAGACAAACTGGATATCCAAGCCCTCGCCAAATTTGCCCTGGCTAATCCACCGGAAAACAAGCAAGTGTCTAGTCTTTCCTATCAGTCTTTCGAGGTCTTCCTCACGCCTGTGCCCGAGGCGGCGAAAAAGACCTACGTGATGCTTGCCGTGAATCAGGTACGAACCAACTCCGAGATCCGTAAAGGCGTTCTCCTGATGATTGTTGCGGGCGCCGCCGTCCTGGTACTGACCCTCATCCTGGCAGGAATCCTCGCCAGGGCCATCGTCCATCCCATGGAGGTCATCCAGTCGCGCATGAAGGATATTTCCGAGGGCGAGGGAGATCTTACGGCCCGGCTCGAGGTTCACGGAACGGATGAGATCGCCCAGTTGTCCCGGGCGTTCAACCATTTCGTGGAAAACATCCAAGGCATCATCCGGGATGTGATCGGCATCTCCAATGGAATGGCCTCGGGCTCCCTGCAGATGAACGCTGGCATGACCGAGATGTCCGCCACTGCCCAGTCCATCGCCCAGACCGCCGAAAGCCAGAAGACCAGCGTCCAGCAAGCCACCAGCAAGGTGGGCGCCATCGCCCAGTCTTCCCAGGTCAACAACGCCAACGTCACGAACGCGCTGCAAGTCTTCGAGAAAGCGCAGGAAGCGGCGGGCAAGGGCGGAACCTCCGTGGGCGAGGCCATCCGCGGCATGAAGACCATCCAGGACAATTCGAAGCAGATCGGCAGCATCCTCACCGTGATCACCGAGATTGCAAATCAGACCAACCTGCTCTCACTCAACGCCGCCATCGAGGCCGC
>DCFP01000148.1:0-10731 GCA_002319925.1 Holophagaceae bacterium UBA1801 | reverse complement strand
GCCGCCATCGAGGCCGCCAAGGCGGGCGAGCACGGCAAGGGGTTCGCAGTGGTGGCCGAGGAAGTCCGCAAGCTCGCCGAGCGCTCAGCCCTTGCAGCCAAGGAGATCACGACCCTGATCCAGACCTCCGGCAAGAGCATCGAGGACGGCAACGGAATGGTAAATGCGGTTGGGGACATCCTCCACAGCATCCAGGAGGCCATCACGGCCAGCGGTCAGCGCATGAAAGCGGTCGGCGCCCAAAGCCAGATCCAGAGCCAGGACAGCTCCATGGTCGTCGGCGTAATGAACGATCTCTCGCACATCGCCGAACAGAACGCCGCCGCCACCGAAGAGATGGCAGCCACCATCCACGAAACCACCCGCGCGGTGGAAGACCTCACCAAGGCGGCAGAAAGCCTCAACGCCCTGGTGGCACGATTCAAAGTCTAGGAAATAAAACCTCTGAAAAGCGGAGGGGCCTGCAAGCAGGCCCCTCCGCTTTTTCATGGATTGATCACTTGAGCGCTTCCGTTCCAGCGAACTCGCGGTCGGGCCGCAGTTCGTGGAGGATCTCACCGTCATCCTTGTTCAGTGAATTCGTGACGATCCTGGATACGAGTGCGCCCACTCCAGGACCCAGCATGTAGCCCTGGCCACACATGCCAACAGCATCAACGTAACCGTCGAGGGTCTTGGACTGGCCCACGATGGGCGAGCCGTCGGGCGTCATGGGGTAGAGGCCGCGCCAAGTGCGGCGGACCTTCAGGTTCGCCAGCTTGGGCATCAGCTTCACCATCCGGCTGGCAATCATGGGCAGGAACTCGGAGGTCTCCCGGCGGTCTGTGCCCAGCATGGGCGGCTCCGGCGTGAAGCAGGAGATCACCTGGCCCGTGTGCGCCTGGTGGAAGTAGTAGTTGGCGGCCCCAGGGGTTTTGCGAATGTCCACCAACATGGGGCGCAGGAAGCGCTGGGCCGGCTCGGTAATGCAGGCCTCATGGCAGTCGGGGTTAACAGGCACATCCAGACCGCCGGCCTGGGCCAGGGCCCGCGCCCAAGCGCCAGCGGCGTTGACGACGCAGCTGGTTGCATAGCCGCCCTTGTCCGTACGGACGCCCACCACGGTGCCTTTGCGGCGCATGATGTTGGTGACGCGCTCGTTGAAGCGGAAGTCCACGCCCAGCTCCACGGCGCGTTGGTGGAAGGCGCAGTTGGAAAGCATCGGGGAAGCCGAGCCATCCTCGGGCGAGAAGGTGCCGCCGATCAGCCCCTCCTCCTTCATGCCCGGCACGATCTTCAACAGGTCGTCCTTGCCGTACCAGTCGATGTTGAGGCCCGCCTTCTTCTGGATCACCAGCAGGTCCTTCAGGACCTTCTCCTCTTCGGGCCGGTAGGCCATGAAGAGGTAGCCGCCCTGGAACCACTCGAGGTCGAAGCCGTGCTTCTCCTTCCATGTGGAGAAGGTCTTCAGGGAATCGAGGCAGAGCTTGATCTTCGCGGGGGCCGAGTGCGTGGCCCGGAGGCCGCCGATGGCGGCCTTGTTGCTGCCCTGGCCAGGGGAGGCGAACTGGTCCAGACATAGTACCTTCAGGCCCTTTTCCGCCAAATACATGGCGGCGGGAGTGCCGACGCTGCCGGCACCGACGACGATGACGTCATAAACCGAGGCTGCCATTACACACCTCCTTCCAGGGTGCCGACCGAGGTGGGTGCGGCGTCTCTCGTGGGGCCTTCGCCGGTGATGACGCCCGCGAAAGCGCCCAGGGGAACTTCCATGAACACAGGCCGCTGGGTGAGCGGTGTCATCTGAGGTGCCGGCACGCCTTCCTCACGGAAAACGCGAGCGATGAGGTTGGGGCAGGTCTTCCCGCCGCAGGCGCCCATGCCAGCCCGGGTGAGAGTTTTCAAGTGGTTCAGATCCCGCACCCCTTCGCGGATGAGCTTGCGGATCTGGCCCGCGGTCACCCGCTCGCAGCGGCAGACGATGTCGTCGTCGTCGATTCGCTGGATCTGCTCTTCCATGGATTTGGTGACCCAAGGCGCCTGAACCTGGATGCCCGCGATCAGCTTGGCAATCTCAGCCGGAGCTTTCACCTTCACCAGCAGCGCGTGATCCGCGAACTTAGGCGCGCGGATCTTCACCACGGGAACCTGGCCCAGCACCTTGCCCAGGGTATCTAGCACGGTGATGGTGTCGCCTTCCTTGATGGTGGTCTGATTGAATTCGTACGGAATGGAAACAACGACGCCTTCATCTTCCTTCTTGCGGTAATCCACGAGGGTCACCGCGAGGCCGGGGCAGATGGCCACGCACTGCTCGCAGGCGATGCAGGCGGTCTCGTCGAAAGTCGGCAGGCCCAGGATGTCGTCGCCCTCGATCTTGATGGCGCCCTTGGGGCAGATGGACGTGCAGGGATTGCAGGGAATCTCTTGCGAGCAGTGGAAGATGGGGAACACACCGTCTTCGTGGTCGGGGATCTCCTCGGTGATCACGGCACCGGGGCGGGCCTTGAGGATTTCCGCGGTGTGCAGCCACTCCACAGGCACCTCGCCCACATCGCGACCCAGCATGCGCGCAACCTCGGTGCCACGGATCTTGCCAGTGAACATGGCCGCGCTGGCCTCCGCAATCTCCTCGGCGTCGCCACCCGCCAGCACGGGCAGGCCGAATTCCTTGGCCTTCCGGTAGAACTCGTCCACGGGATCGAGGCCCACGGCCACCAGCAGAGTGTCGCACTTGAAGGTCTTCTCGGTGCCTGGGATGACCTTCCACGCGGGATCGAGCTGGGCAATGGTGACGCTTTCCACGTCTTCCTTGCCGTTAGCGCTGACGATGGTGTGGCGCGTGTAGATGGGCACGCCCATGCGCACCAACTTGTCCTTGTGGACCTTGTAGCCGCCGCATTCGTCCATGGCCTCGCAGAGGCCCACCACCTGGATGCCCGCTTGCAGCGCGTGATAGCCGCCAATGAGGCCCACGTTGCCGCCGCCGATGATGAAGAGCCGCTCCGTGGGCCGCACGAGATCGCGGTTCACCAAAGTCTGGAACGCGCCCGCGCCATAAACTCCAGGCAGCGTGTTGCCCTTGAAGACGAGGGATTTTTCCCGCGCACCCGTGGCCACGAAGAGCACCTGGGGCCGCACGAGGAAGTAGTGGTTGCCGCGGAGCAGGCCCACCTTGCGATCCGAGAACACAGCGAGAGCCGTGGTCTCCGTCCAGATGCGAACGCTCGGGTAGGTGCGTACTTCCGCTTCGAGCTTCTTGCCGATGTCCATGCCGCGCGTGCCCGCGTGGCATGCCTCGATGGAGCCGAAGAATTTGTGCGTCTGCAGCACGAGCTTGCCACCAAGCGCAGCCTTGTCATCGATCAGGATGACATTCACGCCCGCCTTGCCCAGCTCGATGGCCGCGGCCAAACCCGCGGGGCCGCCGCCCAGGATGAGGCACTCGGTCTCGATGGTTTCGACATCGTGGAAGCGGTGATCACCATCCACATCGATGAGCTTCGCCTTGCCTTCCAGGGGTTCCACCTTCATGCCGTCGGTGACGGGCACCATGCAGGACTTCACGGAGAGCCCGTTGGCGACGACGGAGCACTGCGCGCACTGGCCGTTGGCGCAGAAGATGCCCTGGGGCGAACCATCCTTGTGATGATGGCCGAAGATGCGGATGCCATTGGCGAAGAGCGCGGAGGCGATGGTCTCCCCTTTGCGGGCCTTGTAGCCCTGCCCTTTCCATGTGAACGGCACCACGGCTTCGCCGGGCACTGGGAGGATCGGATGTTCCTTGATTCGGTAGTCGGACATGCGGCGGCTCCTCGTGTTCGCTCGCCCGGCCAGCGGCGCAGCGCCCCGGCCTAGAGTTGGCTGGTGAACATTCAAGCACTGAAAAAGCCCAGGACCGCGCCATCCGTTGCATGAATGTGCGCAAGATCACCTGCCAAGACGACAAATCTGAATTCGCCAATCCGCTTCAACTGCAGTGATTTCAATGGCAATTCAATCGTTCAAAAAATCACGTTTTACAGCTTCGCCTCCGATCCTGCTGTGAATGAAAAACGAGCCATCGATCGGTTTCCCACCATGCGTAGTTATATTATGTTATGTAATAACTTACATTCTTAATCGAAATCCCCTGGACGACACAACGACGGCATGGAATTTACACTTTTCCCGGGCTGCTTCCATCAGTTACTGAACCATCCAATCAATAGTCAAATTCGCCAATACATTGACTTGATATAGCAAAATAACGATCATCCAGAATAATTTTTTTCATCCAGACGGCTGGCCCCTTTCACTTACCGCACGGATATCTGGCATGCCTCGGGAATCTAGCGGAGCAGCTCCCGTATATCCGCCACGCTGGCGATCAATTGGGTATGAGGGGCCTTGAGCAGTCTCGCGTGATCGTGGGCACCGGACGTCACACCAAGGATCCAGCCAACTCCGGCGGCCATTCCCGCTTGAAGATCGAGCACCGTGTCGCCCACCACCATGACCGTGGAAGGATCGGTAACACCCGTTCTGCGCATAGCCTCCAGGATCATCGCTGGATGGGGCCGGCCCGCGGATACTTCATCCCCGCACACGATGGTATCGAAGAGTTCCTGTTTCCAGTGCAGCGCTTCCATCAACGTGTCCACGGTTGCTCGTTCGAATCCAGTGTTGAGCGCCAGCTTCACGCCTTGATCCCGCAACCATTGGAAGATCAGCGAGGCTCCAATGACCTCCTTGGGTGGCGAGGTTGCGTAATGGTCGTGGATGCTGGAGATGAAGAGATCAAAGAGCCGACTGGCCCGCGCTGGGTCTCCAGCCAGCTGCAGGAACGCCTCACGCTTCGAGGCGCCACGAACCTGGCTGACGGCTTCGGCCGAAACATCGAGCCCTTCGGCAACTAGCACGCGCTCGAAGACGGACGCGACGAATCCATCATCCTGCATGGTCGTGCCGGCCAGATCGAAGACAACCAGCCTGGGCATGGGTCGAGGCATGGAGCACCTTTTCAGAACAGTGTTTCGATCATGATGCCGTAAATCGAAAGCGCTGCGCTCGATTTAGGAGCCTCGAAGACTCGCGAATCATTCCCGATCGAATAGTTTCATGGCCATGGCTCCGTGGGCTGCTGCGCCACCCGCGCGGAGCGCCGCGGCTAACAGGATGGCCTCGGCCACCTCCTCCCGCGTCGCCCCGGCCCTCTTCGCCGAAGCCACGTGCACATCGATGCAGTAGGCGCATTGCGTCGTGTGCGCCACCGCGATGGCAATCAGCTCGCGGTACTTGCGCGGAATGGTTCCGTCTTCCCGCGCCACGATGCGATCCAGGTCCAGCCATGCCTTGAAGTCAGCGGGCGCGGCCTTGGCCAGCACTTTCATGTTCTTGAGATCGTCGTGGGTTTGGTAGGCACTATCCATGGGTCAGTCCTCCACCGGTCAACAAGCGGGAAAGGAGCGTGAGCATCCCGTGTCGTTCCAACTGAACATTTTGGATGCACACACGGAAGGAGTGATTTCGATTTTCCATTGGCCCGCAGGGTGGACCGACGGTCATTGCGCTGAACAAGAGGCATGGCTCGCATGGCAAAGCGCGCCGAGGTCCACCCTCCATGAACACGAAAATAAATGCATTCTTGGAACGCTTGAAGGGCTACGGATTAATGAAGAGCGTTTATTGTCTGCAAAATTTCTGCAAGGCCCGTGTGGTCGCATTTAGATATGCATATCCATATTTTCTATCTGGTTCGAGATGAGTGCCTTCGGCCCACTCGTTCCAGGCATTGATGAATACGAAACGATGTTCAGGTTGATGGTGTTCGATCGTCTGTTCAAATAAATTTTCAAGCCATTCCTGGTACCCCTTTGGGGAACAGTCAGCCAGAATGTATGCGTCCTTTCCCCTCCGTGCGGTGTTATCCCAGGCCAGAGTGATCCCCTTAAATAGGAGAAAATCCTGCGGAAGCGGGGGATAACTCAAGGCAAGCTCACTGTAGGCATGCACGCGTCCTTCGAATGCTGGGTCGAGTTGCGCCAGATCACACTGCACATCTTTGGGTTGGAATAGCGTATGCGGAGGGAATTCAATGGCTGCATCAAAGCCAAACGGGCGAGGGTCTTGCGCTCCAAACGTTTGAACAATTGCTAAAAATATTTCGCCTATTCCAACTTTGCGGCAATAGTCGCGCCAGCAGCGAGCTGTTTCCCCTGCATTCGGCAAAACCTGGGCATTGTATAAAATGATTAAAGGTTTGCCTGAAACTTTAATGTACCGCACATCGCGTACATATTTTTCAATGTCGCGGATAAATGCCAGATCATCTTCAGGAGAATATTCCTGGGCGATGAGGATCTCCTTCTCCATGCCATCCCAGCGCCGCGTCCAATTTTCATTGGCCCAACATAAGCAAAACGGAAATACCCATTCAGATTTTTCGAAGAATAAATTGACAGGACGTTCCAGCAACCGTTTCCCGGCAAACCAATAATGGTAGAAGCAAAATCCATAGACTCCATGCGTTTTAGCCAGTTCGATCTGACGTTTCATTATCTCGGGAACACGCAAATCATAGAAACCCAACTCTCCTGGCAAACGCGGTTGATGGTGCCCTTGAAATAGGGGCCTTGCTTTCGAGACATTCGTCCATTCCGTAAATCCTTTACCCCACCAAGCATCATTTTCTGGAATTGGATGATATTGCGGCAAATAAAAGGCAATTGGTTTGATCAATTGACCATCCAATTTCAATAACAAGTCCTCTTCATATTCTTCAATACTTGAAGTCCTGCCATTGCACAAATCTTGGGAATTGTTTGAGCAGGGAAGACGCCCCTCACCTTTGCCAATATTTTTATAGTGGCATAGCGGACCCATTCCTGAAGTTCCAATATCAGGGTTATTATTTTTATAGTAATCCGGATCAAATTGAGAACTTGGCCAACGCCCCTCTTTTTCTCCGCACAGTATGTAATGAAGCAGAGGATTCATGCCAGCCAGCTTCACGTCGGAATTGCGCCGAAGATAATAGACTGGGTCGAATTCGGCACATGGCTTCCGCCCCTCGAATCCCCCACATTTCAGGAAATGCCGAACAGGGTTTATGCCCATTTCCTTAATATCTTGATTGTTGGCTATATAAAAGGCTTCATCAAAGAGCCCGCTCTTTTTAAGCAAGCGCTCGGCTCGATTATTTATATTAAGAAACCACATATTGGATTAGCGTCTCAAGAGAATGAATTGGTTTGGGAATTATCCAAAGAGCCTTGAGCAATTTGAACAGTCGCAGCGTATACCGTCGATAGACTGGGGTGGAAGATAACGCGATAATCATAGTCCGCTTACAAGACTCAAGACAACATGGAATGCTACTGATATTTTCATCTTATCGTCCCAAGCGTCGAGGGTCCGGCCGGATTGATCATCCGGACTGCATCAAGAGAGTCATCATCTCAGGTTTTCAGTAAGGATACCGCAGCCCATTAACATCATTCCATCACTTCAGCTGGAACCAGGCAACGGCTCGCTTGGATCGAAGCAAGTGCAGAAATCCCATTTGACCGAATGACATATTGCCCACGATTGGCTCCAGCTCGATGCGATCACAATGCCAGTGAAATCGATCATTCCAAGGATCGCAGCCTCAGGTATGGCCATAAGGCTGGGCATCCACTTGGATCAACTCAACTTTCGAACACGGCTCTCCTGATGATTGCCAGCCTTGTACAGCCCATGCTTAGCCAATCCTCATTGCAGGAAACTGCATGAAATCAAATCGGCTATTCCCTTTGCTGCTGTCGTTGATCATCCTGGAATTCCCATTTCCCCTTGCAACCGCGCCGTTTCGGCAATGCCTGTTCATTTCCCTCGTTAGGTGATTCGACAACGCCAACCGTCATGTCATCATCCTGGAATTTCAAGGAACAACAAAATGGAAGACATAGGAGTTGTTATCTATAGAAAGGGCGATGAGCTAGGGAGTTTATGCGCCATATGGCATCACAAGCACTTTGGCAGTGGTACAGGTAAAGCAACTGGTGGACCTTCTGCTGGATTCCCTGGGACATACAAGATCGTTTATTTTGATCCTAGTGGGAAACGACTTTCCGGGTACGACTTGCGCATCGAACAGCAGGGCGACTATTTCAATTTGATCTGGCTTACTGACGGGATTGTTAAGTTTCGAGGGATTGGAATGATTACCCTAGAGGGGCTCACAGCAGGGTGGCGCGGTGCTTCTGATTGATGGTGGACCCACTTCCATGGCCTGAATCATCGTCCAACCCGGGCATTGCCTCTTTGCGCGACTTCCTTAACGATCATTCTGAAATTGTCTTCTCCTCCTACTGCGCGGCTTTGGCAGCGCCGGTTACCTTGCCTCGATGGAAATTTTGTGACCAGCGCATAATCCGACTGTCTACCACAACGAATCCTCAGCCGAGAATCAATAAGCCCACATTCAAGTTCAACTATCATCTTCCTGACGGTAAAACGTTCCCGCCTTTAGCGATATCGTTGTCAGGTCTAAGTCCCATGTTCTCCGAAGGGACAATAACATCCCTGCCTACAGTGTTATACTGTCATCCGTTAACGGAGTAAGAGAACTAAAATGACCAAGTTGTTTGTCATACTCGGAATGCATCGCAGCGGAACCAGTGTGCTCACCAGATGCCTGCAGATCTTCGGTATCGATCTGGGGGACAACTTGATGCACGGAATGCGAGATAACCCGAAGGGATATTGGGAAGATCTGGATATTGCCGCCTTGAATATCGAGGTACTTTCAAGCCTGAAATGCTACTGGGATACGTTGAGCCCCATGGAGCCGCATCAGGTGGAGACCCTGCGCGATCTCGGATTCATCGGCAGAGCCCTTGAGATATTGGCCCAGAAAACCGCGCGGACCGATCGTTTCGGTTTCAAGGATCCCCGGACAGCCAAGTTGCTCCCCTTCTGGAAAGAAGTCTTCAAGCAGGGTGGCTACGAGACGCATTATCTCCTGGCACTTCGACACCCACTCAGCGTTTGCAGTTCCCTGAAGAAACGGGATAGTTTCGAAACAGGGAAATCCTGTCTGCTGTGGCTTGAGCATGCCATCAATGGACTGGCAGCGATGACGCAGGAGAACGGGATCGTTGTGGATTATGACCAACTCCTTCGATCCCCGGAGACCGAAGCACGTCGGATCGCCCGTCAGTTTGATCTAGTGATAGACCCATCAGATCTGGAGAATTTCAAACAGGAATTTCTGGAACCATCCCTCCGTCATGCAGTTCACGAAGACGCTGATCTAGTGAATGATCCAGCAGTACCTCCGCTACTGGTGGAAGTGTACGCGCTCCTGAGAGATCTGGCCGAAGATCGCCTGGAATTGGGCAGCGACGCGTTGATGGAAACTCAGCGCCGCTGGAGAAAGGAATACCTCCAACTGAAACCGTGGTTGATCTACGGGGATCAGGTTGGATATAGACTCAAGCAAATGGCACAGAGCCTATCCGAGTACGAGCAAAACGAGGATGAGCTAACCCGTCAAGTCGCTGAGAAGGACAGAATCATCCAGAAACTCACCTCCAAACTTGAACGGATGCCCCTTCATCGCTTGAAGAAGTGGCTGTCCCATTGACTTGGATCAGTACAGGAACAGTATGCTTTGGCTTCTGATCTGCCCTGGAGCCAGCAAACCATTCATCGACCAAGGCTTTGCGTCATAGACCTTCAGGAGAGCCTCGATGATGGCGCGGGAATCGACGCTGATGGCCCGGTTCACGGTCTCATCGAAGTAGAACTTTCCCGGCAGGCTTTGCAGATTGCCGTCGAAATCAACCCCCATCTTTGTGGACCTTGCACGCGTAGAGCCAATCCTCTCCTCCGCTGTAGAGCGGCAGATGCCATGCCAGCAAATCGTTACTTTGATCCAAGTCGTCCCTTGCGTTTTATCAATTTCGCCATCCGGAAATCCGCGGCTCGTTTCTCCACCATTCCGGGTTTAACGGCGGCATTCACCTTGTCCGTCACGTTGATCCTCGTCATCAAGGTGTAGAGCCGCAGGTCCGGGATCTTGATCTCATCCGCGCGTATCTATGCCACGAACCCATTCTTCACGTAGTCTTTCTCGCGGGGCTCCGAGACCTTTTCGATGTATCGAAGCCCCATGTGGTGATTGGTGATGACGAGGCCGTCCCGGCTCACGAAAGAACCACTCGCGGAGCCGAATTCCACCGTGGAGAGACGGATGTGCTCAAGCCATTTTTCATCGGGCCCAAAGCTGTATTTGTATTTCATCCTTGCAAGGGGAGGATTATCGAAAGTCCACATGCCTTCATCTGCCTTTACGGCGAGTGATGCTGCGAAAAATGTCAATGTCAGCCCATGAAAACGCATGCTTCTCCCTCGCTTGGGTATTGTTGAAGGGGTAGACGCTGTTATTACCTTCTTTTCCCTCATTGCCTGAAGTGAGCCGGAGATAAAGTTAACCCGAAGAGTTTTACCTCCTCGGGTCAAGGACGTTCCTCGCAACAATGCTTATTCAGCGACCGTGTTCACCGGCATCACCAGTTTCGCCAGGTTCTCGTGGGCGGCGTAGCGGTTGATGACCTCGCGCTGAGCGGAGGCGAGCAGGTGTTTGATGTGCTCGGGGTAGGCCTGCTCCACCATGCGATAGTGGGTTTCGTTGCGCACGTAAGCTGCTAGATCGATCTTCGGAGCCGGGGAGTCCAGCTGGAGCGGGCTCTCGCCCCTCTCGATGCGCCGGGGGTCGAAGCG
>DCFP01000022.1:23835-23978 GCA_002319925.1 Holophagaceae bacterium UBA1801 | reverse complement strand
AAACGTGGAACTGCCCATGCTCTACGGAGGGGTCGGGAGGAAGGAACGCCGCGAGCGGGCCATGGCCCTGCTGGAGCAGGTGGGGATCAGCGAGAAGGCGCACAAGCTGCCCAGCGAGCTTTCGGGCGGAC
Source organism: Holophagaceae bacterium UBA1801 (assembly GCA_002319925.1). Taxonomy (GTDB): domain Bacteria; phylum Acidobacteriota; class Holophagae; order Holophagales; family Holophagaceae; genus UBA1801. Next base: position 23,847 of record DCFP01000022.1, on the reverse strand, counting down.
AGAAACAACGAG
>DCFP01000022.1:0-23563 GCA_002319925.1 Holophagaceae bacterium UBA1801 | reverse complement strand
CATCGCCCGCGCGCTGGCCAACGCGCCGGCGCTGCTGCTGGCGGACGAGCCCACCGGCGCCCTGGACTCCCATACGGGCGCCGAGATCATCGAGCTCTTCAGGAATCTGAACCGGCGCGGGCACACGGTCATGCTGGTGACCCACGATCTGGGCATCGCCGCCCACGCGGGCCGTCGCATCGAAATCCGGGACGGCCTCATCGCAAGCCACGTGGGGACACTCCAGTGAATCCGACCGGCGCCTTCCGGGAACGTCTTGAGGAGGCCTGGACCGAGCTGCGCGAAAACCTCGGCCGGTCGCTGCTCCAGGTTTTCGGTGTCGTCCTCGGTGTCGCCTCGGTGCTCGGGGGATTTTCAATCACCGACAGTCAGCGGCGCAAGTCCGACGAGCTCTACATCAAGCTGGGCGGCCTGGACAAACTGGCCGTGCGCCCTAGCGCCCTGGTGCACGAAGGCCAGCCCACCGCGCTCCAAGCGGCCAACCTGGGCCTCCGCACCGAGGACGGGGAGCGGGGAGAAGCGCTGGATGGCTCGACGGTCATGGCCATGCAGTTCCGGCGGCAGATCCACGTTCGCATCCGTTCTCCATATGCCGACCTGGAACGCTCGGTGATAGGGATCGGCGCGGATTTCATCCCCATGGAAGGCTATTCTGTCGAGCGGGGCCGCGCCTTTTCAGCGATAGAACTGGAGCAGGGCGCGCCCGTGGCTATTCTCGGCACCGAGGCTGTTTCGGTGTTCTTCCCTTCAGGGCACGCCATCGGTCAGACCATGACCGTGGGCGATGTCCCGGTCACTGTTGTGGGCGTCTTCGCGGAGCGCATGTTCCAGTTCTCGGAAAAGGATGGCAGGAACCTGTTCGCCTGGCGGAACCGGTTCATCGTCGTACCGGCGGCCTTCGCGCAGAAGCGGCTTCAGGGTGATGCCTACCGGCGCGTGGACAGCGTGAGCTTCAAGATCCCGCAGCTGGATGCCATGACGCGGTTCGGCCAGAACCTGAGATCGCTGCTCCTTTCGAGCCACCGGCTCGAGGAGGACTTCCGGCTGGATGACATCTCCAAGCGCCGGGCCAAGGCGCACAGCCAGGAGAAAGTCTATGATCTCGTCTTCCTGCTCTCCGGCATCCTGGCGCTCCTGGGCGGCGGCATCGTCAATGTGAACATCACCATGGCTTCCCTCCAGGACCGGATCCGCGAAGTGGGCGTGAAGATGGCCATCGGCGCCTCGGGACGCGAGATCTTCCTGGGCTTCATGACCGAAGCGCTGCTGCTGACGGCCCTGGGAGGGCTGCTGGGTCTGGTGCTGGGTGTCGCCTTCTCATGGGTCATCACCTCCACCTTGGGCATTCCACTCTTCATGACCGTTTCCAGTTTTCTGTGGGCCTTCCTGCTGGCAGGCCTCTCCGGCTTCGTCTTTGCGCTGTTTCCCGCCTGGAGAGCCAGCAGGTTGTCTCCAATGGAGGCGCTGCACTATGAGTGAGCGGCTCGCCTCCCCGCAAGATGACTCGCTCCGTGTGGGTTCCCCTCTCCGCGAAGCCCACTGGGCTTCGCTCCGCGACCCACTTCATCGCGAGCCAATGGAGGCGCTGCACTATGAGTGAGCGGCTCGCCTCCCCTCAAGGTGACTCGCTCCGTGTGGGTCATCGTCTCGCGTTGGGCTGGGAGATCATTACCAGCGGTCTGGCGGAGCTGTGGTCCCACAAGATCCGGTCGGCGCTCACGCTCACGCTACTCATGCTGGGCGTCTTCGCGCTGGTCGTGCTCACCTCCGTCCTTGATGGCGTCATCGACAAGGTCAGCACTGGATTCGAGGGCATGAGCTGGGATGGGACTCTGGTCCTGGTTCAGAAGAGTCCGGAGACCTCCGCGGAACGGAGCCGTTTCGCCATGAGTTCGGGTCTGCGCATGGAGGATGTCTCTCGCCTGACGGCGCCCCACGACAGAGTGATGAATTTTGTGCCGCGGGGCACACGCCGGGTCAGCGCGCGCATGGCGAGCGGTTCCGAACGGGCCTTCGCCATTGGTGTCACTCCGGATTATTTTCCGGCCATGAATCGTCGGATCGCCCTGGGACGCGGTTTGACGGAGGATGACCAGCGCCGCAGAAGTCCCGTGGCCGTGCTCGGATCGAGTCTGGCGTCGAAACTCCTGGGAGGCGCGGATCCGGTCGGCAGGGACATCTTCGTGGAAGGGATGCCCTTTCACGTCGTGGGAGTGCTGGCGCCGCTCATGATCTTCAGCGAGGACACATGGATGGATGCCAATGGCATCCTCGTTCCCCTGGAAGCATTCATGGATCGGTTGGAGACCGATCACGTCCTGGCCCAACTCGGCGTGAAGCTCAAGAATGTCCGCGACATGAAGGAGGTTTCGGCCTTGATGCTCAACCGGGCACGGCAGGCCCATCACGGCATCGAGGACGTTGAAGTAGTGGATCTGGATGCAGACAAGGCAAGGAACTACCGCAATTTCATGGAACAGATGCACAGCTGGCGGATCGTCATCGCCAACCTGGCGGGCACCGTCCTGCTCGTGGGTGGAGTCGGCATCCTCTCCGTCATGCTCATCTCACTGTCGGATCGCCGCTATGAAATAGGTCTGCGCAAGTCCATGGGCGCCACTGACCAGGAGATCTTCGCCCAGTTCCTGCTGGAAGCCGTGGTGCTCGCCGTCCTGGGGGCTCTGGGCGGCAGTCTGGCTGGAGGAGTGGTCTGCAAGCTGCTTTCCGATCAGTTCCCCTATGGTTTGATGCTCAATCCGATGGGACTGCTGGCGGCCTGGGCCGTTGCGCTGGCTCTGGCGGTCGTATTCGGCTTGTATCCGGCCTTCCGAGCCATGCGGATGTCTCCGATGGAGGCCATGCGCTGATTCGTGTGGGCTTCTCTAGACCCATTTCACCAGAAAACCGCAGATGGACTCGCTTCCCGGGCTTCTGCAAACAATGTTCATTGGCCTGGAGCCATCATTTGCTTGGATCCATCGGCCAGAAACGTTATTCTCATGGTTCTGGACCGGGTGAAGCGGTCCGCTAGAGGAGTGTTCCCAACCTATGAGCAAGCGTAGCCTCGGCAGCCTGGCCGATCTTGCGAAGATCCTGGAAGAAGCAGCGAACCCGGAATCCGAAGTGCGGGAAGACCGCAAGGAAACCAAACCGAAGCCCGTTACGGCCCATCGGACCGGTCCTAAACAGACCCGGGTCCTGGACCCCAAACGGAAGGCCTGGTACGAGAAACGCCTGCGGGAACAGGCCGAGGGCGGCGCATCCGGCCCCGCTCCAGCGCCTGCGCCGGAGACCGTCAAGGATCCCACCCTTACCAAGGCCGCCGCGGTCCGGCTGGGCACGAACCTCATGGAAACCCTGGCCGCAGCCAAGGACGTGAAGCCCAAGAGCGAGCAGAAGAAAGCGGAGCCCTGGCGGCGCAAGCCCGGCGATCCGATCTTCTGATAGGCGAGCAAACCCCTGCCTTGACGGGCCGATGTTCCGACATCGGCCCGTCGGCTTTTGCGCGGAGTTTGGGACCGCTGTTCGGATCCGAGCGGCCCGGGGCGGCTGAAATCAATGTTCGGCCGGTGTCTGCCGATAGGAGATGAGATATCAGGCATTCCTCGGTCGCAAGTGTGGCGTGTGGACATGGGGGGACAATGAAAAGGGCCATCGCAGGCTGCATCTCCGCGATCCTCTCCGGCAGCCTGTTCCTGGCCCGCGCCCTGACCATCTACACGGAGGTTTCCCCTCCGCACCAGGAGATCGGACCGAACGGTGAGCTCCAAGGGTTTTCCGTGGACATCGTGCGCGAGATCCAGAAACGGGTGGACAACCACGATCCGATCCAGGTGGTTCCCTGGGTCCGGGGCTACAACGAGATCCAGAACCAGCCGAACGTGGTGCTGTTCTCCATGGCACGGTCGTCGGAGCGGGATCCCCTGTTCGAGTGGGTGGGGCCGCTCTACGAGACCACCCACTATTTCTATGTCAGGGCTGATTCCAAGATCCAGCTCCGCAATCTCGAGGACGCCCGGAAACTGGGCATGATCGGCGTCTACAAGGAGGACATCCGCGACCAGTACCTCACGCGGCTCGGCTTCACGAACCTGGACCGGTCCCTCGACCAGGGGATCATGTTCAAGAAGCTCATGTCGGGCCGTGTGGATGCCATCGCGGGCACGCCCCAGGCCATGGACAAGATCGCGATGGAGGCCGGTGTGGAGCCGCAAAACGTGAAGCCCGCCTTCAGCTTCCTGACTGTGCAGGGCTACATCGCCTTCTCGAAAACGACCCCTCCGGAGACCGTGAAGGCCTGGGCTGCGGCTTTCCAGGCGATGAAGAAGGACGGGACCTTCGCCCGGATCTTCAAGCGCTACTTCCCGTCAACCCCTCTGCCGGATCCCTCCGTCCGGCCCTTCTGATGCAGGAGCGTTTCAACCTGAGTCTTTCCCCGGCCCAAGCCCCATGAATTCCACCCTGTGCTCAACCACGCCTTCCCTCACCGGACTCTTCCTCCGGTCCCGGAATGCGCGGCTCGCACGGCGGTTGATCATCTACGTCTTCCTGCTCAGCGTGGCCCTGGTGCTCCTCGCCACCTCCGTGCAGTCCTACGTGAACTACCGGCGCGAACTCGCCACCATCGAAACGCGCATGGCCCAGATCCAGACCAGCTTCCTCGGCAGCCTGGAGACGAGCCTGTGGAACTACGACTCCGACCAGCTGAACGCGCAGTTGCAGGGCATTCTGAAACTGCCGGACATCTCGTACCTGGAGGTCCAGTCCGACACCGGGAACCGATTCACGGCCGGTTCCAGCGCCAATATCCGGCGCTACATCGTCCGCGAATTTCCCCTGCAGTACGGGCAGCGCTCCATGGGACGGCTCAAGGTCGTGGCCAGCCTGGACGGCGTGTTCCAGCGGCTCTGGGCGGGCAGCATCACGATCCTGGCGAGCCAGCTGCTGATGACCTTCTTCACATCGATCTTCCTCCTGCTGCTGTTCTCCCGCCTGATGACGCGGCACTTGGGCACCATGGCGGACTACGCCCTCCGCCTGGATCTGAACAACCTGGACACCCCGCTTCAACTGAACCGCCTCAGCCGTCCCAACAAGCTGGCCGACGAACTGGATCAGGTGGTGAACGCCTTCAACACCATGCGCCTGTCGATCATGTCCGGCCTCAACGAGATCAGAACCCTGAACACGGGCCTGGAAACGAGGGTGCAGGAGCGCACAGCGGAACTGGTGAAGACCAACGAAGATCTGCTCACGGCCAAGCAGTTGGCCGAAGAGGCCAGCCGGGCCAAGAGCGCCTTCCTGGCCAACATGAGCCACGAACTCCGCACCCCCATGAACGCAATCCTGCTCTACAGCGAACTGCTGGAGGAGGAGATGGGGGAACGGGGCCTCCAGGAGGCGGTGGGCGACCTGAAGAAGATCCACAGCGCCGGGAAGCATCTCCTGAGCCTCATCGACGACATCCTGGATCTCTCCAAGATCGAGGCCGGACGCATGAACGTCTTCCTCGAGGACTGCAACCTGCCCCAGCTGCTCACCGAGATCTCCGCCACCGTGGAATCCCTCGCCCTGCGGAACAGGAACCGCTTCAGCATGGCCGTGGACCCAAGCCTCCAGGGCATCCGCACCGACGCGAAAATGCTCCGGCAGACCCTCTTCAACATTCTAAGCAACGCCGCCAAGTTCACACAGGACGGCGTCATAACGCTGGACGCCCGCCCAGATCCCGGCGATGGAAACAGTCTTCGATTCACCATCACCGACACCGGCATCGGGATGAAGGAGGAACAGGTGGGGCGCATCTTCCAGGAGTTCACCCAGGCGGATGAGTCGACCACGCGGAAGTACGGCGGAACCGGTCTGGGGCTGACCATCTGCCGGAAGTACATGGACCTGCTGGGCGGTGAGATCCAGGTGTCCAGCCAATTCGGCCTGGGCACCACCTTCACGGTCCGGCTGCCCAGGAACAACAACCATCCACCACAAGCAAGTTCATGACAGAGGTGACACCGGTTCATCAGGAGGGCTCTATGAAATCCTGGATCCTGGCACTGGCAGCCGCGTTTTTCCTGGGTTGGCCCGCCCTCGCTCAACCACTCTCCATCTATACCGAAATCAATGCCCCGCTCCAGTTCCAGGGCGAGGACGGCAAACTCACTGGGCTGGCCGTGGAAGTCGTCCAGGAGATCCAGAAACGCGTGGGCAACACTGAACCCATCCAGCTCGTCCCCTGGGCGCGGGGCTATGCCGAACTGGAATCACTGCCCAACGTGGTCCTCTTTGCCACCGCCCGGACCGAGCAGCGCAACGCCCTCTTCAAGTGGGTGGGCCCCTTCGATGAAACCTCCTTCAGCCTCTTCGTCCGGACGGACTCGAAGATCATCCTTAAGAGTCTGGAGGATGCTAAGAAACTGGGCACCATCGGCGTGTACAAGAACGATGTCCGGGATCTGTGGCTCACCAAGGCGGGGTTCACGAACCTGGAGCGCACCGTGGACAACGTGGCCAACGTGAAAAAGTTGATGTCCGGCCGCGTCGACGCCTTCGCGTCGGCCACGGTCTCTCTGGATGAGCTGGCCAAGTCCGCCGGCTACAAAGCCGAGGACATGAAGGAGGCCCTCACCTTCCTCAAGGTGCAGCAGTTCATCGCCTTCTCCATGAAGACACCGGACGCGACCGTGAAAGCCTGGTCCAGAGCCTTCGAGAGCATGAAGAGGGACCGCACCTTCGAGCGGATCTTCCGCAAGTACTACCCCAAGGGCCCCCTGCCCGGCCCCGCCATCACGACGTTCTGAAACGAACTAACCCTGCTGCAGGGCCTTGGTGAGCAGCCGCGCCAGCGGCGCGATCTGCGTGGGTTCGCTGAGGTAAGCGCCCCGGGACGCCACCAGGCGCGCCGAGGTCCTCCCCATGATCTCCACTTCCACCAGTCCGTGTGCCTTCAGCGTTCCCCCCGTCTGCACCAGGTCCACGATGGCATCGGCCAGGCCCAGGATGGGAGCCAGTTCCACACTGCTTTGCAGGGGCACGAGTTCCGCGGTGAGGTCCTGGGATTTCAACCAGGTGCGCGTCATGCGCGTGTACTTCGTGGCGATGCGGAGGTGGGGCTTCATGCGCAGGGAGTCCAGCGTCACGCCCTTCGGAGCGCAGAGGGAAAGCCGGCAGACGCCCAGCTTCAGATCCGCCAGTTCGAGCAGGTTCACCTCGCTCTCGTCCAGCGTGTCGGAACCCACCACGCCCAAGGCCGCGACGCCACCCGCCACGTAGCGGGGCAGATCGCTGCCCTTCAACAACAGAGCCTCCACGCCCGGCGTGGCAGTGGGGATGTGGAGCACGCGTGATCTCATCGCCTTCTCGTTCAGGGCGAGGGGCGTGTTCGAAAGCATGGGCAGCATCTCGTCGGCGATACGGCCCTTGGGAAGCGCGATCAGGATGGACATGGGAGGTTCCTTTTCCCCACCAAGATCACCAAGGTCGCACCAAGGACGCCAAGGTAAGCCTTGGTGAACGTGGTGCTTTCTTGGTGCGCTTGGTGGTCTTCATTTCATGCGTTTTCGAAAAGTTCCGGCCGTGTTTCGGCGAGGTCCAGCATCCGTGTAAGCCGCACGCAGAAACCGGCGGCGTACCAGGGGCGGCCGAGCTCGGGGAAGAAGCGGTCGTAGCGGCCGCCCGCGGCGAGTTCCTGCTGGGCTCCGGGAGCCCACAGTCTCAGGGTGGGACCCGTGTAGTAGTCGTGCCCTTTCACGTCCGCCAGGTCGAGCCGCAGGATCAGGTTGGGGGGCAGCAGCGGTTGCAGCTTGGTCAGTGCGCGCTGCAGATGGGCGCGCTCATCCTCGAGCAAGGCCGCGTAGGGACTGTGGCCCAGGGCCTCCAGGCTGGCCTCGCCATCGGGTTCCACCAGCAGGGTTTCGGCATGAGCCAGCAGCCTCTTCGCCGCCGGATGATCGCCCAGCGCCTCCTCGGCGCGGTGCAATGCGCGGCGCTCAAGGGCCCAGACGAGGCGCGCGGCCAGCTCTTTCGATAGGCCTTCCTGCTCCATGGGGCGGCTCAACAGCGCAGCGTGGCCGAGGGCCAGGATTCCGCCCCTCAAGCCGATCACCGCGGGCACCGACATCATCAGCCGGGCCAGTTCCACATCCACATCGGGACTTTCGCTGGGATCGGTGTGGATGTGCTCGCAGCCCACTTCGAAGTGCTCCACGGGCTCCCAGGGCTGTCCCGCATGCCGGAACACATCGCCCGCGTAGGCGATGCGCCGGGGTGGCTCGGGAAAGCGGCGCATGAGCATCCGAGCGAGGGCCACCGTGAAATCCCAGCGCAGCGCCACGAGATGATCCCCGTCGAAGAAACGGATGCTGTTGGTTTCCACGGGTTCGCGCAGCACGAGGGAAGGCCGCAATTCCTCGTAGCCCTGCTCCTCCAGCAGGTGCATGAGCACGCCTTCCCAATGGCGAAGCCGCTTCGCGGCGGGAAACAGAAGATCAGGGAAATGCGGAGTGTGTGTGGGCATGGATGACCCTTGAATGATGGCCGTAACGATCGCTTGGTCAGCTCAGCGTTTCAGGTCTCGTTGCGATGGATCACCTTTTCGATTCTCGGCGGCACATAGCCCTCGAATTGCGAGAGCAATGCCTCAGGAGAACCAGCGATCATGAGCATGTGACGATGGGGCTCCTTGATGAAACCCTCGGCGGTGGCGTGATCCAGGAACGTGGCCAGGGGATCGTAGTACGAAGCCGCATTCAGCAGGCCGCAGGGCTTGTCGTGGAAACCGAGCTGGCCCCAGGTCCAGACTTCGAAGAGTTCGTCCAGGGTGCCGACGCCACCGGGCATGGCGATGAAACCATCGGAAAGTTCCACCATCAGTGCCTTGCGCTCGTGCATGGAGTCGACCACGTGCAGCTGGGTGAGATGGAGGTGCGCCACTTCCTTCGCCACGAGCGCCTTGGGCATGACGCCGATGACCTGGCCCTTGGCGGCCAGGACCGTATCCGCCAGGATGCCCATCAGGCCGATGTTGGAGCCTCCGTACACGAGAGTGATCGACCGCTCCGCGAGGACCTGGCCGAGCTGCCGGGCCTGCTCGGCGTAGTCGCCGTTGTGGCCCGAGGCCGATCCGCAATAGACGCAAATGCTGTTCAGCTTCATGGAATGAATCCTCTCAACTCCGCTGCCGGTGCCGCTCGCGGAGCACCCGCGCGGCATCCTGCAGGCTGAATCCCTGGGAGACGAGCAGCATCTGGAGATGGAACAGCAGATCCGCAGCCTCGCCCAGGAATTCCGATTGGTTGTGCTCGCTGGCATCGGCGCTGTAGTTTTTGGCGCTGATGACCACCTCGCCCGCCTCTTCCACCACCTTCTTGCCGATGCGGTCCACGCCACGGGCGAACAGTTTCTGCGTGTAGCTGCCCTCGATGGAGGCCGAGGCCTTGCGCCGCCGCAGTACATCCTCCAGCCGTTCCAGCCAGGGCTGTGGAAGCGTATCGCCATCGAAGCAGGAATCGGTGCCGAGATGGCACGTGGGGCCTTCGGGTTCCGCGATGAGCAATAGCGCATCGCCATCGCAATCAAGGCGCAGCTCAATGAGCTTGAGGTGATTTCCACTGGTCTCGCCCTTCACCCAGAGAGCCTGCCGGGAGCGGCTCCAGAAGGTCACGAGGCCCGTCTTCAGGGTGCGCTGCAGGGACTCCCGGTTGAGATAGCCGAGCATCCGTACCTCGCCGCCAGGCGTCTGCACGATGCCCGGCACGAGGCCTTGTTCGTTGAATCTTACGTTCTGGATATCGAATGAGAACTTCACGGCACTCACCTTCGTACGGAAACGCCCTGGCTGGCGAGGAATGTCTTGAGTTTCGGAATGGGCAGCGTGCCTTCGTGGAAGAGCGTCGCGGCGAGCACCGCGTCGGCGCCGTGCTGGAGGGCTTCCAGGAAGTGCATTTCAGTCCCTGCGCCCCCGGAGGCGATGACGGGAATGGACAGCCGGCCGGCCTTCTGGAGCAGCTCCAGATCGAAGCCTTCGAGGGTCCCATCCCGGTCGATGGACGTGAGCAAGATCTCGCCCGCGCCCAACTCCGCGACCTGGTCCATCCAGGCCACGGCATCCAGGTCCGTCGGCTTCTTGCCGCCGTTCACGAAGACCCGCCAGCCCAGCTTGGGATCCCGCGCGGCATCGATGGCCACCACGACGCACTGGCGGCCGAAGACATCCGCCGCTTCCGCGATGAGGCGGGGATTGTTCACGGCCGCAGTATTGATGCCCACCTTGTCGGCACCCGCCCTCAACAATCTGCGGATGCCCTCCACGCTGCTGACGCCACCGCCCACGGTGAACGGGATCGAAAGGGCGTGAGCCACCTCGCGCACCCAGGCTTCCTGCGTTGCGCGCTTTTCATCCGTGGCGCTGATGTCCAGGAAGACCACCTCGTCGGCGCCCTCGAGGTCGTAGCGGCAGGCCAATTCCGCGGGATGTCCCATGTCGCGCAGGTTCTGGAACTTGATGCCCTTCACTACGCGACCGTCCTTCACATCCAGACAGGGAATGACTCGCTTGGCGGCCATCACGCGCTCCTCTCGTCGAAGGCCATGGCGGCCTTGACCTTGGTATCTTCCAGGGACAAAAGCCCCTCCAGCAGAGCCTTTCCGGAGATGGCCCCCACGACGCCGGGAATCGTCTTCAGTGCCTTCAGATCCTTCAGATCCCGTACGCCGCCCGAGGCCTGCACCTGGAATCCGAGTGCAGTGATCGCACGGATGGCCGTCTTGCCGGGTCCTTCCAGGGTGCCGTCACGACTCACATCCGTGACGAGGGCCCGGCCGAAACCGAGCTCCTTCAAGCCATCGCAGATCGATTCCGCACTGCGCTCGGCCTTCGCTTCCCAGCCCCGAGTGACGATATCGGTGCCCTTCATGTCCAGAGCTACGATGATGCGTTTGCCTGGGAGTCCCCTCAGTGCTTGGGGATTCTCCACCGCGAGGGTTCCCACCACCGCCTCGAAGCCCAGGTCCAGAGCCCCCTGCACCGCCTCGCGGCTGCGCAGTCCGCCGCCGGTCTGGAAGCGCACGCTTGGCCAACGTTTCGGGAATTCCTTGAACAGGGGTTGGCGCGCTTCGCCGAAGGCGCCGTCCAGGTCCACGATGTGGATGCGCTTCGCCCCCGCGGCGACGAGGCGTTCGATCCAGCCCTCGGCGGTCCAATCGTAGTAGGTGATCCAGCGGCGGTCTCCGTGGCGCAGGCGCACGATGCGCCCACCCAGCAGATCCATGGAAGGAATCAGTTGCATGCTTCCTCCTGGAAATCGATGGAGGTTTCACCCATCCAGTTGAGGGTCTTCTGCAGCAGCACCAGGCCGAAGGGACCCGATTTCTCGGGATGGGGCTGGAAGCCCAACACGCGGCCCCGCGCCTTCACGGCCGAGAAGGTCCTTCCGTGGAAGGCGGTGTAGATGGTCTCCACATCCGTTTCCAGCGCGTAGCTGTGCACGAAGTAGAGCCAGCCGCCCTTGGGATCGGGCAGTGCGGGGTGCGACGACTGCTGCTGCACCTGCGCCCAGCCCATGAGTGGCACTTTCACGCCCGGCCCCAGCCGCCGCGCGATGCCGGGTATCAGACCCAATCCTGAATCCTTGGGACTCTCCTCGCTGCCTTCCGCAAGCAGTTGCAAGCCCAGGCAGATGCCCAGCAGCGGTCGTCCATCGGCCACCATCTGCGGCATGTCCCGCCACCAGCCCCTGGACTGCAACGCCATCTGCGCCGCGTGGAAGTGGCCCACGCCCGGAAGCACCAATGCTCCGCTGGGCGCGGCTTCACTGGGGCGTTCGGCGCGAGTGTGCGGGAATCCGAGACGGTCCAGGGCGCCTTCCAACGAGTGGAGGTTGCCCGCGCCGTAATCGATGAGTGTGATCATTGCTGGCTCCAGCTAGGCTGTCAGGGTTCCCTTGGTGGATGCGATCTCGTCCCCTTCCACGCGCACGGCCTGCTTGAGCGCGCGGGCCAGAGCCTTGAAGAGGGCTTCGATGCGGTGGTGCACATTGGTGCCGTAGAGAATCGAGGCATGGAGATTGAATGCGCCCCGGGTGGAAAACGCGATGAAGAACTCCCGCACCATCTCGGTCTGGAAGCCATCACCCAGCACCATGATGGGCAGGTCCGCCTGGAATACACAGTAGGGCCGCCCCGAGAGATCCACCACGACGCGCGCCAGGGATTCGTCCAGGGGCGCATGAGCCTCGCCGAACCGCGCGATGCCTCGGCGATCACCCAGAGCTTCGTGCAAGGCATCGCCCAGGCACAACCCCACGTCCTCGACCAGGTGGTGGCTATCCACCTGGAGATCGCCCTGGGCCTTAAGGACCAGGCCGAAACCGCCGTGTTTCGCGATCTGCTGGAGCATGTGATCGAAGAAGCCGAGACCGGTGGAAATCGCCGTGGTGCCGCCATCCAGAGCGAGTTCCAGGCGGATGTCCGTCTCGTTGGTGTGCCGCTGGACGATGGCCGTTCTCATGACATCCTCCTCTGGATCTCCGGGAGAATCGAACGAAGACTCTCTCCGGTCAAGTCCCCGCCGATGCGCTCACGGTCAGGACCCACGGCCGCGAAGGACCATTGGATATCAGGGCGCAGTGCGCATGCTGCGTTCAGGCAGGCGGCATCATCCCGCGTGTCGCCCACGAAGAGGACTTCCTGGGCACGGAAGGCATCCGCCAGCTGCAGAAGGCCGTCGGGCCTGGGCTTGCGCAGGTGCGGCGCCGCATCGGAAACGGCGGGCAGGTCGAAGCCCAGCACCTCCACGGCCAGATCCCATTCCTCGGGAGGACGCCCCGTGAACACCGCGACTTCGATGCCAAGGGTCTCCAGCTCTTCGCGCGTGATCAGCGGCTTCTCGAGATCCTTCGTCACCGCGTAATGACGCTGCACCACCTGCTTGCATTGCGGCTCCAGCTCCTGGATGCGCGCTTCCAGGTCCGGAAAACCAATGCCCTCGGCCTTCCGCAGACGGCCCATCTCACCCCGCTCCGCCAGCGCCACGGCCCCCGCCGCAAGGCGGAAATCGTTGTTGAAACCGCCCACGCGCTTGAAGGCGAGGAAGTCGTCATCGCTCCAGGGCTGCTGCGGAGCCAGTTCCTTCAAAGCCCGCCCCACCGCTTCGGCAAAACTTCGGTCCGCCTCGATCATCACGCCATCCACATCCAGCACCAGCAGGCGCCGCGGCTTCATCTCCGGCGCAATTGAAGGTTTGCCACCGAGCACTTGGGAGGTCCGTTCGACTTCTTCCTCCGTGCCGATGGAAACGCGCGCCACGCCAGCCCCCGCGAAGGTCCGCACCATCAGGTCCTTTTCCCACATTGCGGGTCCCGGATCCGGCTTCACGTAAAGGAAGTTGGCCTGGCTAGGGGCCGCGGAGTACTTCCCCAGCGCGCCGCTAAGTAGCTCGCGGCGCTGAACGATGCCACGGATCTCGCGATCGAATTGATCCGCGTAATCAAGGGCCACGTCCAAGGCTTCGAGGCTCGCCGCGGAGATGGAATAGGGCAGCTGCAGCGACGCCATCTTGCCCACCAGAGTCGGATCGCCGATCGCATAACCCAGGCGCCAGCCCGCGCTGGCCAAGGCTTTGCTGAAGGTGCGCAGGAGCATGACGTTGGGATAGCGATCCACGGACAAGCGGTGAGTGAGGGGCGCGAATTCGGCGTAGGCCTCATCGATGACCACAAGGGGTGGATCGGTCCGCTGGCTCGCCGCCTTGAGCAACGGCTCCAGTTCGGCCGGTGAGATCCATGCGCCCGTGGGATTGTTCGGCAAGGTGATCCACAGTTGCCGCACGCCGGACTCCAGGGCCATGAACCAGGGATCCAGCGGAAAGCCCGTGCCCACGGGGATCTTCACAGCCTTGCCCCGGTGCCGCGTGATCAAGAGCGGGTAGAGGCTGAAGCCCGGATCAGGGTAGGCGATGGTGTCGCCTGGAGAGAGGCTCGCGATGGCGATGAGATCCAGCACGTTGCCGCTGGAGGGGCCGAGCATCAGGCCGCCCTCGGGCACGCCCAGGCGCTTGCGCAGACGCTCCGTGAGATCGGCCTGCCGTTCGGGATAGCGGTGGAAGGGCATCGTCGAAAGACGCTCCAAGAGAGCCTTCCGCGCCTCCACGGGCCAGTCGCAGGCGGCTTCGTTCATGTGCAGGCGCGCCTTCCCGATGCTGGCCAGTTCGGCGGCCGGCCGTGTGTAAGGCTGGATGGACTCGAGATCGGATCGAAGGAGGCTCATGGAATTCCCTTCCAGAGTAAACGCTGTCCAGGCTTTCAGATGAAAGCGGTGCCGGGGTTTCGCAATGCGAACCCGGCAGGTCAAGAATGGTGGGCGGACCGGAGGCGAGCGCTGGTGGCGTGGTGATAGAGCTGCTCGGCGTCGGCCAAACGGCCCACCTGGGGCGCTAGGACGGCCGCCAGTGAGGGTTCCAGGCTCAGGATGCTCTGGCGCTTCAGGTAGGTCTGCACGCCCAGGGGACTTGAATACCGGGCCGTGCGTCCCGTGGGCAGCACATGGTTGGGGCCGGTGCCGTAGTCGCCGAAACTCTCGGCGCTGAAGCTGCCGTTGAAGATGGCACCGGCGGTGGTCAGCTCGGGCAGCCATGTTTCGGGATCGCACACCACCAGTTCCAGGTGCTCCGGCGCCCAGGCCTGGGCAAAGGCAATGGCCAGCTCCTTCGGGGCCTCGATGAGGCGGCCGAAGCGGGACAAGCTTGGCTCCAGGATCGCTTTCCGCGGTGAGGCTTCCACGCGATTCGCGAGGATCCGGGAGACACGATCCAGCAACGCGCGATCTTCGGAGATCAGCACGGCGGCTGCATCCGGGTCATGTTCCGCCTGGGCCAGCAGATCCTCCGCCACCCATTCAGGGTTGGCGCTGGAATCGGCCAGGACCAGCACTTCAGTCGGACCCGCCACGGAATCGATGCCACAGCGTCCCACGAGCTGGCGTTTGGCTTCGGCCACGAAGCGATTGCCCGGGCCGGTCACGATGTCCACGGAGGGCTCGCCGCAGGCCAGCCAGGCAACTGCCTGGGCACCGCCCACGGTGTAGAGTTCCTCCAAACCCAGCAGGGCCGCTGTGGCAAGCACTAGGGGATCGGGACCTTCGGGCCTTGGCGGCGTCACGCCCACGATGCGGGCGACACCCGCCACCTGGGCCGGGATCACGGTCATGGCCAGGGTCGAGGGATAGAAGGCCCGGCCCCCGGGGATATAGACCCCCGCCGTGCGCAACGGCACCCAACGTTCCTGGGCGCGACCGGCTCCGGCGCGGCCGGCTTCGGTGCGGCCGGCTCCGGTGCGGCCGGCTCCGGTGCGACCGCCGCCGGGCAGTACGAGGTCCACATCGGCCAGGACAGCCCGCTGGGCTTCGGCAAAGTGGCGAATACCGTCAGCCATGCCTTCCAGATCGCGGATGAGCTGGGCCTGCTCACGGCGGAGCCGGGCAAGCGCTTCCCGCATGACCTCACCAGAAATCCGGAACGTATTCTCATCGAGACGGACGCCATCGAAGGTCTCGGTATAGCGGAACACCGCCTTGAGCCCTTCCCGGCGCACATCCGCCAGGATCCGGCCTACCGTTTCCTCCGTGTTCCGCTCGATCTCGACATCCCGTTCCAGGGAAGCCACCCGTCCAGGCAGCTCAGCCCGGTCAAACAGTTGGATAGGGGAGATGAAGTAACACCTGTGCACCTCATGGGTGAAAGATTGACTATGTCAGGAAAGTCGAAACAGCGCAAGCCCAAATTTAAAATTTCGCTCGCGAACCCGCTCCAGGCCTGCCTGTACAATTGATACAAGCCCGCCAGGACTGAATTCAAGTGATCAGTGGTCAGTGGTCAGTGGTCAGTGGCCAGTTAATAGCAGATCGCGGCCAAAGGCCGCGTTCAATATTCAACTGACCACTGGCCCCAGACCACTACGCAGGCAGCGGGTGTGCGTCCGAGATGCCGTGATGGAAGACGGGACGACCCGTGTGGGCTTTCTCTTCCTCTTCCTGCCAGGTCCAAGAACTGGGGTTGGCCAGAATGGCTTCCACCAGGGCGACATGCATGGCGTGGCCGGCAGCGTGGGCTTCAACTAGGCCGTGGATGGGCGCGCCCAGGAGGGCGAGATCGCCGACCAGGTCGAGCATCTTGTGGCGCACGGCTTCGTCCTCGAAGCGCAGGGTCTCGTTCAGAGGCCCATCGGCACTGAAGACCACGGCGTTCTCGAGACTTCCACCCTTGGCCAGGCCCTTGGAGCGCATGAACTCGATGTCGCGCTCCAGGCAGAAAGTCCGCGCGGAGCCGAGCTCCCGCTGGAACTTCTCGGGAGTGAGGGTCAGCTCCCGGGTCTGCCGGCCGATGGCCGGGTGATCGAAGTCGATGGTGTAGCGCAGCCGGAAGCCGGGATAGGGAGAGATCCTCATCCACTTGCCGTCCTTCCGCACTTCCACGGGATGGAGCATCCTGATCAGGCGCCTAGGACCAGGAATGATACGGGTCCCTGCCTCCTGCAGCGCCTGGACCCAAGGAGCCGCACTGCCATCGAGGATCGGCAGTTCCGTGCCGTCCACTTCGACGATGACGTGCTCGATTTCAAGACCCGCCAAGGCTGCCAGAAGATGTTCCACGGTGCTGAGGCGGATTCCGTCCCGGCACAGGGTGGTGGCCAAGCTGAGGTCGTTCACGTGCTCGGCCCGGGCCGGAATGAGGGTCCCGGTGGGCATATGGAGGAACTGGATCCCGGTCGCCTGCTCCACGGGCCGCACGGTGACGCGGCAGGGGAGGTTGGAATGCAGACCCCGCCCGTCGATGGTGACGGCGCGGCGCAGGGTCTGGGGGTGGCGATTCGAAGACATGGTTCTCTCGAACCATTTCACAAGCCACATCCATGCCATTCCATAAAAACAGAAATATCAAGGGATGGCTTAATGTTTCTATTCATCGACTGTGGGCCGCAGGGCCACACCCTGTGGTCAAAGCAGGGATCCAGGCGCTAATTCCCAGTCTTCGGGCAGGGTGATCTTCAGGTTCGTGCCGGGGGAAACCACGAGCTTCACCCGAAGCCCCATGGCCTCCAGCAGCGAGACATCATCCGTGCCCGTAAACCCGGTCTCCTTGGCCCAGCGGAAGGCTTTAAGCCAGGTCGAGAGCCGGGCAATCTGCGGTGTCTGGGCCCGGAAGATCGCATCCCGGGGCTCGGTGGCGATGACGAGCCCATCGGGCTCCACGCGCTTCAATGTGTCCGTGGAAATCTCCCCCAGCAGGGAGCCATCGCAACCATCCAAGGCCTGCAGCGCTTCATGAATGGGGGCAATGGGAGGAAACGGCCGCACGGCATCGTGGATCATCACGAGATGGTCGGGTCCAGCCGGAATGGCTGCCAGGGCCGCCGATACGGAGTCCTGCCGGGTCTCACCACCCTCCACGACCCACAAAGGCGGCCCGAAGGACCAGCCCCGAACCTGATCCAGGTGATCCGGAGGCACTGCCAGCGCGATGCCACGAAGGGACGGCATGCCGGGCGCCAGGAAGGCTTCGATGGTGGCTTTCAGCAACGGCCTGCCGCCCCAGTCCCTGAACTGTTTCGGCACGCCGCCGCCCATGCGGAGGCCACGGCCCCCTGCGGGCAGCAAGAGGTAGACGCCCTCAGTAGCGGCGTGTGATGAAGGGCTCGACACCACGGGCTCCAAAGCGCTGCGATACCAGCTCGGCGGCCTTCTGGGCTTCTTCCATGCTCGTGTAGGCGCCCACTCGGAGGCGCTGAACGACGCGGCCATCCGTGGTGGTGAAGCTTTGCGCGGTCACGGGCCCGATAGCGGCTTCCAGATCCTTGGTCAGTCGCGCGATGTTCTCGGGATCGGCAAGAGCTGCGACTTGGATGGTGTAGGGATTGGTCAAATCCACGGCCTGCCCATAGTCCGAGGGACTGCCATCCTGCTTGACCACGCGGATCTTGACATTGGCCTTGCCGGCTTCCAGGAATCCTAGGGCCTTCGCCCCTTGACGGGAAACGTCCAGGATACGGCCTTTGAGGAAGGGTCCCCGGTCGTTCACGCGCAGGATGGCCTGCCGGCCATTGTCCAGATTCCGGACTTCCACGAAGGAACCCAAGGGTAGGGTCCGGTGAGCGCACGACAATTTGGATGAATCCATCAATTCGCCACTGGCGGTGTGCTTGCCCTCGAAGCCGTCGTTGCCCCCGTACCAGGTCGCAACCCCCAGCTCCATATACCCTTGCCCAAAATCGTCCTGGTTTTCCGTGGCCGTCTTGGCGGGTTTCTTTGCCGCGACGGGAGGCTTGGTGCAATGGAGGCTGAAGAACAGAATCACCACCGCGGCGGAAACCCGGGTCGCAGCGCGGATCCGGCGCAGCATGCCACCATCCATGGCTACCTTGGCCACCGGCTTGAAGCGGACTTGGACGTCCTCGATCCAGACGGTGAACATGCGGTTCCAGTTCTGGGGGATGAGCGGATGAAATCCCATGGTGCTCCGAAAAGGGCCAGGTTCCGTTAAACCCTAACGAACGATTCTATCGTCTCTTCCCAGTTTGTAAATGCTAGGGTCCAAATGGTAGATTTTCGAGGCATCTTGAAGCTTACAATCTGTCGCTTTGTGAAAATATAACTTTCGCTATTTCAACGTTAGGAATCCCACCGGCATGAACCATCCACCGAAGGCTCATGCCACCCTTCAGCCGAGAGAGCGAGTTCATTCACTGCCGGGCAGGAACCTCGTCGAGCCGGAAGGCCTTGGGGTGATTCCCACCTTCGAGGAACGGCTTTGGCAGTCCCGGCGATTGTTTTTCGGCGGCACCCCGGGAGGGGAACTTGCCGTAGAAGACCTGGTAACAAGTCCGGCCATCCTGAAGCACGATGGGAATAACGAAGAGGTCCGCCTTGCTCTCCGGGAACACCTCCACGGCATGGCGCAAGGTGTCCCCCTGGCAGGCGATCTCCAGGCGCAGGGTCCAGTGGCTGCCGGGGCCGTCTTTCAAGTATTTCAGCCCTTGTTGGATGGCCAAATCCAGGTTGCCCTTCAGCAAGGCCTCGTCACGCTCGACCATGGATGTCCCGACCGCGACATTGACCGGCTTGGGTGGCGCAACCTTCGGAGGTTCCGGTTTCGGAGGTTCCGGTTTCGGAGGTTCCGCTTTCGGAGGTTCCGGTCTCGGAGGTTCCGGTTTTGGCGGCTCAGGCTTAGGTGGTTCGGGCTTGGGGGGCTCTGGGTTTTGAGCTACGGGTGGTGCCGGGGTGGGAACGGCGACACCTGGGTTCACCACCTTCGGCGGTTTCGGTGGCGAGACCACCACGGGCGGTTTCGGCGCTGGCCTCATCTTGAACCACCACCAACCGCCACCGGCCAGGGCCACCAGGACCAGAGCACCAACCAACGTGAGCAGGCGGCTCTTCGGCGCAGGCAGCGCCGGAGCTTCCGATTCTGCGTTCATGGTCGATGGCCGCAGGGTCACCTTGGGCTCCGGCAATTCGTCCTTGGCGAAGGGCGGTTCCGGCAACTCCATGCTGGGGGTCGGCAGCAAGGCCTGGCCGCTTTCGGCGGTGAAACCGGAAGGATCGGGCATGGGCGCCAGGCGTGATGCCTGGGCCGCTGGCTTGCGGGGAGGTTCAGGCTCCGCTGGGGTTTCCGGAGTCCTGTCCTCTTCCGGTGGGAACAATTCGTGGGGCGGTTCTGCCATCGGGGGTTTGACAACCTCAGGCAGCGCGTCCAACGCATGGGACAGATGTTCCAGGTTGGTGGTGGGCCGGGCGGCGGCTTCGATGGTGGAGAAGAGGGAGGGCACCGTGTCGAGTACGGGTGGCTCCGGCATGGGTGGCGCCAGGGGCTCCAGCTCGGCCGTGAGGGCCATGTCCAGGGCCTGGCGGTCCAGGGGTGGCATCTCGTGCAACCGCGCCCAACCGATCTCCCGGAGAAACAGGGCGAAGGTGCCCAGCCGCAGGGGCTCGGCCAAGGCTTCACGGCTCAGTTCGAGCAAGGTATGGGTGCCATCGAGCAGCGGCGGCAGTTTCGCCAGATCCGCGGGGAGATTCATCTCCATGAGCCGTCGGCCCTGGAGCACCACAACCTGGTTCAGAGGGCCCAGCAGCTCGAGCAGTCGCTCGCGGTCCTGGAGATTCAGCATTCCGTTCAACAGCAACTGCGGCGTGTCCAGGGGCAGGCGAACGACGGTCGCATCCAACTCGCGGCTCTCGAAGGTGGGTGTCACCTCTGGCGTCCCCAGGGCGCCCTGCACCACCCGCTCGACTTGGGCCAGGGCCACCTCCAGAAGGTCCCGCTGGGTGATGAAGCCCATCTCGATGAGGTTCTTCCCGATGCTCAGGCCGGGCTTGAGGTTGGCCAGGGCATAGTCCAGTTGCGCTTGCGTCAGCTTGCCTCGCTCTACCAGCAGGAAGGTGAGCCGATCCATGGGATGGGTGCTCTGGGCGAACACGATGTCCCCGGTGTCGAAGTAGATGGTGCGGTTGGGCTCGACCCCCAGTTTCCACAAACCGGTGGAGCGGTCTCGACGATGCCGGAACAGGTCCTGGAGTGCCAGCAGTGTCATGCGATCACCCATCGGTGCGAATTCATTTTCCCGACCTGCAGATTCAATCGGTGTATCTGATCGAGGACGTTAGGAGCCGCGTCAAAACAAACTGTGCAGTTCAGTTTGTTTTGCTGCGGATCCTTATGCCGGTGAATGGTCCGGCTGACCAAATAGTCCGGAAGCGACGGCTTAGGAGCCGCGTCAAAACAAACTGCGCAGTTCAGTTTGTTTTGCTGCGGATCCTTATGCCGGTGAATGGTCCGTCTGACCAAATAGTCCGGAAGCGACGGCTTAGGAGCCGCGTCACACCAAACTGTGCGGGCTCGGTCCCAATCAGCAACCTCCGACTGCCCGTGCGACTGGCAAGGGGCTGTCCCCTCCAGCAGCAGCTCAAGGGCTTCCGAAGTTGAAGAGATGCTCATGGGAGAATATTGGCTTAAACCGGTTCGATGATCCAGTCCCCACAAGCCCGCAATCTCGAAATACGCCGCCGGCGGATCCTACTTGAGCAGGAGGCTCGTGAGCTTGTCCTGGTCCGTTTCCATTTCCAGAACCCCGCCACTGGCGAACTTGAACTTCATGCGGACGGTCTCGTGGCCGTCGCTGCTGTTCCGGTGGATCTGGATCGTGCGCGAATCCTTCAGCAGCGACAACAGCGGTGGCCGCTGCGCAGGCACGTCCCCGAGCTTCGGCCGCCAGGCCTCCACAACCTTGAGGAACTCACCTTCCGTGGGGTAGACCTCCGCAAGACCTGGATTGCCACGGTAGAGGGCCCGGGTGCTTTCCACCGTCCGGAGCCGCTCGGCGGTGGTGCGGAGGTCCTTCCAGGCGCGGTCCATCACCACGGTGCCTTTCTGGTAGACGAGATACCCGCCGCCAGCAATGGCACCGAGCACCAGCAGAACTACGACCACGCCCCCGAGGAGGATCTGCACCCAGACAGGCATGCGCCTTCGGCCTTCAGGCCGTGCATGTCTGCTTCTCGTGACCAGTGGATGGATCAATAGACCCTCATTTCGACCAGTTTATTCTCGGCCCATTTCATGAAGATGCGAGTGCCTTTGGGCGTCCGGTAGCTCATTTCAGCGCCCTCGGCATTTTTGACGTACGTCAGGTTGTGTCCTTCGATGGATGGAAGCGCCTCCGGCAGAGGCTCCAGCAACGGTCGCCAGGAGCGGGACATCTCCACGAAGGTGGATTCGGTGGGCACCCGGGTCGCGAGCCCGGGGTTCTCGGCGAAGAAAGCCCTGGCCCCGTCATCCGTCTTCAATTGAGTCACGGCCTTGCGCATATCGTTCCAGTGATCCCGGATGAGATCCTTCACCATGCTTTCGACCTTGTGTTTCAGGGGCTCTGGATCGGCAGCCGCAGCCTTCTTCCGGAGGGCGCACATACCTGCAACCACGCAAACCAAGAGGCCGAGCGCAAGCCCAGAGACAAGCCAGAGCCTGGAAATGGATGGCCCCGATCCGGTCTGTTGAGGGTCATCCGTGTCTGCTTCGGTCATGGTGCGCTCCGGAAGGAGATCCTCCTAGAGAAGATTGCTGGCCAGCTCCGCCATGGTGGAGCGCTCGCCCTTGGCCAGGGTCACATGCCCGGAGATGTCCAGGTGTTTGAAGTGCTCGGCCAGGTAGGAGAGCCCGTTGGTGGAGGCGTCGACGTAGGGATTGTCGATCTGGTAGGCATCGCCCGTCAGCACGATCTTGGTACCATCGCCCGCGCGGGTGAGGATGGTCTTCACTTCGTGCGGCGTCAGGTTCTGCGCTTCATCCACGATGATGTACTGGTTGGGGATGCTGCGGCCCCGGATGTAGGTGAGGGGCTCGACACTGAGATAGCCCCCTTCCTCCAGCTGGGCCGGAGTCATGGAGGAGCGGCGCCGCATCTCCATGTTGGCGGAGACGATGAAGTCCAGGTTGTCGTAGATGGGCTGCATGTAGGGCCGGAGCTTCTCCTCCACATCGCCGGGGAGGAACCCCAGATCCCGCCCCATGGGCATCACGGGCCGGCTTACCAGCAACTTGTTGTAGCGCTCATCGTCCACCACTTGCTGCAATCCCGCGGCGATGGCCAGCAGGGTCTTGCCGGTGCCGGCCTTGCCCAGGAGCGTCACCACCATCACGGAGTCATCCAGGAGCAGGTCCAGCGCGAACTGCTGCTCCCGGTTCCGCGGCTTCACGCCCCAGGGCGGAGCCTCCATGCGGCGCAGGGGCAGCACCTTGCCCTCCTTGCCGTGGAAGCGGCCAATAGCCGTGTGAGAATCATTGGAGCGATCGATGAGGGTCACAAACTGGTTCGGGTAGAGGTTGCGGTCCTCAGGGGGAACCACGCCACCGTCGTACAGCAGATCCAGCATCTCGGGATCCACTTCCCACTGGGCCGTGCCGGTGTACAGCTCCTCCAGTTCCACCTTGTCCGTCGTGTAGTCCTCGGCCAAGAGCCCGATCGCGTCGGCCTTGATGCGCAGGTTCGTGTCCTTGGTGACCAGCACCACCTTTTCCTTGCGGGTCTTCAGCAGCTCCCTGGCGCAGGCCAGGATCTGGTTGTCCGCCTTGTGCTTATCCAGGGCGAAGAAGCCCACATCGTTCTGGTAGCTGGCCACGTCCACCTTCAACGTGCCGCCGCCATCCATCACGACCCCCTGGCTCAGGCTGCCCCTGGCCCGGAGCTTGTCCATTTGGCGGGAACAACTCCTCGCATTCCGCCCCACTTCCGTCTGGTCCTTCTTGAAATTATCGATCTCCTCGATCACCACGATGGGAATGACGATGTCGTGCTCCTGGAAATGAAAAATCGCCTGCGGATCGTGAAGCAGGACATTGGTGTCGAGAACGAACACCTTTTTGCTGGATGCGACCATGGGGGCTCCTGCGGTACCTGTCTTTGAGGTCCTGGCAGGAAGCCTAGCACCGGCCGTCCCATCAAGCGAGAGCCAGCCCCGCCCTTGATCCAGCCCCGCCCAACTGCCATACTCGAACCTTCGGCCAACTTAGCTCAGCTGGTAGAGC
>DCFP01000064.1:9110-12299 GCA_002319925.1 Holophagaceae bacterium UBA1801 | reverse complement strand
TGGAGCGGATCCGTCAGCCGCTGGCCGAAAGCAACGGCGTTCGCGTCATTATGTTGCCTGGCTAGTTTGGCGTGCTCGAGGGAGGTCACCAGAGCGCAGCGGATACCGGCATGGCGGTTTGCCGTCATGCTGACGCCGAGGCCTGATCCGCAAACCAGCACCAGTCGATCCCACAAATCCTTCCTTTCCGCAGCGCGGTGCGCGAAATCCGCATAATCCACAGAGGCAGGACCATCGGTACCAAAGTCCACAGCCTCGTGTCCCTGGGCCACAGCCCAAGCCTTCAGGCGCTCTTTGAGGTCGTAACCTGCATGGTCGCTCGCAAAACCGATTCGCATGACAGCACTCCTGCAACCAGGGTAGCGGAATGATCCGGCCGATCCTCCAGTATCGTCCGCTGGATCGGGGCTTTCTCATCTGCCTTCCAGAGCCTGCGGATACCTATGCCTGGCAGCGAGTGCTGCGATCCCTGCCCGGAAATCTCCACGGGCGTGACCGCCTGACGCCCGCGCGGGCGAGGATCTTCCTGCCGGATACGAGCCTCGTGGAAACGCACTCGGTGCCTCTTCGCTGGCAACGCGCGTTACCTTGGCTGGCTTCCCTGACCCCCGACCCCGAGCGCCTGGGTGGCAGCCTGGCCTACTGGGCTGCGGCCCTGCGCCTGTTACAGTCCCTGGTCATTCGCGGCGCATTGCTTCCCCAACTGGATACGAGAGGAAATCCCTGGCGCGCCACCTGGGGCATCAGCCTCACCAGTCCTTCCGACCGCGAAGCCCTCGAGAAGATGGTCAAGGCCATGCCGCCCTCCGCCTTCGGTTTCCCCGAGGACGATATGTGGGTCTTCACCAAGGGCCTGGCTTTGGGCACCCTGGACACGGAAGAGCTGGACGACGAGCTGGCGATGCCGCCGCGCCCCGAGCAACTGCTCCGCTCCTTCCTGGAGGATGGCGCCGACTTCCTGGTGCGCTTCGTGGCGGGCACCCTGCGCCAGGGCGAGGATCCAAGACTCGGTCTCATCCATCGTCTGCGCGGCCACAAGCGCGATCGCCTCCCCTGGGACGAGCGCATCATGGTGGCCCTCAGCCATCCCATGAACGAGTTCCCCACCGTGGGCGTGACGGAACGGACCCTCGGCGAGCAGCTCGAGCAGTGGAGTGAAGGCGCGCGCCAGCAGTGGATCCGCCCAAGCCTCAGGCTGGAAGCGCCTCCCGTTCCCCCTTCCAAGGAAGCCATCCAGGACGCTGATCGTTTGAGCGAAGAAGGCTGGATCATGAAGGTGGGACTGGAGACCCAGGAGGGGGATTCCATTCCTGTGGCTCGTCTCTGGGAACCCTCCACCGAGCCAGTGGTGCTCGAGGCCCGCAAGGTCCTGCTGCGCGGTTTGGCCCGCGCCGTGCCTTTCTTCCCGCCGCTGCAAGGAGCCCTGGCGGGGCAGAAACCCGAAGACCTGAAGCTGCTTCCATCCGAGGCCTGGCAGTTCCTCACCAAGGGCGCCAGGGAACTGAAGGAGGCCGGTTTCCTGGTGCACATTCCGGAAGCCCTGGCCGAGTTCGGCGGCGCCCGGCGTCTCCGCGCCAAGGTGCGCTTAGGCGCGCGGCAGATCGCCGATGACGATGCCACCAAGGCGAATCAGGCAGGCCTAAACGGCGCGGTCTCCGCCGACTGGTCCCTCATGCTGGGCGACGACAAGCTGGAGCTGGAAGAGTTTGCGCAGATGGCGAGCCTCAAGCACCCGCTGGTGGCCTGGAAGGGCAAGTGGGTGGCCCTGGATCCCGAGACCCTCAAGCAGATCACGGCGGTCATCCAGGCCAGCCGTGGCGCGGGTTTCGAGAGCATGACCCGGGGCGAAGCGCTGGCGGCTGCCTTGACCGGCACGGCACGCATCCCAGGTGTTTCCGAAGCCATCGAGGTGGAAGTGGCTGGCGATTTCGGCGCAGCCCTGGCTGAACTGAAGAACCTGCCCGACAAGCCCATCACCCAGCCCGCCTCTTTCCGGGGCGAGCTGCGGCCCTATCAGCTGCGCGGTCTGGCCTGGCTCGACGGCCTCACTCGCCTGGGTCTCGGCGGCATCCTGGCCGATGACATGGGTCTCGGCAAGACCATCGAGGTGCTGGCCCTGCTCCTGCACCGCCAGAACCAGAGTCCCCAGTTCGGCCCGCCGACACTGCTGGTCTGCCCCACGTCTCTGCTCGGCAACTGGGAGCGCGAGATCGCGAAGTTCGCACCATCCATTCCCTTCTTCGTCCATCACGGCAACAACCGGGACGTGCTGCCCCAGCACTTCCGGCCCCACACCATCATCCTCACCACGTATGGCGTCATCCGCCGCGAGGAAGAGATCTTCGGCGCCCGGGGCTGGGGGCTCGTCGTGGTCGACGAAGCCCAGGCCATCAAGAACGCCGGCAGCGCCCAGGCCAAGGCCGTACGCAAGCTCAAAGCGCCCTGCAAGCTGGCCCTCACGGGCACACCCATCGAGAACCGCCTGCTAGAACTCTGGTCCATCATGGCCTTCGCACTTACAGGCTATCTCGGCAATGAGTCGAGCTTCCGCGAACGTTTCTCCACTCCCATCGAGAAGTACCGGGACCCGGACGCCGCCACGGAACTGCGCCAGCGCGTGGGCCCCTTCATCCTGCGCCGCCTGAAGACCGATCGGGCCATCATCCAGGACCTGCCCGAGAAGAACGAGATGAAGGTCTACACCCAGCTCACCAAGGAGCAGGCGATCCTCTACCAGGCCCGAGTCGAGCAGATGGACAAGGATCTGGCCGCGGCCACAAACATCGAGCGTCGCGGGCGCATCCTGGCGCTGCTTACGCACCTCAAGCAGATCTGCAACCACCCCAGCCAGTTCCTCAAGCAGCAGGGACCTTACAAGGCGCGCAGCGGCAAGCTGGAACGCCTCACGGACATGCTGGAGGAAGTGCTCGAAAGCGGCGAGAAGGCCCTGGTCTTCACGCAGTTCAAGGAGATGGGCGACCGGCTCCAGATCCACCTCAACGAGGTGCTCGGCTTCGAGCCCCCTTTCCTGCACGGTGGCAGCAGCCGCGAGCAGCGAGACGAGATGGTGCGCACCTTCCAGGAGGACATCGATGGTCCTCGGATCATGCTCCTGAGCCTCAAGGCCGGTGGCGTCGGCCTCAACCTCACGGCCGCCACCCACGTCTTCCACTTCGACCGCTGGTGGAA
>DCFP01000064.1:3903-8856 GCA_002319925.1 Holophagaceae bacterium UBA1801 | reverse complement strand
CCGCTGGTGGAACCCGGCCGTGGAAGATCAGGCCACGGACCGTACCTACCGCATCGGCCAGACCAAGAACGTCCAGGTCCACAAGCTCATCACCATGGGCACCCTGGAGGAGAAGATCGACGGCATGCTCGAATCCAAGCGCGATCTCGCCGACCGGGTAGTGGGCTCCGGCGAAGGCTGGCTCACGGAACTGGACGACGACGCCCTGCGCCGCCTGGTCTCCCTGGAGCCCGACGCCGACATCATGAGCGAGGAGGAAGGGAACGGTCATGGGACGATCAGCCCCGCTCCTGTAACCGTCACGGAAACGGCGGACGATGAAGAGGAGCTGGAGGTCATGGCGGCTGAGCCCAGGACAGCCGAGCGCACCACGGCCCGCAAGGTCCGGACTGTGCGGCGGAAGGGAGTCATATCATGATCCAGTCCAGCGAACGGTTCGGCACGACGTGGTGGGGCCGCCTGTGGATTAGTGGCCTCGAGAAGTTGGGCGATGACTACGAGAACCGCCTCCCCCGCGGCAAGAAGTACGCGGAGGAAGGCGCCGTGAGCCACTTCATCGTGGTGCCCGGCGAGATCCAGGCCAAAGTGCATGGCCGGAAGACCTACAACGTGACACTTGGCCTGCCCGCTCTCACAGCCATGCAGTGGGAACGTGCCATCGAGCGCATCGCCCAGGAGAGCCGCTTCGTGGCCTCCCTCCTCGCGGGCGAGATGCCCCAGGGTCTTGACGAGACCTTCCGCGAGGCGGGCGCCAGCCTCTATCCTCGCGTTCCCAAGGAACTGCAGACCCACTGCGATTGCCCCGACTGGGCCAATCCCTGCAAACACGTCGCGGCCGTGTGCTACATCATGGCCGAAGCCCTGGATCGCGATCCCTGGCTGCTCTTCGATCTCCGCGGCAAGACCCGGGAGGACATCCTGGACCGGCTCCAGGCGCACCTGGACGCCACCATGCCCGCCGAGCCCGGCGAACCCGCGCCCCGCAAGCGCGGCCGTCCGCGCAAAGTCATTTCGGTCTCCGACATGCTCAACCGCAAGGGCGAGGACACCGAGCCCTGGCACCGGGTGAGCGCCGAGGAATACGATTCCCTGGCCACAAAATTCCCCGAGCTGAGCATTCCCCGGAGCATTCCCTCGGATCCTTCCGTCTTCATCCAGCTGGGACCGTTGCCCCACGCCAGGATCGAGGCGAGCCTCTGTCTGGCGGCCCTCATGCACCGCACGGGGCAGGTGGTCCAGCAACAGATCGAAGAGGGCATCGGCAACCTGGAGGAGTCCGAAACCCCCGCCGATCCTGTGGCGCCATCCCCCTTCGAAAGTCCCATCCCGCCGCAGATTCCCCAGCCCAAGAATTGGCGCCACAAGAAGCGGCGGTGGAAATAGAACTCTTAGTTCTTTCAGCGGAAATTGGATAGGATGGGCGGTTGGCAGGAAATTCCTGCTAACGATGACCGAGATATCCAAGAGGAAAATCCATGAAGACCATCAACACCTCGTCCGCTCCTGCTGCCATTGGTCCCTACAGCCAGGCCAAGATCGTCGGCAACCTGCTGTTCACGGCGGGCCAGATCCCACTCATCCCCGAAACCATGGAAATGGTTACCGGTTCCATCGAGGCCCAGACTGAGCGCGTGATCCAGAACCTGTCCGCCATCCTCAAGGAAGCCAGCACCTCCTGGGACCGCGTCCTGAAGACCACCGTGTTCCTCACCGACCTTGGCGACTTCGCCGCCTTCAATGCCGTCTACGAGAAGGCCCTGGGTGGCGCCAAGCCCGCACGCAGCACCGTCCAGGTGGCGGCCCTGCCGAAGGGCGCCAGGGTGGAAATCGAACTCATCGCAGAACTCTAGGGCTCATCTAGCGATATCCCTCTCCGCCCAATGGCATTGACATGGTTCCGTGCCATTGGGCGGTTCTTTGCCAGCGGTCACACCAGGATATTTTTCATCTCCCCTTGATAAAGAAACTTCCATCTGATATATTAGATATCTGAAGGTCGTCGTCACGCTCTTCCCAGCGACTGCGCCGGTCAGCTCCCTCCTGGAACCGGTATACGATCAGATGGTGCTCAAGAAGCTTTCCCCTCGTCCCCTGCAGACGCGTTCCCTCCGGGAGCAGGTCTACGAATACCTACGGGACGAGATGAGCCGTGGTGGCCTCCAGCCGGGAGCTTTCCTGGATTTGAACCAGCTGGCCGAAAGCCTGGGCATTAGCCGAACTCCTTTGCGCGAAGCCCTGCTGCAATTGGAGTCCCAGGGATTCGTCACGGTTCTTCCCCGGCGGGGATTTCGTCTCAATCCGCTCACCCTCGACGACATCCAGAGCTACTACGAGATCATCGGCGCCCTGGAAGCCGCGACCCTGAAGCGATTCGGAACGGACTTGGGTCCCGAGGACATCAAGCGCATGCGGGAGCTGGATGCGGCCATGGCCGAGGTCGTGGCCGTGAGCGATTTCGACCGCTACTACGAACTGAATGTGACCTTCCACGAAATCTATCTGGGGCGCAGCACCAACAAGCGTCTGCTGGCCCAGATCCAATTGCTGAAACAGCGGCTCTACGACTGGCCGCGCCGTGAGGGCATGCTCAAGTCCTGGGAAGAATATTCCATGCGCGAGCACGAGCAGTTCCTCAACCTGCTGGAGAAGGGCGATATCCCTGGTGCCGCGGCCTTCCTGCAGGATGTCCACTGGTCCTACGAAATCCAGGAAAACTTCATTCACGATTACTATTTCGCGAATCAACCTCCGGAGAAGTAGATGGAAAGCGGGCTGGTCTTCAACGTCCAGCGCTTCTCCCTCCAGGATGGCCCAGGCGTGAGAAGCACGGTCTTCATGAAGGGGTGTCCCCTGGCCTGCGCGTGGTGCCACAACCCCGAGAGCCAGGGGCACGAGCCGGAGATCGTCCGGATGCGGCACCGATGCATGGTCTGCGGCCTCTGCAGCGAGCAAGAAATCGCAGCACCGGTGGGTCGAAGCCGGGACATGGATGATGTAGAAGCCTGCCCCACGGGCGCCTTGCAGGCCATTGGCCAAGAAACGGACTCGGTTTCATTGGTGAAGGCTCTCCTTCGGGATCGCATTTTCTATGACGAATCCGGAGGCGGCGTCACCTTTTCCGGCGGCGAACCGCTGCTGCAGGCTCCCTTCGTGATCGAGGCCCTTGGCCTGCTCCAGGCGGAGGGCGTGCACACGGCTCTGGATACATGCGGCCATGCCCGCTGGCAGGACGTCCAGGCCGCCTCCGCCCGCGCCGATTTGGTGCTTTACGATCTCAAGCTGATGGACGAGGAACGCCACAAGAAGGCCACGGGCGTCTCCAACGCGCTCATCCTGCAGAATCTCAAGACGCTATCGGATTGCCATTCCAACATCTGGATACGCGTGCCCATCATCCCAGGCATCAACGATGATTCCGCTAACTTGGAGGCCACGGCGGACTTTCTCAGACCCCTGCGCGGGATCCGCCAGGTGGATCTGTTGCCCTACCATGCGACCGGAGAGGCCAAATTCGCTCGGGTTGGTCTTTCTTACACCTTGCACGAAATCCAGCCGCCCAGCATCGAATATTTGGAGACCCTGGCCGATCTCTTTCGCGCCCGGGGTTTGAACACGACCATCGGAGGCCGACCATGAACGAACGCACCGAACGACTGCGCCGGGAGAGCCTGGACGCCGTCCCCTCCATCAGCGGAGAGCGCGCGGAAATCGTCACGGCCTTCTACCGGGAGAACCTGGGGCGCCACAGCACACCCGTGCTGCGGGCCATGAATTTCCTGAACCTCTGCGACAAGAAGTCGCTCTGGGTGGGCGAGGGCGAGCTGATCGTGGGCGAGCGTGGCCCCAAACCCAAGGCCGTGCCGACCTATCCTGAGCTGACCTGCCATAGCGCCGCGGATTTGCGGATCCTGGACACCCGCGAGAAGACCCAGTACAAGGTGTCTCCGGAGGTCATCGCGGTCTACGAGCGGGACATTATCCCCTTCTGGAAGAACCGCTCCATGCGTGATCGCATGTTCAGCGAGCTGCCCCAGGAATGGCACGACGCCTACGATGCCGGCTGCTACACCGAGTTCATGGAACAGCGCGCCCCTGGCCATACCGTGGGGGATGGCAAGCTCTACCGGAAGGGCATGCTGGATTTCAAGGCGGATATCGCCTGTTCTGAAGCGATGCTGAATTTCGAAAAGGATCCCGAGGCCCTCGATAAGCGCGAGCAACTACGGGCCATGGCCATCGCTTGCGATGCGGTCATCCGCTTCGCCGAGCGGCACGCCGAGCTGGCTGAGGCACAGGCCGCCAAGACAAGCAACACCGCGCGCAAGCAGGAACTCCGGAAGATCGCCGAAGTCTGCCGCTGGGTGCCCGCCCACGCCCCGCGCGATTTCCATGAAGCTTTGCAAATGTATTGGTTCTGCCACCTCGCGGTGATCACCGAACTGAACGGCTGGGACGCCTTCAGCCCAGGACATCTGGATCAGCATCTGTGGCCCTTCTACCAAAAGGGTCTCGCCGATGGCACGCTCACCCGCGAGAGAGCCAAAGAACTGCTGGAGTGCTTCTTCGTGAAGTTCAACAACCACACGGCCCCGCCCAAGGTGGGCGTGACGGCGGCGGAGAGCGGCACCTACACGGACTTCGCCAACCTCAATCTGGCCGGACTCCTCCCCGATGGCAGCGATGGCTCCAACGAAGTCACGCACCTGCTGCTGGACATCATCGACGAGATGCACCTGCTTCAGCCCAGCAGCAACATGCAGGTTTCCCGCAAGACGCCGGACACCGTGCTGAAGCACGCCCTGAAGGTGATCCGCAACGGCTACGGCTTCCCTTCGCTGTTCAACGCGGATGCAGTGGTGGAGGAGCAGCTTCGCCAGGGCAAGACCTTCGAAGATGCCCGGGAGGGCGGCTGTTCCGGCTGCGTGGAGGTGGGCGCCTTCGGCAAGGAGGCCT
>DCFP01000064.1:0-3649 GCA_002319925.1 Holophagaceae bacterium UBA1801 | reverse complement strand
TCGGCAAGGAGGCCTACATCCTCACGGGCTACTTCAACCTCATGAAGATGCTGGAACTGGCCCTGCACAACGGCTTCGACACGCGCACAAAGAAGCAGATCGGCGCGAAGACCGGGGATCCCGCCACTTTCAAGACCTACGACGACCTCTTCCATGCCTTCGAAACCCAGGTGAAGCACTTCCTGGATATCAAGATCCGCGGCAACCAGATCATCGAGCGGCTCTACGCCACGCGCATGCCCCACACCTTCCTTTCCGTCATCACGGACGACTGCATCGCGAAGGGCAAGGACTACAACGCGGGCGGCGCGCGGTACAACAACAGCTTCATCCAGGCGGTGGGCATCGGCAGCATCTCCGACAGCCTCGCAGGCCTGAAGGAAATGGTCTTCGACAAGGGCGAACTCACCCTAGCGAAATTCATCCAGATCATGGACTCGGACTTCGAAGGTCAGGAACCTCTGCGTCAGCGACTGGTGAACAAGGCCCACAAGTACGGCAACGATGACGACTACGCCGATGAGCTGATGACGCACACCTTCCGGATGCTCTTCGAATCCATCGATGGCCGTCCCAACACCAAGGGCGGCGCCTATCGCCTGGAGATGCTGCCCACCACGTGCCATGTCTACTTCGGCGAGGTGTGCCTGGCCTCCTCCGATGGACGCCGCAAGGGTCTGCCACTCTCCGAGGGCATCAGCCCTGTGCAGGGCGCCGATCGCAATGGTCCCACCGCCGTGCTGAAATCCGCGGCGAAGATGGATCACGTGAAGACGGGCGGCACGCTGCTGAACATGAAGTTCACGCCGAGCCTCCTGGAGGGTGATACGGGCATCGACCACCTGCACAGCCTCGTGCGCTCCTACTTCAAGCTGGACGGCCACCACATGCAGTTCAACGTGGTCACGGCCGCCAAGTTGCGGGAGGCGAAGGCCAACCCCGAGCATTACCGCGACCTCATCGTGCGCGTGGCGGGCTACAGCGACTACTTCTGCGATCTCTCCGAGTCCCTGCAGAACGAGATCATCCAGCGGACGGAGCACGCTCACTTCTAGGAACGCCGGCACTACAGCAGTCACCCAAGGGAGGATGAGTCTTCCCGAGGTGACCCATGCCCAAACTTCGTGTTCTGAGTTTTGCCCTTTCCCTTGACGGCTACGGCGCCGGGCCGGGCCAGGACCTCCAGAACCCGCTGGGGATCCGGGGCCCCGAGTTGATGGAATGGGTGTTTCATTCCCGCTTCTGGCGGAAAATGCAGGGCGAAGAGGGCGGTGAGACGGGCATTGACAATGGCTTTGCGGAAGATGGCTTCGCGGGCATCGGAGCCTGGATCCTGGGCCGCAACATGTTCGGGCCCGTGCGGGGACCCTGGCTCGATGAAAACTGGAAGGGCTGGTGGGGCGAGGAGCCTCCCTATCACACGCCCGTTTTCGTGCTGACCCATCATCCCCGTCCTCCCCTGCGGATGAAGGGTGGCACCGAGTTCCACTTCGTCACCGGGGGCATCCATGAGGCCCTGACCCAGGCCTTTGCGGCAGCCGGGGGCCTGGATGTGCGTCTGGGCGGCGGCGTGGCGACGGTCCGGCAGTACCTGCGCGAAGGCCTGGTCGACGAACTGCATCTGGCCCTCAGTCCGGTCCTCCTGGGTTCCGGGGAACACCTCCTGGAGGGCCTCGATCTGCCTGCGCTGGGATACGAGTGCCATCGATGCGTGGCAGGCGAGCGGGCTACCCACGTCTTCCTGCGGAAGCGATCTTAGTTAAATCCAGCCACTCCTCAGGGCTCGGGCCCAGTCGGGGCGGCCATTGAGATCCGCGGCCCGGGCGGCGGATTCCCAATCGTAGGGAACGGCCTCTAGAGAGACGTTCCATCCGGAATCCCCGCGCTCCAGCAAGGCATACCGCGCATGGGGACTCTTGGATTGGACCACATGGAAGTGCGGGACATCATCGGTGTAGGCCTGCAATCCCACACTGCCGGGATTGATGACGAGCGCGCCGCGCGTGGTTTGGGCGATACCTGGAAGATGGCTATGCCCGCAGAGGATCACGTCCTCGCCGATGCCCTTGAGCCGCTGATCCAGGTGTTCCCGGGTGCTCGGCCTCAGGCCTTGGGGCGTCACGGTTTCCAGGAGGTACTCGGTGTCGTGGCCCGGTGCACCGTGACAAAGGAAAAGGCCTCCGATGGACTGTTCCGAAAGCAGGTTGGCGAGCCAGGCGAGATGGGAATCGTCCAGCTTGCTTCGCGTGAAAACCCAAGAAGTGTGCCCCTCTACGGGCTCCAGGCTCTCCCACAACACGCGGTCCTCGTTTCCGGAGATGTGCACCGCAGGCAGGTCCAAGGCCATGATCCGCTCCACGGCTCCGAGGGGATCCAGGGGGCCGTAAGCGAGATCCCCCAGCGTGATCAGCCGCGTGGCGCCCTGGGTGGAAGCGTGGGCCAGTACGGCATCCAGGGCCCAGGTATTGCCATGGATATCCGCGAGTACGGCGATGGGTCCGCTCGGCGTGGAGAACATGCCTGCCAGCATCGACCTACGCCCTCGCCGCGTCAACGACCCGGTTGGAATCTCAACTCAAACCCAGCCGCTCCTTTAGGCGGGCCGTGGTTCCGCGGCTGGTCTCCAGCTCGATGCCGCCCGGGAGTGTCACCAGCAGGCGTCCGCCCCAGAGGGGTTTCACGCCAAGGATCGCTTCGGGTCTCACAAGCAGGTGCCGGTGGATACGGATCATCCCCGCCCCTTGGAGGTACTGCTCCGTCTCGGCCAGGGTCTTCCAGGGCGTCTGGTAGCGCTGGTCGGCGTGGGCGTAAACGATCTCCCGCTCCACTTCGAAATGGGTGGTGCGACCCAGCTCCATGAAGACCAGGCCTTCCCCGGCCTTCACGGGGTATCGCGTCACCTTGCGTGCGGCGTGGGGTGGCGCGGGAGCGGTCATGGAGGTCCGCGAACGCAAGCGATCAAGACACTTGGCCAGCCGATCCGCGCGGACGGGCTTCAGCAGGTAGTCCGCGGCCGCCAGGTCGAAGGCTTCCACCGCATGATCCGAGAAGGCCGTCACGAACACTACCGGCGGCAGGGCCTTCCCGGTCTCCAGGATCTCCATGCCACTGGCTCCCGGCATGCGGATATCGAGGAACAGGGCATCCACGGCCGGTGCGGATTCCAGCCACTCCAGGACGGAAGAACCATCCTCGAAGGAGGCCACCACCTCGCAGCCTTGCTCTTCCAGGAGCCGGACCAAGCGTTTGAGGTTGTAGGGCTCGTCTTCGGCGACGGCCACCTTCATGCGATCCGTGGTCATGATGGATTCCCCAGCACATCCGGCGCGAGATCAAGCTCCGCGAGGGTCCACTCGCCTTCCCTCCGCAGATCCAGGGATGAACTGCCCCGTCCCAGCAAGGCTAGGCGAGCCCTGAGGTTGCGAAGGCCCATGCCATTACCGGAGGGATTGGCCGCAAGGGGCCGGCCAGAATTGGCGATACGGAACCGAAGCCCCTGGCCGTGCGCGGTCGCGCTGATTTTCACGACCCCGCCCTTCCGCTCCGGTGCGATCCCATGCTTGATGGCATTCTCCGCCAGGGGGAGTACCAACAAAGGCGGCACCCCCAGCCAATCCAACTACTCAGGCCATTCACCTTCGACACACAC
>DCFP01000125.1:22493-22714 GCA_002319925.1 Holophagaceae bacterium UBA1801 | reverse complement strand
AGGCCGATCCCTGCCGGCTGATCTTCGAAGCGGAGCAGGGACCCGCCGTGAATGCGACTTTGGTGGACATGGGCGGACGCATGCGGCTGATCGTCAATGAGGTGGATGTGGTATCTCCGCCCAGGCCGATGCCCAAGCTCCCCGTGGCCAGCGCCGTGTGGGTGCCGCGCCCGGACTTCAAGCGGGGCTGCGAGGGCTGGATCCTGGCGGGCGGCGCCCAC
>DCFP01000125.1:0-22414 GCA_002319925.1 Holophagaceae bacterium UBA1801 | reverse complement strand
CGCCCGCCGGCCCGGCGATCAACGCGTCCGTCATGGACCTGGGCAACCGCTTCCGCCTGCTCGTGGCCGAGGTCGACGTGGTCCGGCCGCCCCGGCCGCTCCCGAAGCTCCCGGTGGCGCGCGCGGTCTGGAAATGCCGGCCCGACTTCAAGACGGCCTGCGCGGCGTGGATCCTGGCGGGCGGCGCCCACCACACGGCCTTCAGCTACGGTGTGACGGCCGAAGTGCTGGAAGACTTCGCGGGCATGGCCGGCATCGAGTTCATCCACATCGGCAAGGACACCAACCTTGCGACACTGCGCAACGAGCTGCGCTGGAACGATGCCGCCTACCGGCTGATGCCATGAGCTCTGCCTACCGCGAACTCAAGGAACGCGCCTGGGAAGCCAACCTGGAGATTCCCCGGCGAGGCCTAGCCATCTACACCTTCGGCAATGTCTCCGCTTTCGACGCCGCGCTGGGCGTGGTGGCCATCAAACCCAGCGGCGTGGACTACGACTACCTGAAACCCGACGACATGGTGGTGGTGGATTTGGAAGGCCGGGTCGTGGAAAGCGCCCTGCGCCCCTCCTCCGATACCCGCACGCACTTAGTCCTCTACCGGGCCTT
Source organism: Holophagaceae bacterium UBA1801 (assembly GCA_002319925.1). Classification (GTDB taxonomy): domain Bacteria; phylum Acidobacteriota; class Holophagae; order Holophagales; family Holophagaceae; genus UBA1801. The sequence goes on along the minus strand of DCFP01000125.1, from coordinate 21,805 downwards.
CAAGGGGCTCGGCGGCATCGCGCATACCCACTCAACTTATGCCACGGGCTGGGCCCAGGCCTGCCGGCCGATTCCGATCCTCGGCACGACCCACGCCGACCATTTGTCGGAGGATGTGCCCTGCACCGAGCTCATGAGCCCCGAGGCCGTCCAGGCCGACTACGAGACCGAGACGGGCAACCAGATCCTGGCCTGCTTTCAGAATCGCAACCCTCGCCACGTTCCCATGGTGCTCGTGGCGGGCCACGGACCCTTCACCTGGGGCGAGACGCCCGAGAAAGCCGTCTACCACGCCGTGGTCCTGGAAGAACTGGCCAGGATGGCCTTCGTGACCTGCAGTGTCCAACCCAACGCCGCCCGCCTGCCGGACCACCTGATCCGCAAGCACTTCGAACGCAAGCACGGGAAGGATGCCTACTATGGGCAGTCCGAACCTCATCCGAAATGAGAGTAAAAAGGTCCCGACAGCCGCGCTTCCCTGCGGAACTCTGCGGGCGTTCGGCCGTAATGGGCGTTGAAGGTGGCGCCCAGGTATTCCTGGTGCTTGAATCCGGCCCGCTCGCTCACTTCGATGAGCGGAAGGTCCGATTCGACCAGGAGCTGATGGGCGCGCTTGAGCCGGGCGTTGATACAGATCGGCGCGGAAGGAAAGTATTCGATTCCCTACATCGTCCTCATCGCCCTCGCCATCTCGGCCTTCGTGTGGGTGCTCCACAACAAGACTCGTTTCGGCAAGAACATCTACGCCATCGGCGGCAACCCCGAGGCGGCCAAGGTTTCCGGCGTCAGTGTGGCCAAGAACCTGATGTACGTCTACGCCTTCGCGGGCCTGCTCTACGACCTAGCCGGATGCCTGGAAGCCGCGCGTACCGGCGGCGCCACCAACAACTACGGCAACATGTACGAACTCGATGCCATTGCCGCCTGCGTGGTGGGTGGCGTCTCGACCTCGGGTGGCATCGGCACCGTGCTGGGCATGCTCATCGGCGTCCTCATCTTCTCGGTCATCAACTATGGCCTGACCTTCATCGGGATGTCCCCCTACCTCCAGCTGGTCGTCAAGGGCGCCATCATCCTCGCCGCCGTGGCCATCGATACCCGCAAGTACCTCACCAAGAAGTAGCAACCCTCGGAGAATCTCTTGAACAGCACCTGTTCCGAACGCGTCCTGTCCGCGTTTAGCGAAAGCTTTGGATCGCCGGCCATGGTCGTGCGTTCGCCGGGGCGCGTGAACCTCATCGGCGAGCACACGGACCACAATCTGGGCTTCGTGCTCCCGGCCTCCGTGGACCGGTCCATCTACCTGGCGATCGGGCTCCGGAACGACTCGATGATCCGGTTCCTGTCCCTGGACAAGCATGGCGCCTACAGCGGTTCTTCCAAGAACATCCGCCCTGCGGAATCCGATTGGCCGAACTACCTGCTCGGTGTCTTGAAGGAATTCCAGGAACTGGACATGGAGGTCCGGGGCGTGGACTGCGTCTTCAGCGGCGATGTGCCCATCGGCTGTGGATTGTCCAGCAGTGCGGCTCTGGAAGGGGGCTTCGCCTTCGGGCTGAACGAGCTGCACGGCTTCGGCCTGGATCGCGTGGCCCTGGCCAAATTGTCGCAGCGTTCCGAGAACCGCTTCGTGGGCGTCAACTGCGGGATCATGGATCCCTTCGCCTCGATCCTGGGGCGCGAGAAGAAGCTGATCAAATTGGACTGCCGCAATCTGAACTACGAATACGTGCCCTTCGAACGGGATGACATCCGCATCGTGCTGTGCGATAGCCAGGTGCGACGCTCCCTGACCGGCAGCGAGTACAACTCCCGCCGGGCCCAGTGCGAAGAGGGCGTCGCCCTGTTGAAGAAGCACTATCCGGCCGTGGCAAGCCTGCGGGATTCCACTTTGGACATGCTCGAGGCCCATCGTAAAGAGTTCGATCCCGCCGTCTATCGGCGCTGCACCTATGTCGTCGCCGAGAACAGGCGTGTGCTGGATGCCTGCGCCAGCTTGGAGCGCGGGGACATGGGCGCCTTCGGCACGGCCATGAACCGGACCCACGATGGGTTGCGTGATGGTTATGAAGTGAGCTGCCTTGAACTGGACATCCTCGCCGAAGCGGCGCAGTCCATGCCCGGCGTTCTGGGCTCCCGTATGATGGGTGCGGGCTTCGGCGGCTGCACGATCAATCTCGTGGAGGCTGATGCGCTGGATTCCTTCCAGGAACGCATGGCGCCCGTCTTCCGGACGAGGCTCGGGAAGGAGCCCGTGATCCATGTATGCCAGCTGCGCGGAGGCACGGAAATCCTGAGCCATTGAAGGAGCAGTCATGTTCAATGAACCCCACCGGCGCCTGAATCCCCTCACGGGGGAATACGTGCTGGTGAGTCCGCACCGCACCCAGCGGCCCTGGCAGGGCAAAGTGGAAGCCGCGCCCCAGGACCAGCGGCCCGCCTACGACCCGACCTGCTACCTTTGCCCTGGCAACAGCAGGGCAGGTGGATACAAGAATCCGGTCTACGGAAACACATTCGCCTTCGATAACGATTTTGCGGCGCTGCTGCCCGACAACAGCGGCTCCACCGGCTTGATGCCGGATGCCCTGTTCCAGCTGGAGCCCGAGAAGGGACTCTGCCGAGTTGTGTGCTTTTCCCCTCGGCATGACCTGAGCCTTCCCGAATTGAGTCTTGCGGAAATCGAGGCCGTCCTGCGCACCTGGACTGACGAAACGCGCTCCCTGAGTGCGAACCCCGACATCCGCTACGTCCAGGTCTTCGAGAACAAGGGCGAAATGATGGGCTGTTCCAACCCCCATCCCCACAGCCAGATCTGGGGCACCGAGCACCTGCCCAACGAACCCGCTAAGGAGTTGTTGAAGCAGCGGGAGTACTTGCAGCGATATGCGCGCTGCCTGCTGGAGGACTACCTCATCGCCGAGCTCCAGAGGAAGGAGCGCCTCGTGGTGGTCAACGACGGCTGGGTGGCTCTGGTGCCCTTCTGGGCGCTGTGGCCCTTCGAGACCATGGTGCTGCCGATGAAACCCTTCCGGACGCTTCTGGACCTGACTGACGCGGATCGCGCTTCCCTGGCCGATCTGCTCAAGCGGCTGACCACCCGCTACGACAACCTCTTCGGCATCTCCTTCCCCTATTCCATGGGGTTCCATCAGGCTCCCTTCGATGAGGAGCCGCACCCGGAGTGGACCTTGCACATGCACTTCTATCCGCCTCTGTTGCGCAGTGCGACCGTGAAGAAGTTCATGGTGGGGTACGAAATGCTCGGCACGCCAGGCCGGGACATCACGCCCGAAAGCGCCGCGGAGCGGCTGCGGGAGATGTCCGAGGTCCACTACAGGACGGGGAAATGAGCATGCGCATCCTGGTCACCGGCGGAGCCGGCTACATCGGCAGTCACACGGTGGATCTGCTGGTCCACGAGGGCCACAACGTGACGGTCCTGGACAATCTGGAGAAGGGGCACCGGGAGGCCATTCATCCCTTCGCTTCCTTCATCCAGGGGGATTTCGGGGACGCTGACTTGCTGGATCGCACCTTCAGCCAGGTGCACTTCGATGCTGTGGTGCACTTCGCAGCCTACATCGAAGCGGGCGAAAGCATGGTGGATCCCGGTCGCTTCTTCGTGAACAACACGGCCCGGACCCTGATGCTCCTGGACCGCATGACGGTCCACGGGGTGAAGAAATTCATCTTCTCCAGCACGGCCGCAACCTATGGAGACCCGCAGTACACGCCCATCGACGAAGAGCATCCCAAGGCGCCGACGAACACCTACGGCTACGCGAAGCTCCTGGTGGAAGGCGCGCTGGAATGGATGAACCGCTTGAAGGGCCTGGGTTGCGTGTCCCTGCGCTACTTCAACGCCTCGGGCTGCGGGCTGGAGCTGGGGGAGGATCACGCTCCGGAAACGCATCTGATTCCACTGGTGCTGGAGGTAGCCCAGGGATGCCGGGCTGCCATCAAGATCTTCGGCACGGACTATCCCACGGCGGATGGCACCTGCGTCCGCGACTACATCCACGTGCTCGATCTCGCCGGTGCGCACCTGCTGGCGCTGAAGGCGCTGAACGAAGGCGAGCGGCGCGCCTACAACCTGGGCAACGGGAAGGGCTACAGCGTCCGCGAGGTGGTCGAGGTAGCGCGAAAGGTGACCGGCCACCCCATCCCCGTGGAGGAATCGCCGCGAAGGCCCGGAGACCCTGCCGTGCTGGTGGCTTCCAGCGAAAAGATCCAGAAAGAACTGGGATGGTCGCCGCTCCATCCCGACCTGGAAGGCATCATCCGCAGCGCCTGGGAATGGAAGCGGCGGTACCCTCAAGGCTACGCGACGCCCGACCAGGCGCCGCGCTGGTAGATCCAACACTTCATTGAATCGAGCTGCCATGCCTATTGAAATCGTGAACTACGCCGGATGGGACCGCTGCCTGCGGCTTTCCAATGATCTCGTGGAGGCGGTGGTGACCACCGAGGTGGGACCCCGGATTCTGCGCTTCGGCGCAGCGGGCGGCCCGAACATGCTGCACGAGGCGGGCGCACAGCAAGGCCTCCGTGGAGGCAGCGAATGGCATGCCTTCGGCGGGCACCGGCTCTGGCACGCGCCCGAAGCCAAACCAAGGACCTACGTTCCGGACAATGCGCCGGTCCAGTTCGAGATTGAGGGCCAACGGGTCCGCTTGACCCAGCCCGTGGAGGCAGGCACCGGAATCCAGAAGCAGATGGAGCTTCAACTGGATTCCACGCAAGCCCACCTCAGGCTCGTACACCGTCTTACCAACCGAGGTGCGTGGCCCGTGGAGTTGGCTCCCTGGGCCATCACGATCATGGCGCCGGGGGGCGTCGCCGTCGTGCCCCAGGAACCTTTCGCGCCCCATCCGGATTTCCAGACGTCATCGGAAGCCACTGCGGGTGAGCCTTCCTACCTGCCCGCCCGGAGCCTGGCCCTCTGGTCCTACACGCGCCTCAGCGATCCCCGGTGGATGTTCCGGGACCGTTTCATCTTGCTGCGGCAGGACCCTGGGATGGCCGCCCCGCTGAAGTTCGGCGTGAGCAATCGCCAGGGCTGGTGCGCCTACGCACGGGGCAGCGAGCTCTTCCTGAAGCGATTCGGATGGCAGGAGGGCGCCGTCTATCCCGATCGGGGCTGCAACAACGAGGTCTTCACCAACGGCGAGATGCTCGAAGTGGAATCCCTCGGACCCATGACGACGCTGGCGCCCGGCGAGTTCGTGGAGCATGCCGAGGATTGGTTCCATGTCCGGGACATCTCCTGGTCCACGGAAGATGAGGCGCTGCACACCGTGTTCCAGGACATGCCCGGCACCGTCGCGGGGCGCTGAAACGGGATCGAAGCCGATAGGGGAATTGGCTGGAGGACCTCTCTGAAAGAGGAATCCAGCCTCTTTTTCTGTCTGTGATAAGATTGTCAAAAACACGCATCAAAATGATTTAAAAGTCGAAACAATACCATTCGATTGAACTCTCTGAAGGAGGGTCCCATGGCTTCCGATAACACCATCGTTCTTCCCGTGGTGCTGCCCTCCACTCGCCCGGGCATGGGCACGATCCTGTATCCCGGTGGTGTCGCTTTCAGGGTCTGGGCACCCTTTGCGCGCGCGGTATACGCCGCGGGCACCTTCAATCAGTGGAATCCCGAATCCCAGCCCTTCGCCTCGGAAGGGAACGGCTACTGGTCCGTGGAGATCCCCGCCGCCAAGATCGGCGATCAGTACCTTTTCGTGGTGCCAGGAGCCGGCGAGCGCCTCTGGCGCAAGAACCCATACGCCAGCGAGGTGGTGAATTCCGCCGGCAACGCCATCATCCACGATCCCGATTTCGACTGGACGGGGGACGAATTCGTGATGCCTCCATGGAACGAGCTGGTGATCTACGAGATGCACGTGGGCACCTTCAACGATGTGCCCGGCGAGGACCTGGGCCACTTCAGCGAGACCATCCCCAAGCTGCCGTACCTGCGCGACCTGGGCATCAACGCCATCGAGATCATGCCAGTTATGGAATTCCCCACGGACTACTCCTGGGGCTACAACCCGTCCCAACCCTTCTCGGTGGAATCGGCCCTGGGCGGACCCCAGGGACTCTACCAGTTCGTAAAGGCCGCGCACCTGCAGGGCATCGCCGTGATCATGGATGTGGTCTACAACCACTTCGGCCCCAGCGATCTCGATCTGTGGCGCTTCGATGGCTGGAGCAGCGCCGACCACGATGGCGGGATCTATTTCTACGACAACGACCGGGCTCGCACGCCCTGGGGCGGCACGCGGCCCGACTACGGACGCCCGGAGGTGCGCCAGTTCATCCGCGACAACGCCCTCTTCTGGCTGAACAAGTACCGCATCGACGGCCTGCGCTTCGATTCCGTAGTGAACATCCGCAATCGGAATGGGAACAACAACGATCCGGGAAGCGATCTGCCCGATGGCTGGAACCTGCTGCAGTGGATCAACAACGAGATCCGCGCCACCCAGCCCTGGAAGATCACCATCGCCGAGGATCTGCAGAACAACGAATGGATCACCAAGGACACCGGTGCGGGCGGCGCCGGTTTCGGCTCCCAGTGGGATGCGGCCTTCGTGCATCCCATCCGCCGGGCCATCACAGTGGCTAATGACGTGGAACGGGATATGTACGCCGTTCGGGACGCGCTCTATCAGCGTTACGACGGTGACATGGTCCGTCGCGTGATCTACACAGAATCCCACGATGAGGACGCCAACGGACATCAGCGTGTGCCGGAGGAAATCTGGCCCGGCAACGCCGGAAGCTGGTACTCCAGGAAGCGCTCGACCCTGGGTGCCGCAATGGTCTTCACCGCGCCAGGGATCCCCATGATCTTCCAGGGGCAGGAGTTCCTGGAGAACAGCTACTTCCGGGATGTGGAACTCCTCGATTGGTCGAAGCTGGATACCTATGCGGGCATCCACCTGCTCTACCGAGATCTCATGCGCCTGCGCCAGAACTGGTTCAACACGACACGGGGCCTCCGCGGCCAGAACCTCAACGTCCATCACGTCAACCAGACTGACAAAGTCATCGCCTTCCATCGCTGGGAGAGCGGCGGTGCGGGCGATGACGTGATCGTGATCGCGAACTTCGGGAACCGAAGCTACGACAGCTACGCCATAGGCTTTCCGCGGGAAGGCCTGTGGCGCGTGCGCTTCAACAGCGACTGGCAGGGCTATAGCGCGGAATTCGGCAATCAACTGGGGTACGACACGACGGCCTTTGCCAATCCCATGGATGGCCTGCCCTTCAGCGCCAATGTGGGCATTGGGCCCTACTCCACGCTCATCCTCTCGCAGGATTAGTCAAAAAGACCTGCAAGCCTTCGGACGCTCTCGCGGAGCCGCTTATCGTGGAAACCTGCGAAGCCGAACAGAAGCCCGTGGCTTGCAGTCGCTTTCTGGTAATAGGGCGAAAGGGGGATCACGATGATGCCCTCTTGCGCCGCCCGCTTGGCGAGTTCCGTGTCCCGGTGGCCCGTCGCGAGGCGGGAGAGGATGTGAAGGCCGGCCTCCGGCGCTTCCACTTCGAGCACGTGGCCCAGATGCTTGCGAAGGTCCGAGACCAGTGCGTCCCTCCGCTGGGCGTTGACGAGCCGCATGCGGCGGAGGTGGCGATGGAAATGACCCTCCTCCATGAAGTCCGCGAGGGTCATCTGGGACACCAGTGATGAGCCCCGGTCCATGAGCGATCGCGCGGCCGTGAAGGCTTTCATCAAGCCCTTGGGGACGACGAGATAACCCAACCGGAGCCCCGGGAAAAGCGCGCGGCTGAAGGTGCCCACGTAGATCACCCGGCCTTCGTGGTCCAGCCCGTGCAGGCTCGCAAGGGGCCTTCCCACGTAGCGGTACTCGCCGTCGAAGTCGTCCTCCACGATCCATGCATCCGTGCGGGACGCCCACTCCAACAGCGCGAGACGCCGGGAGAGGCTGAGCGTCACGCCCAGCGGAAAATGGTAGGAAGGGCAAACGTAAGCCAGCCGCGCCCGGGGAGCGAGGCGTTTTCCCTGGGCGACGTTCAGTCCCTCCTCATCGATGGGCACGGGCACCAGGCCTGCGCCGGCCAGGCGGAAGGACGTGAGGGCGTCGTGGCAGACCGGATCCTCGACCCAGACGGGATCTCCCGCATCAATCAGTACCTGTGCCGCCAGGTTCAATCCCTGTCGGGAGCCGTGGGTGATGAGGATCTGGCCGGCATCGCAGTCCATGGCCCTATGGGCGCGCAGATGAGTGGCGATGGCCGCCCGGAGCGGAAGGTGTCCCGCTGGGTCGCCGTAGGTCAAGTTGAGAATGTCGCCATGCCCCAGATGACGGCTCTCGAGTTTCCGCCAGAGGTCGAGAGGAAAGCAGTCGAGGGCGGGCACATCCAGCTGGAAGGGGCGCAGACCCACACGCTGGTAGACCCGGCCTTCCCAGAGCTCGGTCATGAAGCGGCTGCGGGACGAGACCTGCGGTGCTTTCAGTGTTTCACCTGCAGCCCGCGAAGAGGTGGACAAACCCGTCAAATCATCGGGCAAGGTCCGCGCAACGTAGGTGCCATCTCCGGTCCGGGCCTCGAGATAGCCTTCGGCCTTCAATTGATCGAAGGCGTTGTTGACGGTGATGCGTGCGAGGTTGAACTGGATGGCGAATTCGCGGGTGGAGAGGAGGCGCGTGCCGGGTTCCAGGGCGCCGCCGAGAATCCCTTCCCGCAAGCCATCGTAGATCTGCTGTTGCAGCGAAACGGGCCGTCGCCGGTCGATCCTCAGCATGGGAAGGGGTGTGTCGGGAGGGTGGGTGGCCATGTTGCGAAGTATTCCAATGGATCTATGAATTCTGGCAGAAGTGGATCTATGGATAGTTCCAATTTAATTCGAGACTGGAGCAGCCGTTCAGGGAGGTACCGATGCGTGGTACATCAAGATGTGTCTCACTTCTGCTTGCCAATCCCAAACCCAGCAGCCTCTGTCATGCCCTGGCCTCGGCGGGCGCAGAGGCCTGTCGCTCGCTGGGCTGCGAGGTTCACGCTCACGACCTCTACCAGGAAGGCTTCAAGCCATTGCTTGAACCGGAGGAACTGCTCCAGCGGCGATCCGAAGACCCTTTGGTGGAGCAGCACTGCCGCGAGGCCGCCGCGGCCGATGCCTTCATCGTGGTGCATCCCAACTGGTGGGGGCAGCCACCGGCCATCCTCAAAGGCTGGGTGGACCGCGTTCTCCGGCCCGGTGTCGCCTACCGGTTCGATGCGGACGACAGCGGAGCCGGTGTGCCCACGGGCCTTTTGAAGGCGCGCATCGCCATCGTGCTGAATACGTCCGACACGCCCATGGAACGGGAACGCAGCATCTTCGGCGATCCGCTGGATACGCTTTGGGGCCGGTGCATCTTCCCTTACTGCGGTGTTCCAGGCTTCTTCCGCCATGCCTACGGCGTGGTGGTCAACAGCCGCCCCGAAGAGCGGGCGGCGTGGATCGAGCACGCCAGGGACGCGGTCTCTGCCAAGCTATCGGAAGCCTTCGCAGGAGCGCGGTCATGAAGCAGGCCTTTGTCTTTCTTGCCATTGCGGCCCTGGGGAACATCACCTACCACTTGGGCCAGAAGACGATCTCGCCCACGGCCAATCCGATGATCCTGCTCATGGCTGTCTACGGCGTAGCCTTCGTGCTGTCGGCGCTGGCCGCACCCTTCTTCCGCGATACGTCCGGCGGTTCATGGCTTGGGCAGATCCTCAGCTGGCCTGTGCTGGTGCTGGGGGCGGGCGTCGTGCTCATCGAGATCGGCTTCCTGCTGGCCTACCGTTCCGGCAACATCCTCCAGTGGTCCGGCGTGGCGGTGAATGGCGCTTCGGCTCTGCTGCTAGTGCCCATTGCCCTGATCATCTTCCGGGAGGCCTTTTCTATTCAGAGGCTCATCGGGATCCTGGTGACCCTCGTGGGTCTTGTGCTTCTGACCAAGCACTGAGTCAAACCGACAATTGGCGTGCCACCCAGCTCGCTACGGGAATGTTCAGGCCGTTGCCCAAGAGTTTGTAGCGCTGCTCAATGCTGATTTCTTCCGGGAACCGGAAGGTGGGCGGCAGGCCCATGAACCGCGCCACTTCTGCGGTCGAGAAGCGCCGGATGCCGTGATCGGTCTTCAGGAAAGAGCCGCTGCCCACGAAGCGCTGCCCATAGCCGCCGATGAAGCATGCCGTGCGATGCTCATCCGGCCGCACGAGATCGAGGCCGGGCTTGTGTTTGGCGAGCACCTGCGGATCCAGATACAGGGATGGATCCTCTTCGGAATCCAAGTAGATCGCGATGGAAACTGGTGGGATTTGCGGCGCAATCGCGGTCTTCAAAGGTCGCTGAGATGCCAGCAGATAGAGGCGGGGGCGTTGATTGGGAATCCCGAATTGCGTCGGGCAGAGTTCGCAGGTGTGCGTGTGGAATCCCAGCTTTTTCAGGGTGCCTTCGATCAGCTCGTGGGCATTGGATCCAAGGAAACCGGAAACGTTTTCCATAATCAGATGCTGCGGGGGTGCGAGGGGCAGAATGTCTATCAGATTGAGAAACGCCTTGGAACGGCGGTCTTCCAACCCGTGGCGATTGCCCATGCGGCAGAAGGGCTGGCAAGGTGGGCTCATGGCCCAGAGATCGGCTTGATGCGCGGCCATGGTTGCGGGCGCGATGCTGGCCAGCTCCCGGGCGATGGGACGGTCTCCGTGATTCAGCATATAGGTGGCATTGGCCGTGGGGCTGATATCGTACGCGGCAATCACCTCGCCCATCCCCTGAAGGGCATAGCGCCAGCCGCCCAGGCCGGAGAAGAGTTCGAGGATGCGCAGACTCATGGCTCTTCGATCGAGGTTACTATCGGATCATGCCGGATCCCAGCCCGAAGACCTATCAGCCAGCCTCCCGGAGGCCCATCGCGGACGCTTTCCGGTCCATGGCCCACTTGGCGGTTTCGCTCTGCGTGCGCTGGCACATCCATCCCGACGCCATCTCCTATGCGTCCATCGTGACCGCGGCCTTGGCGGGAACCTGCTTCTTCTTGAGCAGCGCCCATCCCTGGCTGCTCTTAGTGGGGCCTGCCTTCTGCTACATCCGGCTCTGGCTCAACATGCTGGACGGCATGGTGGCCCTGGCTTCCGGCAAGGCCTCCCTCCGGGGCGAGATCCTGAATGATCTTCCGGATCGCATTTCCGATGTGCTCATCTTCGTGGGCATCGCGCACAGCGGCTGGTGCATTCCATTCCTTGCTTACTGGGCGGCCATCCTGGCACTGTTCACCGCCTACGTGGGCACCTTCGGGCAAGCGGTGGCGGGCAAACGCGAATTCGGCGGGATCATGTCCAAGCCCTGGCGCATGGTGATCGTCCACATCGGTGCGTGGTGCACGTTCTTCCTCGGCGGCGCCAGGTTCGGCGCGCTCTCGATCCTGGATTGGGCTTGTGTGATCGTGATCATCGGTTGCGTCCAGACCGTGTGGGTTCGTCTCGCCAGCACCCTGCGCCTGCTGGCTGCCAAGCAGAGGAACCAGGCATGATGGATGCTCTGCGAGATCCGATATTCGCTTTCTATCTGAAGGTCGTGATCGGCGTGCTGGCGGGGGCAGGGGGCGTGCTGCTGATCCTGACCTGCGGCTTCCGGAAGGATGTGAGCTCCATCTGGCGCACCTACCGAGGCTGGCTCATCATGGCGCCCCTCTTTTTCCTGTGCGCCGCCATCGGGCATCACGCCCTCGTGGTGCTCTTCACAGGTCTGTCCTTGCTGGGTCTCAAGGAATACAGCCGCGCCACGGGTCTCTACCGGGACTGGCTCATGACCGGCGCGACCTATGTGGGCGTGCTGGCCCTGGCGGTCCTCTGTTTCGTGCAGGATCCCCATCAACCTGGCGTCACCGGCTGGTACGGCATGTTCATCGTGCTGCCCGTGTACGTGGTGGCGCTGATCCTCCTGATTCCGATCATCAGGAACCAGGTGAAGGGTCAGCTCCAGGCCATGTCCCTGGCCATCATCGGCTTCATCTACATCGGCTGGATGTTCGGCCACCTGGCCTATCTCACCAATTCGCACCACGCCATCAACTACCTGCTCTACCTCGTGTTCGCCGTGGAACTGAATGACGTGGCGGCCTTCACCTTCGGGCGCCTCTTCGGCAAACACCCTTTCCGGGATGTCATCAGCCCCAAGAAGACGTGGGAGGGGGCACTGGGAGCCTTTGCGGTGTCCATGGGCTTGCCCTGGTTGATGCGCTTCGCCCTGCCGGGATTCGGAACGCGCGAGCTGATCCTCACGGGCGTGATCGTGGGCATCGGCGGTCAGCTCGGGGATCTCTCCATTAGCGTCATCAAGCGGGATGTAGGAATCAAGGACATGGGCGCCACGATCCCTGGCCACGGCGGGGTCATGGATCGCATCGACAGCCTGATCTACGTCGCGCCGCTGTTCTTCCACATGGTGCGCTTCTTCAAAGGACTGTAGGCGTGGACGAAAACGAATGGCAATACACGCCCTCTGAAGCGCTGGATCTCAATCTGGTGGAGCGCCTCCAGCACTTTCCCCGGGAACCGGAGATGTTCATCTATGCGCTGAGGTCCACGGCCGCCATGGGCCTGCGCACCTGGCTCCGGCTCTATCACCGGTTCGAGGTAGTCGGTCAGGAGCGGCTGCCAGCAGAGGGTTCCTTCATCCTCGTGGCCAATCATTCGAGCCACCTGGACGCTCCCTGCATGCTGGCCTCTCTGCCGCTCCGCAAGCTGCACCGGGCCTTTCCCGTGGCCGCCAAGGACTACTTCTTCCGCAACCTCCAGGGGCTCACCTTCTCGGTGATCCTCCTGAACGCCATTCCCTTCGAGCGGAGCAGCCGGGCAGGGCAGAGCCTGATGATGTGCCGGAAGCTGCTGATGAATCCCGGTAATGTTCTGATCCTGTTCCCGGAGGGCACCCGCACCAAGACGGGCGAGTTGGGGCCTTTCAAGCCGGGCATCGGCGCCCTTGTGGCGGGTACTTCGATACCCGTTGTTCCCTGCCGATTGCAGGGCGCCTTCGAGGCTTTCCCGAAGGGTTCGAAACTGCCGAGACCAAGGAAGGTACGCCTACTCATCGGTGAGCCCATGACCTTTGCGGATACTCCGGAGTCCCGGGAAGGGACCCATCAGGTGGCGGAAGCGCTCTCGAGGGCCGTTCAGAGCCTTCGCTGAAAATCTTCGGGAAAGCCCTTGACGCTGGATGAAGGGTGACCATACTTATGCGTATGGTAATCAATACGCTAGCGTATGGTTGCTGGTTTTTCCGGAGCTCCCATGAATCCCGCCACTGAACACACCTTCCCATCGCATGATGGCGCCGAGCTTTTCTACCGTGCTTGGCATCCTGCCAACCCGAGCGACAAGGCTCTGCTGGTCTTCCATCGCGGGCACGAGCATTCCGGCCGCATGGAAGAGCTGGTCAAGGATCTGGGATTCGACGATTTCCACGTCTTCGCGTGGGATGCGCGGGGGCACGGTCGTTCCCCGGGCGACCGCGGGTCCGCGGAAAACCTGGCTGTCATCATCAAGGATGCCGATTGCTTCGCTCGGCACATTTCCAGCAAGCACGGCATCCCCCTCGAGAGCATGGCTGTCCTGGCTCACAGCGTGGGCGCGGCCATTGTGGCGGCCTGGGTCCATGACTACGCCCCGCCCTTGCGGGCCATGGTGCTGGCAGCACCCGCCTTCGATGTGAAGCTCTATGTGCCCTTCGCCATCCCGGCGCTGCGCCTGCGCCAGAAGGCCTTCGGACATGGTTACATCCGCAGTTACGTGAAGGCCAAGGTGCTCACCCACGATCCGGAGCAGGTTGAGGCATACGCTGCGGATCCAGCCATCTTCCGGCAGATCGCCGTGAACATCCTCCTGGATCTCTACGACACCTCCCGCCGCGTGGTGTCCGACGCGGGAGCCATCACCGTGCCCACGCTGGTGATGGCGGCTGGATCCGATTGGGTGGTGAAGCGCTCGGTGCAGGAGACCTTCTACCGGAACCTGTCCTCCCATCGCAAGGAATACTGCATGCTGCCGGGGTTCTACCACGCGCTGTTCCACGAGAAGGACCGGCACATCCCCATCACCAGGTCCCGTGAGTTCATCCGCGAGTGTTTCGAAGCCCAGGACCGCCCGGCTTCACTGCTCCATGCGGACCGCGGCGGTTTCACCAAGACGGAATTCGATCTCCTTTCGGCGCTAAATCACAGCTTGGGCTGGCGCTTGATGCGCTCCGCCATGAGGACCTTGGGGAAATTGAGCCAAGGCATCCGCCTGGGCTGGCAGAGCGGTTTCGATTCCGGCGAGACCCTCGACTACGTCTATGCCAACCGCCCCAAGGGCATCACGCCGTTGGGCCGCATGATGGACAAGTCCTACCTGGAAAGCGTGGGGTGGCGGGGCATCCGCCAGCGGAAGGTGCATCTCGAAAAACTGCTGCGACAGGGCATGGCGTCGCTGCATGCCCAGGGTCAGGAGGTCCGCATCCTCGATGTGGCCACAGGCGTGGGCCGCTATGTGCTGGATGCCATGAAGGCCCTGCCCCGGGTGAAGGCCACGGCCCTGCTGCGGGACTACAAGGAAGTCAATCTCAAGGCGGGCAGCAAGCTGGCGCAGGAGCTGGATGTGCAAGGCGTCACCTATCGCTGGGGTGACGCCTTTGATCGTGCTTCCTTGGCCAGTCTCCAGCCCCGGCCCAATCTGGGCATCATTTCGGGACTCTTCGAACTGATCCCCGACAACGGCCGGATCTTGGCGACCCTGCACGGTTTGGCGGATGCCATGGATGACGGCGGAATCCTGATCTACACCAATCAGCCCTGGCACCCGCAGATCGAGTTCATCGCGAGGACGCTGATCAACCGGGAAGGGCAGCCCTGGATCATGCGCCGCCGGACCCAGGCGGAGATGGACGAGCTGGTGCGGTCAGCGGGCTTCGAGAAACAGACCATGGAGATCGATCCCTGGGGCATCTTCACGGTTTCCTTGGCCATCAGGCGACGGTCATGAACCGGATTGAACTCCGTTCCTGGCGCCGGACCTTCCTTTGGATGGCCGGCTGTTCGCTGCTTTTTTCCGCGCTCTACAACCTCTGCAACTGGATCACCACCCGGCGGGCGGATGTCGGCACGTGGGCCTTTGCGTGGGAACTCCGGATCCCCTTCGTGCCCTGGATGATCGTTCCGTACTGGTCCCTGGATCTGTTTTTCATAGGGTCGTTCTTCCTTTGCACATCCCGGCGGGAGCTGGATGTGCTGGGGAAACGCTTGGTGCTGGCCACTCTCGTGGCGGCGGGCTGTTTCCTGGCTCTGCCCCTGACGACCCGTTTCCCGAGACCTGCCGTGGACGGGGTCTATGGCTTTCTGTTCGGGCTGCTGCGGTCCTTCGATCAGCCCCACAATCTGTTCCCGTCCCTGCATATCGCTTTCCGCACCCTGCTGGCTGATCACTACGCCCGCCACACGAAGGGCTGGCAGCGTGGGCTGGTGCATGCCTGGTTTAGCTTGATCGGTCTCTCCACGATCCTGACGTACCAGCATCAAGTCATGGATATTCTCGGAGGCTTCCTGCTGGCGGCCATCTGCTTCCATGCCTTCCGGGTTGAAACAACAGCCGCACCCCGAGCCAGGAACGTCACGGTCGGCTGGAGATATGCCTTGAGCGCCGCGATCCTGGTGTCAGCGGCGTGGTACTTCCGGCCGTGGGGAATGTGGCTCCTTTGGCCTGCCACGGTCTTGGGTTGGGTGGCCGCAGGGTATTTCGGTCTCGGGGCTTCGGTCTATCGCAAGGCCGAGGGGCGCCTGCCCTTGAGCACGCGCATACTGTTCGCGCCCGTTCTGGTCGGGCACTGGCTATCCTTCCGGTTCTATAGACGGCAGTGCCGATCGTGGGATGAAGTGGCTCCAGGGCTCTGGATCGGACGCCGGCTCTCTGACGCGGAAGCCAGGGCTGCCATCGCCCAAGGCGTGGTCGCGGTTCTGGATCTCACAGCCGAAAGTTCCGAGGCGGCGCCCTTCCTGGCGCTCCCCTATAAAAACATGCCGGTGTTGGACCTCACCGCCCCATCGCAAGCCCAGCTCGAAGATGGCGTGGCCTTCATTCAGGAATACAGCAATCTTGGAACGGTGTATGTGCACTGCAAGATCGGCTATTCCCGCAGCGCGGCCCTGGCGGCGGCCTATCTGCTCTCAACGGGACTGGGCCGGAACCCGGAGGACGCCTTCCAGCGTCTTCGCGAGATCCGGCCCAGCATCGTGATCAGACCCGAGATCCGATCAGCGCTGATGGATTTTCATCAGGAGGCCAGAGGCAGCTTGGTGTCCTGACCGATGGCGTAGGCGCCCTGGCCGCTGATGATCACCTTGCCCTCGGTGGGGATGGTGAGGCTCTGGCCGGCGCGGAGCACGTGGTCCATCACATCGTTCTCGAGGGTGATCCACAGGTGGCCGGAAGTGCAACGGACGGCTCGGCCGGTGAGATTGGAGAGGGCGACGACCTTGTTGGACTTGACGAGGCCGATGGTGGGGATGTTCTTGGTCTTCTCGGGGCGACTGAAAGTGGTGAGCTTCATTGCATAGGTGCTCATGGTGTTCTCCTTGTTGGCGGCGGGGTTCTTCGTTTGCCTGCACTAGAAATGTAGGACTAGATTGGTCGACATAACAGAGGCAGAAAATAAAAATTATGACCATAACAGTTTGAAAACAATTTAATTGTTTCCAAAAATGTTCTTCCAACTGTTATGGATTTCTGAATTCTGTTAGGTAACCATGATGGTGATTGGTTCCGATGGGGAGCACGAGTATGAGAGACGCCAAGAAGATCCCGCTGTACGAGCGTTTCGCACAGGACTTGGAGGAACAGATCCGGTCTGGCACCTTCCCCGTGGGCACCCGGATTCCCTCCATCCGCGAGTCCAGCATTCAGCGGGATATCAGCTTCTCGACGGTCCTGCAGGCCTATCAGTATCTGGAGAACCGAGGCGTCATCGAGGCCCGCCCCCAATCCGGCTACTACGTGAAACTGCAGCCCCGGAAACAGGTGCCCGAGCCCGAGTTCGAACCCCTGCAGGGAGACCCCACGAACGTCAGCATCGACGAGGTCTCAATGCGACTCATCCACGACACGCTGAACCTGGACTACGCCCAGTTCGGCGCGGCCCTGCCGGATCCCAACCTGCTGCCCACCTCGAAGCTCAACCGGATCCTGGCGGAGCTGGCCCGGGACGGCAAGTTCTCCCATCACCTGGGTGAGGCCGTGGAGGGCAGCGAGGATCTTCGGATCCAGGTGGCCCAGCGGGCCTTCGGCTTCGGCTGCGATATCGCCCCCGATGAGATCATCATCACCGCGGGCTGCACGGAGGCCCTATCGCTCTGCCTCCAGGCGGTCTGCGATCCAGGGGATTTGGTGGCCATCGAATCGCCCACCTACTTCGGCATCCTACTGGCTTTGGAAGCGCGGCATCTTCGTGCATTGGAGATTCCCTCCCACCCCCGGAAAGGCATGAGCCTGGAGGCCCTGCGTTTCGCCGTGGAGAACCACCCGGTGAAGGCCGTGGTGGCCATGACCAATTTTAGCAACCCCACCGGCAGCCTTATCGAGGACGACGACAAGCGCGAGCTGCTGGAGATCCTGAGCAGCCGCGGCATTCCCCTCATCGAGGACGACATCAATGGCGAACTCTTTTTCGGCGATCATCGGCCCCGGGTCGCCAAGTCCTACGATAACGAAGGCCTGGTGATGCTCTGCACCTCCTTCTCCAAGGACGTCTCCAGCGGATTTCGCATCGGCTGGGTCGCTCCGGGCAAGTACTACCGAGAAGTCCAATGCGCCAAGTACGCCTTGAACATTCGCACCTCAGTGCTGCCCCAGTTGACCATCGCCCGGTTTCTGGATAGCGGTGGCTACGACGCGCACCTCCGGAAGATCCGCCGGGCCTACGCCCAGAAGGTCATGCTCATGTCCCAGGCCATCCTCACGCATTTTCCGGAAGGCACGCGGATCACCGAGCCGGGCGGCGGGTTCGTCCTGTGGGTGCAGCTGCCCGAGAAGCTGGCCTCCATGCGGCTCTATCAGGAAGCACTGAAGGCCTTCATCGCCATCGCGCCCGGCTACATCTTCTCGCCCACCCACAAGTTCGACGATTTCATCCGCCTGAACGCGGCCTGCTGGTCGGACAAGGCGGAGGTAGACATCGCCCGGCTGGGGAAGGTGGTGAAGAACCTGCTGGCCAGGAAAAATTGAGGCCTCGGTTTGCCCTGGACCGTCAATTTTTCAAGGTTGAAAAAATGAATAGGAGTAAAGGTTGGGCTGACCCGCTCCGATGAAGGGAGGATGCAGTTTCACAACCACGTGGACCGTGCATTTTCCGCCGAGGAAGGAAACAAGATGAACCGGTTGGCGAGCCAGTTCCTTGGGGTTCCGGCGGCGGGTAGAGAGACGAAGTTCAATAACCCTCGGCGATATTCGAATTGGCAGTGCGGGAGCGCTATTTGGAAACTCCCCGTTGACCCCGAAGCCCGGCCGAAGCCGCCGAACCGAACGAAGCACCAGCCTCTGACATGACGCAGCGGCGAACTCCGCGAGGAGTTCCGCCGGATCAACTTCTTTGCTTTGACAAGGATCCTCCCATGGCCACCAGCGTTGCAAAGCGCCTGAACGTCAGCATCATCTTGACCGTTAGCGTGCTCCTGCTCGTGTTGGGGATCATTTCATCCCTGCTGGCAAGGCGCGATTTGAACAAACGTTTGGAATCCCAGGCCATAGCGACGGAATCACGCCTAGCCACCAACCTCCCTACACCCGTCTGGAATGTCGACAACACCCAGATCGGCAACGTCCTTCAGGGAGAAATGGTGGCGCCTGAGATCGAAGCGATCGCGGTCATAGGGACGAAGGGCACCGTTGCCGTCATGGAACGGGATAAGGACGGCAAGCCGGTAATGAAGGACACGTCCTCGGATCATTCGGGCGCGTTGAAGAGGGCAGTCAAGCTTACCTACAACGACAGTGGCACCCAGAGGGATCTGGGTGAGACACAAGTGTTTCTCACCGCCCGCTACGTGAACGAGTCTTTCCGAAGCAGTCTCCTCTTGTTAATCGTCGAGATCGTGGTGCTCGATATCGTGCTCATCCTGGTGCTCTCGCTGGTGGTGGGGGTCACAGTGATCCAGCCCCTCCACAAGTTCCGGGATGCCCTGCACTCCATGACCGGCAACGATGCCGACCTCACGCGCAAGCTGGACGAGAAGCGCACGGATGAATTCGGGGAGAGCGCTCACTACTTCAACATCGTGACGGATCAGTTCCATGGAATCGTGAAGAACCTGGCGGGGGAGGCCGACAACGTGGCCAGCGGTTCTGCGGAGCTGAGCGCCACGGCCGAACAGATGCAGTTGACCACCGCTGAGATCGCCAAGGGCAACGAGAATCAGCGTCAGAGCATGATGGGCGTCATCGCCGACATGGATCGGCTCGCCACGCTGATCAACGAGATGGGCACTCGCTTGGGTGAATCCTCTGGAAGAGCCAGTCAAGCGGTGGACATTTCCCGGGATGGCGCCCAGGCTGGCACGGCGACAGCCGGAGCCATGGACACGATCCGCGATGCCACCAAGCGCATGGCGCAGGCTGTCGGCGTCGTTCACGAGATCGCCGACCAGACCAACCTGCTCTCCTTGAACGCCGCCATCGAAGCCGCCAAGGCAGGCGAGTTGGGCAAGGGGTTTTCGGTCGTGGCAGAGGAAGTGCGGAAACTGGCTGAGCGCAGCGGCGCGGCCACCCAGGAGATCCAGGCCCTCATCCGGGAGGTGGACGTGAGTGTGGAGCAGGGCGGAAAGACCGTCTTCCACAGCGTCGAATCCCTCAAATCGATTCGCAACCACATCGAGAATCTCGCCCGGAATTTCCAGGGCATTTCCGAGGCCATGAAGCAGCAGGCGACCACGGGCACCGAGGTGCGCGCCCATGTGGAAGGCACGAACAAGGAAATCGAGCGCAACGTTTCCGCGAGCCATGAACTGGCCGCCACGGTCGAGGAGATCGTCCGCACCGCAGGCGAGCTGGCGAAGGTCGCCGATGGCCTGACGGCCCACGTGGCTCGGTACAAGATCTGATGCCCCGCCAGAAGACAAACGAGCGATCCGTTCAAGGATCGCTCGTTTGCCTTATCGAAAGGGTGAAGGCCCTGTTACAGGACTCCCTTGCCCATGCCCATGACCAGGGCGGTTACAAGGAACCCGATGAGCACGAGGGCGTAGACGCCCATGAGGATCAGCGTGAAAACGCCTACATACTTCCAGAAGGATTTCTGGGCCCGCAGCGCCGCTTCCAGGCTCTCGGTGGAATGATCGTTCACGAGATCGCCGATGCGGCTGGCATAGCGGTTCAGGAAGAGGAGCGGCGGGAAATACAGAATGGCCAGGACAATGTAGACGAGAGCCATGCCGATGCGCATGGGCAGACCACCGACATAATGGAAGGCGGAGCCGCCGATGACCACCATGGCGATGCCGCCCAGCACCATCAGGATCATCCCGATGATGCCGAGGATCGCCAGGAACCGCACCCATGGCTTGGTCTTGCGCAGATACTCCACGGCATCCTCTGAGACCGAACCAGGAATCTGAGCTGGCGCTTGGAGGATCGGTGCCGCCACATTGGCCTGGGGAGCGACGTAGGGATTCACTGGAACGGGTGCCGGCACCGGCGCGAGGGCCGGTGGCTGGATGGGCGGAGCCACTGGCTGGATGGGTGGAGCTACGGGCCGCGCCAGTTCGGGGAGTTCCTGTATCGCTGTCCAATTGCCCATGCCTTCACGCCAGACGAGGTCCGTGGGCCGCAGCGTGCCTGCGCTCAGGAGGCCTTGCAGCTGTTCTTCGGGAACGGGGCCCTGGGAATTCCCATTCTGGATGTAGTGCCAGAGCGTGCTCATGTCTCAACCTCGATTGGAATGCAGACAATCTGACGGAAGGAAGCGCAGCCGTCAATGACTTATACCAATCCGCTTTCAAGCAGAAAAATGCAATACCACCAAGAGCACCAAGAGCGCCTCAAGAGCACCAGGAAAAGTCAGCTGCGATTGCATTCCTTGGTGAACTTGGTGGTGAACCTTTTCAGGATGGGTGCTAACCGGTATCAAGCGATTCAACCCTAAAAACCAGGAGGCCGGAACGCCCCGAGGATGCGTTCCGGCCTCCGAGTTGTTCGATCTCCGTCAGTTCGCCACGGAGAATTTTTCCAGGAACTTCATGTCGGGGCCCACGATCTTGATGATCCAGGCGTCCTTGCCGATGGGGTCGTGCTGGGGGCCGATCTTGATGTGGCCGGTCACGCCCTGGATATCGGTCGTCAGGAGCGCTTTCTGGATGGCGACGGGATCCACGGACTTGGCGCGCTGCATGGCGTCGGTGACCATCAGGAGAGCGTCGTGCACCATGTAGGCGTTCAGCTCGGGATTCTTGCCGAACTTCTGCTTGTACTCGTCCTTGATCGGCTTGGCGGTCGGAGCGTCCATGTCCAGGTGGTTGATGAACATACAGCCTTCCAGCGCCTTGCCCGCCAGGGGGATGAGGTTTTCCGAGGGCCATCCGTCGCCGCCCAGGAGGATCTGCTTGATGCCTAGGTCACGCGCCTGCTTGGCGATCAGGGCCACGTCGTTGTAGTAGGCCGGGATGAAGACCACGTCCGGGGTGGCGGCCTTCAGTTTGGTGAGGGGGGCGCGGAAATCCTTCTCGCCCGAGGTGTAGCTCACCTCGACCACGACCTTGCCGCCGACCTTCTCGAAGTTCTGCTTGAAGAA
>DCFP01000059.1 GCA_002319925.1 Holophagaceae bacterium UBA1801 | reverse complement strand
TCTTCCTTCGCTTTGGTGTCCATCCAGCGACCTCCCCATGGCGTGGTTGACAAGTGTAGGTAGTCCAACTCCCCATCGATCATGATGGACCGATTTCAGTATGCGGACGCCCCGATTGCTGAAATTTTACGGGAAGGTGGAACTCATTTCCAGGGAAGATTACACATTTTTTTTCATTTTCTCTTGATCACGAAAAACATCGGACACGCTGATTCCGTCTGCCTGGAAGGGGAACTGGCAATGGATTTCATAATGTCAATGAAGTCCATTCATGGCCCGGGGCGGGCAGCTTCAATCCAGCCGGTTTTCCGATTCAGATTGGCGATCCGTGAGCCGCGGCCAGGTAATCCCGGACGGCCTGATCCATTCCCACGTCCAGGGCATGGCTCATCAAGTGATGGCCAATGGAGACCTCCGCCAGGTTGGGTACTTTCTCTCTCAGCAGGGGCAGGTTCACGTGAGTCAGGTCGTGGCCCGCGTTGACGCCGACACCCAGGCTCGCCGCAGCCTCCGCGCTCGCCATCACTTTGCGCAGCTCTTCATCCAGCATGCCTCGCTGGAACGCCGCCGCGAATGGTTCCGTGTAAATTTCAATTCGATCCGTCCCGATGGCCGCGGCTTCGTGGACACTCTCAACATCGCCCGCCTCCACAAAGAGGCTCACCCGGATGCCTTCCTGTTTCAGCCGAGCGATGACGGTCGACAGCAGGAAGGACCAGCGGCGGACCTCCCAGCCATGATTGCTCGTGATCTCGCCGGGTTTCACGGGGACCAAGGTGCACTGGGTAGGATGGCATTCCAGGACCAGATCCAGGAACTCCTCGCGGACATCACCCTCGAAGTTCGTCTCGACGGTCTTGATCTCCCGGGCCACCGCCCTGGCGTCCTCGGGCGTGATATGACGTCGGTCCGCGCGAGGGTGAACCGTGATTCCATCCGCGCCCAGGGAGACGATGCGGTGCGTGAACTGCATGAGGTTGGGTTCATCGCCGCCCCTTGAATTTCGGAGGGTGGCGATCTTGTTCACGTTGACGCTGAGCTTGGTCATGGGGATCTCCCTTCCCCATGTTAATGGCAGGAGGTCGCGGATCTCGATGCCGTGAAGTTGGAATGGAATCTGCATATTTGCAGCTGCAAATAATTGCAACAATTTGCAAATTCCAAATCTTGTGAAATGGGAGTCTTAGATTAAATCAAGAAATTTGGTTGACAGCGAAGAAGGCTGACCGCAAGATTTGCAAGCGCTGCCCCAAATGATGCGCAAAATTGCGTGAAAAATTGGCAATTTCGGTTCTTCCTTGGCCTGAGTATGCTCACCGCCCCAAAGAGCGCTCTGAACCACGAAAGGACATCTGCAAGGCTTCGGTTCCTGCCCAGGAGTCGTCATGAACACCACGAGGAAGTACAACCAGTGGTCGGCCAACTCGCCCCTCTGCCGGGTTCCGGATCATCTTCGGAATCGCTGCCATCGCTCCGGCTGCCTGGGCTCCGAGTGCCCCGTCTGGCGCAAGTGCGGCCCAGTGACTCCCTTCGGGAGCTACGGCGCGCATCTCACCGCTGTGCCCGTCCTCGTCGGCAACCCTCGGGCAGCCGAAGTTCCCAGCGTTTCTGCCTGAAACACGATCGGAAGGAAATCACCGGACCGTGACACAGCCAAGATGAAGCCTCCCGCTTGGCTGTGTTACGGTCGAATGGTTTCCTGAGGCCCCCTTGGAGATTTCTTCCACCCAGATGGGTGCAGCGGATCTGACGCGATCCGAGGTGCTCGCGCGCTTGCGTGAAAGGATTGTCGCCTTCGCGGCATCCAGGTATGCAAGGGAAGGCGCGGAGGACCTCGCGCAGGAGGTGCTCGTGGTGATCCACGAGAAATATGGGCATGTGGAGCGGCTGGAGGATCTCGTGCCCCTCTCGCTGCAGATCCTGCGATTCAAGCTCTTCGCCCAGCGGCGGAAGTCGGTCCGACACGGGGAATACACGCAGGTCTCGGTGGACGAATACCCGCTCCACGGCGATGCGCCCGATCCCGAGGAAATGGCGTCCCGGAAAGAGACCTTGGAGAAGCTGACGAAGGCCATCGCGCGCATGGGGCAGCGCTGCCAGGAGTTGTTCCGGCACAAACTCACGGGCAAATCCTTTCCCGAGATCCAGGTGCTCATGGGAGCCGAGGCCCTGAACACCATCTATACGTGGGATCATCGCTGCCGCAAACAGCTCCTGGAATGGATGGGCGGGAGGTGGGAACCATGAACCGGCCCGAGGCTGAAAAACTGCTGGGTGGGTATGCGGCGGGGATCCTCACCGAAGAAGAAAGGCGCGTGCTCTTCTCCGCGGCCCTGGATCATCAGGAAATCTTCGACGCCTTGATGGATGAAGAAGGCCTGAGGCAGTTGCTGGCCGATCCAGAGACCCGGGCCCATCTTCTCGCACTGCTCTCCCCAGCTTCATCACTGCGGAAGCCCGTGCCGATCTGGCGACGTCCGGCCGTGCTGGGTCTGGCCGCCAGCCTCTTCGCGATCATGACCACCGGATACATGGTTTGGAGACGCGGGGAATCAGGGGTCGCCCAGCTCGAAAAGACCGCAAAGACGGAGGACTCCAAACTGCAACCGAGTGCCGAATCGGATCAGGCCGTTCTCGGGGCCAGTAAATCAGCAGCCGCTCCCGCCGAGGTTTCCGCTCCCGCGACTATGGCTCGATCTTCAGCGGGTTCGGTTTCCCCCGCGCCACAAGCCACCTCAACTCCACCTGGCGAACGGAAGCGATCGGAGAAGGAAGCTCCGCCAGCCCCACCACCTACAGCCAAAGGTGAGCAAGGTCCTGGACCATCCGAGCAACAGGTCCCGATGGCAAGGGCTGCCAAGCCTGCCGCAGCGCCAGCCCAGGCCGAGTACTCAACCTCGACCCCAGCTGATTTATCCGAGCCGAGTGCTGCGGGCGCGCCCCAGGCTCCGGCGAATCAAGCGCGGGCGCTCAAAGCCAAGAAACAGGCTCCGGCGCCGGAAGCTTCCTTGTCCTATGACAAAGCACCCAGGTTCCAGATATCCAGCAGCCTGCAGCGACTTGATGGGGGCAAGGCGCGCCTGACGGTGGCATGGGGACCCGCTGGGCATTTGTATCTGCTGAAACGCACAGCCGCCGGTGTTGCCGTAATGCCTCCTCTTCACTCAGCGAGCGGGAATTCCGGAGCGGTGACCACGACCTTCGTATTCACCCTCGAAGACAAGGACATCCTGGATCTCTACCTCCTCGCCAACGAGGAGGCCAACCCCCGTTCGCTTCCGGCTTCCGGGGAGGTCGACGGGACATGGAAGCGCGTCTTTCCCGAGTAGTGGAATTTTCCTGAAAGGGAAATTCCATCGGCGGCATTCCCTCTTGAACCCACGCCATCGAGGCCTGGCCGAATCGAGGAGAAGCTCATGTGTCGGATCGCTGCGCCCGTGATTTTCCTGCCGCTGGTATCGGAGGTGTGAGATGGTCATCAGCCGCCGATGGAAGATCGTCACTCTGCTTTGCGTGCTCGGCTTGTCCTCCTACGGCATCGTCTTGATGCTCAGGGGCCGCCAGATCGCGCGTGGGCTCGAAGTCCAGAAAATGGAGCAGCGCGCCTCGGATCTGGAACTGCAAAAAGCTGCATCAATCCCGGTGCTAGGCGCTCCGCCGCAGTCAGCGGAGTTGGGTTACCTTTCTGAAGCCAAGACCAAGCGCAAGGAAAAGGCTGGCCCTGCCTCCGCACCCGTGGCCTCTGCGCCGAAAGGTCGCTACCCGGCGCCCATCATGGCCTTCACGGAGGATTCGAAGGTTCCCCAGAAGCTGATCCTCTCCGCGGATCTCACGGTGGACATAAAGGGTTATGACGACGCCTTCAACCGGGTCCAGGACATCGCAGCGGAGGCCGGGGGCTATATCGCCAGCATCCAGGCCCAGCGGCCGGAGAAGGATCATGCCCAGG
The DNA here is from genome assembly GCA_002319925.1 of Holophagaceae bacterium UBA1801. Lineage (GTDB taxonomy): Bacteria > Acidobacteriota > Holophagae > Holophagales > Holophagaceae > UBA1801. Next base: position 961 of record DCFP01000059.1, on the reverse strand, counting down.
GCCGTATCACCCTGCGTGTTCCGCCTTCGACCTATTTTTCAACCTTGAACAAGTTGCGGGGACTGGGTTCGGTGGAGGCAGAGACCATCGGGACCCAGGATGTGACGAGGCAGTGCCTGAACCTGGATTCGCGCATCTCCCAGGAACACGAGATGAGAACCCGGATGTGGGACGCCACGCGGGCCCGGGCGAACAACCTGGATTCCCTCATGGATGCCGACTACAACATCGGTCAGGTCTCGGATCAGCTCGATGGGATGGAATCCGAGCGTTACAAGCTCCAGCAGGACATTCGGCTTTCCACCATCAACTTGACCTTGCTCGAACCTGCGGTGGCCATGGCGAATCACGGAGCGAAGCCCGCAAAGCCGGGCCTGTGGGCGCCCGTGGGAGCCGCGGTCCAGAATGCGGTGGCGGAGCTGGTCAGTGATGTATCCCAGGCGCTTTATCTGGCCATCGTGCTGCTGCCATGGCTCACCCTAGGCTGGCTACTCTGGCGGCCTTTCTGGAAGTGGATGCTTCAATTCAGGAATGCACGATTGAAGCACGACCTTGATACGGTGTAGTACGATCCGATTTCTGAATTTTCGCTGAAAGGGAATCTCCCTTCGAGGCATTCCATTCCTGCAACCGCTTGACGCATCCAGGAGGAATTTCATGCGCGCTCTGTTCCTAGCTCCCATCGCACTCACGCTTTCCGCCCAAGTCTCCGAGGAACTGGTCACCACGCTCAAGGACCAGAAGAACCTGGCCGTGACCATCTACAACGAGAATCTGGCCCTGGTGAAGGATCAGCGGGAGATTCGCCTGCCGAAGAACGATGTGCAGTTGGCCTTCCAGGAGGTCTCCGCGAAGATGCGCCCGGAAACCGCGCTATTGCGCAATCTCACGGATCCCAAGGGCTTCTGGCTCTATGAGCAGAATTTCGACTTCGATCTGCTCACGCCCCAGAAGCTGCTGG
>DCFP01000004.1 GCA_002319925.1 Holophagaceae bacterium UBA1801 | reverse complement strand
CGCATCCTGGGCATGGGCGACGTGCTCACCCTCATTGAGCAGGCCAAGGAGAAGATCGACGAGGGCGAAGCGGAGCGCATGACCCAGCGCCTGCTGAAGAACCAGTTCACGCTGGAGGACATGCTCAACCAGATGCGCCAGGTGGCGAAGCTGGGCAGCATGCAGAAGATCATGGGCATGATCCCCGGTATGGGCCAGCTCAAGCAGCAGCTGGAGACCGTGGCCACGGACAAGCGCATGAAGCACCTGGAGGCGATTCTCACGTCCATGACGCCCGCAGAGCGCAAGAACCATCTGCTCCTGGACGGCAAGCGCAAGCGCCGCATCGCCGCGGGCTGCGGGCGGCCCGTACACGAGATCAACCGCCTGCTCAAGCAGTACCTCGAGATGAAGAAGATGATGGGCCAGATGAACGACCCCAAGTTCATGAAACGCATGCAGGCCATGGCCGGCAAGATGGGCGGCGGGATGCCCGGAATGCCGAACCTTCCGGGGGGCGGCTTCCCTTTCTGAGCGCAGAACTCGATTGCCCAGCCACTGGATCGGTTTTAGCCTAATGAATTCAACCACAGGAGATTCCATGAAGAAGAGCACCATCCTCACCGTCCTCGCCGCCACCTTCGTGGGCACCGTCATCGGCTGGGCCGCGGCGGCCGCCACCTACCAGAAGACCGGCGTCGTTAAGGAAGTGGGCGCCGATACGTTCACCCTCGACCTGGGCAAGGAAGAGTGGCGCTTCTACACCGATGGCTCCACCCAGGGCAAGGACGCCGTCAAGGCTGGCCAGAAGGTGACCGTCACCTACAAGCAGCTCGCCACCAAGATCGAGGCCAAGAAGTAGGGTCCCCGGGAGTATTTCCGCTTGGGAACAGAGCGGAGTCGCGCTAAACTAACCTGCTCTAGGAGTTCCTGATGCTTTCCATTCGACTTGCCCGGAACGGCGCCAAGAAGCGGCCCTTCTACCACATCGTCGTTTCTGAAAATGACCAGATTCCCACCGCCCAGGCCCTTGAAATCATCGGCTTCGTGAATCCCATCGCCAAGACCGGCGAGACCGTGCGCATCGATGCGGACAAGGCCAAGGCTTGGATCCAGAAGGGTGCCCAGCCCTCCAAGACCGTCCTGGAACTCTTCAAGAAGAACGCGATTCTCTAGTTTTGAACGCTGGACAAAAAGCCGGACCCCAGTCCGGCTTTTCGTGTTGCCCCGTCGGAGTGTCCATGAACGTCGAAGCCTTTCTGAAGGACGTGCTCACGCCGGTGCTGGATCATCCCGATGATCTGCGGATCGAAGTCCAGGGCGATGGCAAGAAGCGTGATGTGCTGATCCATGCCGATGCCCAGGACCGCGGCCGCATCATCGGCAAGAACGGGCGCATGATCTCCTCCCTGCGCACGCTGTTGAAGGCGGCGGGAGAAAAATCCGGGCTCATCGTGAATCTGGAACTCTACGAAGAGGAAGATCCCCGCGGCCGACGGGAGTCCCACTGATGCTGCTCCTGGGCCATCTGGCGAAGATCCAGGGGCTCAAGGGCGAATTCCTGCTCCATCAGGTCATGGATGAGCCGGAACGACTGCAGCGCGTCGCAGGCTTGATTCTGGCGCCCCCCGATGTGTCCCTCGACCACACTGCCTCGGCGCCGTCTCCCGCCCAGGCCGTCCATGTGCGCAGCTTCCGCTGGCACCAGGACCGGCCCTGTGTCTCCTTCCAGGAGTTCGCGGATCGCACCGCCGCGGAGCCCTTCAAGGGCTGGGCGTTGTGGATGCCCGAAGACCAGGCGGAGCTGAACGAAGGCGAATCCTTCCGCCACGACTGGACGGGCTGCGGGGTGTTCATGGGTGGCCAGAAGATCGGCGAGGTCCTGAGGCTGGAACCCACCTCCATGGGCTACGACATGGTCCTCATGCTCGACCTCCGCCCCAGGCGCACCGGCATCCGGGAAATTCCCTACATCAAGGCCTGGTTCACCCTGGACCTGCCCGGCAAGCGCATTGACCTGGATCCCCCGGAAGGCCTGCTGGACCTGGATCGTTTGGATTGAACAGAAACCACGAATCGCACGAATCAAAGCGAATCTTCACAAATAACATTCGTGAAGATTCGCAGGGATTCGTGTAATTCGTGGTTCTCTTTGATATTCGAGCCTACCGGATGCTCAAATCGAACGGCATCCTTGCATAGACAGCTCGGGGATCATTCAGTGAATTCAGGAACTGGATCTGCTGCTCGAAGGCTGATGTCAGTTGGTCTCCCAGGCCACCGGTCCGCACGACCTTGCGCCCGTTCTTCCCTTCCATCAGCCGTAAGAGTTTCTCCGCGTTGCTCCAGGGTGGCTCGGGGGAATCGATCTGGTAATCATTCTCGATCTTGGCCAGCTTGGCGGCGTGCTTGACCGCGTCCTGGAGCCCTCCCATCTCGTCCACGAGCCCCAGCTTCAGGGCCTCGCGACCCGACCACACGCGCCCCTGCGCGATCTCGTTGACCGCGTCCTTCTTCATCTGCCGGCTTTCGGCGACCTTGAGCAGGAACTGGTCGTAGACATCGTCTACGACCGACTGGATGCGGGCCAATTCCTCCGGTGTGCTGGGCCGGGTGATGCTGGGCAGGGCCAGCTTCGCGGTCTGGACGCCATCGAAGGTGATGCCATGGTCGTTGGCCAGCTGCTTCACGTTTGGCAGCAATCCGAAGACGCCGATGGAACCGGTGATGGTCTCGGGTTCGGCGAAAATCCTGTCGCCGTAGGTGCTGATCCAGTAGCCGCCCGAAGCGGCCACGGTGCCCATGGAGACCACCACGGGCTTCACCTTTCGGGTGATGATCACTTCCCGCTGGATCAGGTCCGAAGCAGTGGCGCTGCCTCCGGGGCTGTTCACGCGCAGAACGATGGCCTTGATGGAGGGGTCCAGGCGCAACTCACGCAATTGGAGGCTGAGGCGGTCGCCGCCGATCTGCCCGCCGCCACCGTCGCCATCCACGATCTCGCCCTCGGCATAGACGATGGCGATGCGGTTCTTGCCGGAGGTGGAAGCCGGAATCTTGGCGTAGTCCGTGAGATCGATCTGGGGGAATTCCAGGTCCTTCGTCCCTCTGCCGGTCAACGGCTTCAGCTCGTCCAGTACCTCGTCATAGTGGGCCAGCTTGTCCAGCAGCCCTTCCTTCTGGGCATCGGCAGCGGTCATGATCCCCTTCTCGTCGGCGATCCGCTGGATCTCCGCCGGATTCTTGCCCCGGTCCTTGGCCACGCTCGTCTTCCATTCCGTCCACAGATCGTCCATTAGTTTCTGCATCTGGGTGCGGTTCTCGTCGCTCATCTTCTCGAGGATGAAGGGCTCCACGGCACTCTTGTACTTCCCGACCCGCGTGACCTGGAACTCGATGCCGTACTTCTTGAAAGCCCCGGCCATGAACATCATCTCCGAGGCCGGTCCCGACATTTCCACTTCCCCGAAGGGATTCCCGTACAGCTTGCTGACTCCGGAACACAGGTAGTACTCACGCTTGGACCAGGCCTGGTTGTAGGCGATCACGGGCTTTCCGCCCACTTCCTTGAAGCGCTGGATGGCTTCCTTCAGCTCATTCAGGGCGCCGTACCCTGAGCCGTAGCCTTCGGCCCGCAGATTGCCCGTCAGGAAAAGGCCCACGATATCGGGATCCTTGGCCGCCCGGTCTAGGGCATGGATGATGACCGGCAGCTCATTGCCATCCCCCAGCCGACCCTGCATGGCCCGCTGCATGATCTCGCCAGGTCCTGGTTCCTGGGGCGAATCCCGGATGTTGGTGTTCAGATCCAGGACCAGCACTGCCTTTTTCGGCACCGCCGGCCCCTGGGGCGTCAGGGTGGCCAGCAGCCCGAAGACCGCGAATGCACCGGCTCCGACGAAAAGGGTCAGTGCCAGGAAGGAAGCGACAAGGGTCTTGAAAAAGTCTTTCATCTGGGATGCTCCGAACTCCGGATTTCATGATGGCACAGCAGGCGGAACACGCTTTCGATGCCCCCAAACCCTCGCCATGCGCTTCGACGGGAACTGATCCCCGCGCAGCGGGACAAGGGCGACCCCGAACCGGGCCCCTAAGCTTCGCCCTTCTTTGGATTCAGCACTCCTGCCACGGTCGAGAAGAGGATTTCCCGGGTGAAGGGCTTCCGCAGGATGGCCGCCGCGCCCATTCTGCTTGCAAGGGCAAGGTACCCTGAACCCGTCTCCGCGCTCATGGCCACGAGTGGGATTTCCGGACAGGTGTCCCTGAGGAACTGGATGATCTCCAGGCCATCCATGTCGGGCATCACGATATCGGTGATAATCAAGTCAGGCCGGGGCCCCTGGCTGATCAACCGCTTCACGGGCACCCCACTGTGCAACCAGGTCACCTGGTAAGCATCTATTTCGAGCATTTCCCGGATCATCGCCCCGAGGAGGGGATCATCTTCGATGAGCAGAATGTTCGCCATAGGGGACCCGGTTGTCTATCCCAACCTATTGGATGTCTGCAAGAAAAACAATGCATATCTTATGCGCCGGCCAAAGGTGAATTTCCCAGTGGCGCGATAAGGAAGTGCGGCTTCCCAAGTTTTCCTGATTTCTGCCGATAACCGATGGAGTTCCTGAAGTCCAGGCTGATCCTTCCACTTTTCCTTTAGGAGTCCCCGTGAAAATCCTCATCATCGACGATGCCCGATTCCAGCGCGGACAGATGGCCAGGATGCTCGGAGACCTCGGCCATACCGTCATCGAAGCCGTCAATGGCCAGGAAGGCTACATGAAACTGTGCACGGAAGGCCCAGACGCCGTGGTCTGCGACCTGCTCATGCCGATCATGGACGGAATCGCCTTCCTCACCATGGTGCAGAAGCATCAGATCCAGACCCCCGTCATCATTGCCTCGGCCGATATCCAGAAGACCACGCGCGACCAGGTTTTCTCCCTGGGCGCCAAGGCCTTCATCAACAAGCCCTGCACCGTCCAGGATCTCAAGGACGCACTCCAGGGGGTTGCCGGCGCAGGGGGCCAGTCATGATCACGCGGGATGAATTCGATGACGCCATCTCGGAACTGGTGAACGTGGGAGTGGGACGGGCCGCGGCTTCCCTGAGCTCAATGGTGAAGGAGCGGATCGAGCTATCCGTTCCCAAGGTCATCACCATCTCGTTCTCCGAACTGGGATTCCATCTCGGACTCGAGAAGGAAATCAGCGACGATCCCAATGTTTCCATCGTGCAGCAGAATTTCGTCGGAAAGGTGGGAGGCACGGCCTCGATCCTTTTCCCCGTCTCCAGCGCCCGCAAGCTGGTCGCCCTGCTGACGGACGGCGCCCTCACCAGCGAGGAGCTGGATCTCGAGATGGAAGCCGCCTTGACCGAGGTGGGGAACATTCTCATCAACGGCGTAATGGGCACCATCGGCAACATCACCGGCATGGAAATCAATTTCCAGCTCCCTGAATACCTGAAGTGTTCCAAGGGAGAACTGGAGCACGCCTTCCAGAACCGCGACCTCCTGCTGGCCATGGTACTCATCGCCATTTCAGGCCAGGAGATCAAGGGGCACTTGATCCTGCTGTTCGATCTGCCCTCCCTGGAAAGCCTGCAGAATTTCGTCGAGCACATGTACGAGGATCGGGACTGACCCGGAGCCCATTCATGCCGTTCCCCGAGGAACCCAATCCCTTCCAGATCCTGGATTTCGTCCCCAGCGGCTGCTGTGTCATCGGCGAAGGGGGCATCATCCGGTTCTGGAACCAGACCCTGGAAACCTGGACCCATCGGGCCTCCGCGGATCTCCTCGGCAGGAACCTCTTCGAAGCCTTCCCCGCACTGGGACAGCCGAGGTTCAAGGACCGCATCCTCAGCGTCATGGAAACGGGCGCTCCGACGCTGTTTTCTTCGGCCCTGAACCCGCAGTTCTTTCCCTGCATGCGCCAGGGCGGGCGTCCCCGGATCCAGCAGACCGCCCTCAATCGCCTCCCCATAAGCAACGGCGGCGTCATGGTGCTCATCACCGTCAGCGACGTCACCGATCAGTTCGAGCGGGGCGAGAAGTACCGCGCGGCGCGGGCCCAGGCTCTGGAAGAGGCGCTGGTCCGCAAGGAACGGGAGGAGCAGCACCGGCTGATCGTCAGCCTCACTTCCTCCGCCATTTTCATTGGTGACGCCAGCGAGAAGATTCTCGATTGCAATGCTTCCGCCAGCCGCATCTTCCTCTACCCGATGGAGGAAATGCTCAAGCTCACCTTGACGGAGTTGTTCCCGTACAAGCACGCGGAAATCATCCATCGCGTCCTCGCCGAGGACTTCTGCACGGGAGATCAAGGGCTCGAGCTTGAGGGCAAGCGGCAAAACGGCACCTTCTTCCCTGCGGAAATCACGGCGAAGTTCTTCCTGTCGGGAGGTGAGCGAAGGTTCGTCGTGTACATCGACGACATCACCGACCGCCGGCGGGCCGAGGAGGCCTTGAGCTATGCCCGCAAGCAGGAGAGCTTGGGTTCGCTGGCCGGAGGCATAGCCCACGACTTCAACAATCTCTTCGGCGGCGTGCTCGGGAATCTCGATCTCGCCCGGAACCTGATCCCTGCGCGCTCCCCGCTACTGACTTACCTGGATCGCATCGGCCATGAGATGCTGCGGGCCTCGGAGCTCTCCCAGAAGATGCTGGCGCTCTCCGGCAAGGGCCGCTTCACCCTTGGTGCCATCGACCTGAACCGGCTCATGGAGGAGCTGAAACCCAAGCTTTCCCTGGACATCACCAAGAACGCCACCCTCAGCTTCCGCCTTGCCGATGGGCTGCCGAAGATCGAGGGTGATCCCATGCAGATCCAGCAAGTGGTTCAGTACCTCGTCATCAATGCCTCCGAAGCGCTGGGATCGAGCGAAGGGCTCATCGATATCACGACGGGTCTTCAGGACCTGGACGCCGAGACCCTGCGTCTTTCCTTTCCCAGCCAGCAGCTCATGCCTGGCCCCCATGTGACCCTCGAAGTCGCCGACACGGGTTGCGGCATCTCGGCTGAAAGCCTGCCGCGCATTTTCGATCCCTTCTATTCCACCAAGTTCGCGGGCCGCGGGCTCTCACTCGCGGTGGCCCAGGGCATCCTCCGGGCCCACAAGGCCGGGTTCAGCATCGCCAGCACGGTGGGCGTCGGTACCCGGTTCAAGCTCTTCTTCCCCATCGTGCCTAGCGCCTATCCTGCGGCCGTGTCCGCCCTTCCGGACGAATCTGCCGCTAAAGGTGCCGTGCTCTTCGTGGACGACGAACCCGTTCTCCGGGAGGCCGCGGCGGAAATGCTCGAGATGGCGGGGTACGAGGTGATCACCGCCGAGGACGGCGATCGGGCCGTGAATCTCTACATCGACCATGCCCCCAGGATCGCCCTCGTGATCATGGACCTGACCATGCCCCGCATGGATGGACGGACCGCATTCCAAGCCATCCTGGCCTTCAACCCCCAGGCCAAGGTCATCCTCTCAAGCGGCTACAGCGAGCACGATGCCATTCAGCAATTCATGAGCGATGGACTGGTCGGATTTTTACCCAAGCCCTACCGGTTGATTCAGCTTGAAGAGCTCGTCAGGAAATTCGTCAAACCCAGTCACGAGCGCGGCTAGGGTCTGTTTTCAAAGTCGCGCGATGCCGCGCAGGGGCTGCCGGCGGAGCCAGACAAGGAATGCGACCGAAGGCAGGGTGGGCCCCTGTTGAGGGAGCCTGACGCAGTATGGCGACAGCCGCCAGCCCCTGCCAGGGACCCATGTCCGCGGCTTTGCCGTGGGAGAAGGCTGCAATGGCAGCCTTTGATACATGGGAGGGGCGACGGCCAGCCACGCGCCCAGCTGCGTTAGCGCGGTCCGCCCGAAGCGGCCTTGCACGATCTTTGCACAATTTAGGTCCACTTGATGTGGACCTAAATTGTGCAAAGATCCGCATCGCACTGCGGCCGCTGTCTTGCTGGATCACGTGGCTGGACGCCGCCGCGGCGCCGTGGGACTTTGAAAACAGACCCTA
>DCFP01000042.1:11410-16868 GCA_002319925.1 Holophagaceae bacterium UBA1801 | reverse complement strand
TGGTGGCGGCGCCGTTCATGTAGCGGGGATGGGAAAACAGGTTGGCGGTGCCCCAGAGCAGCCGCACACCGCTTGCCTTCTGCTTCTCCCGGGCATAGTCCACCAGAGTCGCCAGGCGACAGTCCGATTCGGCGATGGAGTCGCCTTCGTCCACCAGGTCGAAGTCGTGGAAGCAGTAGTGAGCGATGCCCAGTTTCGTGGCGAACTCGAAAGCCGCATCCATCTTGGCCTTGGCCTTGAGGATGGGATCCTGGGGCTCGGTCCAAGGCAACGGCCGGGTTCCCTCGGAACTGAACGGGTCCGCACCGTTCCCGCAGAAGGAGTGCCAGTAGGCAACGGCGAACCGGAGGTGCTCCTTCATCGGCTTTCCCGAAACCAAGCGTTCCGGCTCGTACCAGCGGAACGCGAGCGGGTTGCGCGAATCCGCTCCCTCGAACGGGATCCGGCCGATGCCTTTGAAGTATTCCATGTCGCCGATGAGCACGTTCATGACGGTTCTCCTTGGTGCTGGTCCAGGTAGGCGCGCAGGCCGCTGGACCACTGTTCGTAACCCTCCGCCGCACGGGCGGAGGTGCGCGGATCCGGGTGGATCTCCGCCAATACGGGGATTGCACGGGTGGCCTCGCGCGGGGACGCGATCAATCCGGCACCCACGGCCGCGCCTCGCGCCGCTCCCAGGGCGCCGTCGGTATCCACCAGCTGGATGCTGGTACCGGTGAGGTCGGCCAGGACCTGGCGGAAGACGGAGCTCTGGAAGAGGTTTGCGCGCCCGGCCCGGATGACACCGGCAGGCAGACCCATGCCGTGCATGATGGACATCCCGTAGTGGAAGGAGTAGGCGATGCCTTCGAGCCCAGCCCGCAGTACATGACCCAGACCGTGGCGATTGAAGTCCAGTTCCGCAAACTGTGCGCCTGCGCCCCGGTTGCCCAGCATGCGTTCTGCTCCGTTGCCGTACGGGTAACAGTGCAGGCCTTCAGAACCCATCGGAATGCGTTCCACTAGCGCGTTCATGGCGGTGTAGTCGAGACCGCCGCAGAACTGCTTCCGGAGCCAGGCGTAGAGGATGCCGCAGCCGTTGATGCAGAGCAGGGCTCCCAGGCGGGGCTGCGTGGGTTCGTGATTCACGTGGGCGAAGAGATTGATCCGGGAGAGAGGGTCCGTCCGGCGGCGGTCCAGAACGCCGTAGACGACACCCGAGGTGCCGGCCGTCGCCGCGATCTCGCCCGGTTCCAGGACACCGAGGGAGAATGCGTTATTGGGCTGGTCCCCGGCGCGATAGGTCACGGGCGTGCCAGCACAAAGGCCGAGCAGCCGCGCAGCTTCATCCGTCAGATGCCCCTGGTGGCCGAAGGTCGGCACCAAATCCGGGAGCAGGGCAGGGTCGAGCTCCAGATGGCTCAGCAGATCCTGGGCGATGGCCTCGGCTTGGAAATCCCAGAAGATGCCCTCCGACAGGCCCGATACGGTGGTCCGGACTTCCCCCGTGAGTTTCAGGGCGAGATAGTCGCCGGGCAGCAGAATCCGATGGATCCGCTTGAAGAGCTTCGGTTCGTGTTCCTTCACCCATCGCAGTTTGGCGACGGTGAAGTTCCCCGGCGAGTTCAACAGGCGAGCCAGACACTCCTCGTGCCCCAGCTCGTCGAAGGCTCGCTGCCCCTGCCGGATAGCGCGGCTGTCGCACCAGAGGATCGCGGGTCGGAGCACGCGCTGCCGTTCATCGAGGCACACGAGTCCGTGCATTTGATAAGCAATGCCGACGGCCTGGATCCGGGATGGGTCTATGTTTGAGCGCTCCAGCAAACGGTGTGTCAACGCCACGACATGGCGCCACCAGGTCTCCGGATCCTGCTCCGCCCAGCCTGGCTGAGGTGCAGTGATCGCCATCTCCTCGGAGGGTTCGGAATCCGAAATGAGTGAGCAACCACGCTCCACATCCATGAGCGAAGCCTTGATGAACGAACTGCCAAGGTCGTAGCCGAGGGTCAAATTAGTGCCCATGCAACACCTTCCTCTGCGGCGGCACCAGCCGATTTCGATAGGATAGACATGGATCCCAAACGCAGGATCTTCTCCGTGTCCTCCGAGGTTTCGCATGTCCCACGTGATGAAAGACGTGATCACCAACCTGTCCATCGACTGTGTGGTGTTCGGCTTCGAGCGGTCCCGGCTGGAGGTGCTGCTGATCCAGCGCGCCGTCTCGCCCTGCAAGGGGATGTGGGCGCTGCCTGGCGGTTTCGTGAAACACGAGGAACGCATGGTTCCGGCGGCGGACCGCATCCTGAAGGCCACCACGGGCGTGGAAGGAATTTATCTGGAGGAGGTGGGCATCTTCGATGAGCTGGATCGCTATCCCACCTGGCGCGTCATCAGCGTCGGCTTCTTCGCGCTGGTGAGTCCCGAGAACTACCCGCTGGCACCCGGCATCGACACCAGCGCCGCGAAATGGTTCGACCTGTCGGAGCTGCCTGAACTGCCCTTCGATCACCGCCAGATCCTGGATGTGGCCCTCGGAAAGCTCCGCAAGCGTGTGCGCGAACGTCCCATCGGCTTCGAACTGCTGCCGGAGAAGTTCACGCTGCCGAGGCTGCAGGCGCTGTACGAAGCCATCCTCGGCACTTCCCTGGACAAGCGGAACTTCCGCAAGAAGATCATGCGGATGGGCATGATCGAGCAGCTCAAGGAGCTGGATCCCGACCGGACGCGCCGGGCCGCCGTGCTCTACCGGTTCGACTCCGAGGCCTACGGGCGCCTCAAGGAAGAAGGGATTCTCTTCCAGGTGTGATGGGGTCATGGTTCTCGTTCCAGGATGATGTGAGCGCTCAGGCCTTCTTTTTCTTCATGGAGATATCGGCCCATACCGCAAGGATCAGCACCAGACCCTTGATGAGGTACTGGACATTGGAATTCACGTTCATCATTTGCAGCCCGTTGGAAAGTGACTGCATGATCAGCGCGCCGATGATGGCTCCGAAAATGGTGCCCTCGCCTCCCAGCGTCGAGGTTCCTCCGAGGATGCAACTGGCGATGACATCCAGCTCGTAGCCGCCCCCTGCTCCGGTGGTGCCCGAGCCCACATAAGCTGCCAAGGCGATCCCAGAGACCCCCACCAGCGCTCCCATGAGCACGAAGATGCCGAAGATCGAGCGCTTGATGTTGACGCCCGAAAGCCGCGCCGCCTCGCGGTTCCCGCCGATGGCATAGGCATGGCGGCCGAAGCGCGTATGGGTGGACATGTAGCTCATGAGCACGCCGATGAGGGCGAGGATCACCACCAGGAAAGGCACGCCACGGGTTCCGGGTTCTGCCGTGGGATCGAAGGTGCGGTTCACCACCAGCACGTATGCGATGACCAGGGCCGAAAAGAAGGCAGCCTTGGCCAGATCCAGGGCGAGCGGTGAAAGCTCGATGCCGTACTTCTGCCTGCGGGCACGACTCGTGAAAACCATGGCAAACAGAGCCGCGGCCACAAACGCACAGAGCACATAACCCCAGGAGGGGGGCAGCAAGCCCTGGGCGATGAACTTGTAGGTGTCGTTGGAGGAGATGAAGAGCGATTTCCCCTTGGTCACCAGCAGGATGCCGGACTTGAAGATGAACATGCCGCCCAGGGTCGCGATGAAGGGTGGGACTTCCAGGAAGGCGATGATGCCGCCCTGGAACAGGCCCATGAGAATGCCCAGGATCATGCAGAGCAGCACCGTGATCACCGCGATCAGCACTTCCATGGCGCCAGGCGACATGTTCGGGAACAGCATGGCCAGTGGCTTGGCAACCACATCGAAATACAGGAGCGCCGCGGCCACCACGGAGACGAAGCCCGCGCCGTAGCCCACGGAAAGATCGATGCCGCCCGTGACGATCACGAAGACCATGCCGCAGGCCATGATGGCGATGATGGCCATCTGGGTGAGGATGTTCTGGATGTGGTCCGCGGAGAAATAGGCTGGCGTCATCAGGCCGAAGCCCACCCAGATCACCACCAGCGTTAGGATCAGGATGTAGGAACGAAGGTTCTGCTTGAACACCGTCAGAAGCCCGTTGATCATGCGCGTACCTCCTCTGCCGTCTCGATGCCCGTGGCCAGGGCCATGATCTTTTCCTGAGTGGCCTCGGCCATCTCCAGAATTCCGTTGGACCGGCCCGCGCACATCACCAGGATGCGATCGCTCATGCCCAGCACTTCTTCCAGTTCCGAGGAGATCATGAGGATCGCGAATCCCTGCTCCGCCAGCTGGTTCATGAGCTTGTAGATCTCGTACTTGGCGCCCACGTCGATGCCCCGGGTGGGATCATCCAAAATGAGAATCTTGGGCTTGGACATGAGCCACTTGGAGATCACCACCTTCTGCTGGTTGCCGCCCGACAGGGATTCCACGGATGCGTGAACGGAGGCGGTCTTGATGGAAAGACTCTTCGAATAATGCAAGGCTTCCGCCAGCTCCGCATCCTCGTTGATCCGCATGAAGGAGGCGAAGCGCGACAGGTTCGGCAGGCTGATGTTTCGGAGGATGGACTGCAGCAGCACCAGTCCCAGGCGCTTGCGGTCCTCGGGGACCAGGCTGATGCCACGGGCGATGGCATCCCGGGCGTTCTTGATGCGGATCTCCTTGCCCTCCAGTTCAATCTTCCCTTTGGTGATCTGGCCGAACTCACCGAATAGGGTGGTCACCAGTTCGGTGCGTCCCGATCCCATCAGTCCTGCTATGCCCAGGATCTCGCCCATCCGGAGATTGAAGCTCACGCCCTTGAGCACTTCCTTGGCGGGATCCTTGGGATCCGCCGCATGGAGATCGGACACCGAGAAGAAGATCTCTCCCGGCATGCGGCGGCTCTCCGGAAAACGCTCCGTCATCTCCCGCCCCACCATGAGATTAACCATGCGCTCCACGGTGATCTCCTTGGTGGGCGTGGTCGCCACGACCGCGCCGTCCCGCAAGACCGTCACGGTGTCCGTGATGTGGAAGAACTCCTCCAGCTTGTGGGTGATGTAGAGGCACGTCACGCCCTGGCTCTTGAGGTGCCGCAGGATCTCCATGAGCTTGTGCACTTCGGCTTCGGACAACGCCGAGGTGGGCTCGTCCAGGATGAGGAGCTTCGCGTCTTCGGATAGGGCCTTGGCGATCTCCGTCATCTGCATCTGTCCCACGCCCAGATCTTTGATCCGGGCATGGGGATCGATGTCGAGCCGGTAGCGCTCCAGCAGGCGCTGACATTCGGAGTAGAGCCGTTCCCAGTCGATGACGGGACCGTTGCGGGGTTCCTTGCCGAGGAAGATGTTCTCGCCCACCGTCATGTTGGGGATGAGCGTGAGCTCCTGGTAGACGATGGCGATGCCTTCCCGCATGGCCTCGCGGATGGAGCTGGAGCCGAGTTTAAGTTCGGCGCCTTCGTACTGGATGGTTCCCGTGTAGGATCCGTGGGGATACACGCCGCAGAGGATCTTCATGAGCGTGGA
>DCFP01000042.1:0-11134 GCA_002319925.1 Holophagaceae bacterium UBA1801 | reverse complement strand
TTCTCGCCGCACAGTCCGTGGATCTCCCCGCGGCGGACCTTGAGGCTCACATGGCTCAAGGCCCTGACCCCGGGGAATTCCTTGGAGACGTCAGCGATATCGAGAAGCAGATCCCTTTCCACCCTTCACTCCCTCAGACGTCACGGTGCAGAATCAAGGGATCACGGTTTCGGAGCATCCTTGATGCCCTTGTAGACACCGGCATAGGGCTGGAAACCGGAGTCCACCACCAGCTTCTTCAGGTTGGCCTTGGTGACCTGGAAGACCTGCAGGAACTCGCAGGGGACGGTGCCGGGCTTGTTCTCGCCCGTGAGGGAGGCCAGGCTGTAGGGCTTGAGGCTGGTGAGGGCTTCGCCCTTCGCTAGCTTGACGGCCAGTTGGCAGGCGAGCGGAGTCAATTTGCGCGTGTCTTTCAGGATGGTCACCGTGAGCTCGCCGCGAGCAATGGAGTTGCAGCCCGCCTCGGTGGCGTCCTGCCCCGAGATGGGCACCTTGCCTACGAGATTGGCGGGCTTCATGGCTTCCAGGGCACCCAGGGCGGTACCGTCATTGGAGGCAACCACGGCGTCAAACTTCTTGCCCGTGGCGATGAGAATGTTCTCCATCACCTTCTTGGCGTTGGCCGCATCCCAGTTGTCCACCCACTGGTCGGCTACGACCTTGATCTTGCCGGCATCGATGAGGGGCTGGAGCACTTCCATCTGGCCCTTGCGGAACAGGTGGGCGTTGTTGTCCGTGGGGCTTCCGCCCAGCAGGACGAAGTTGCCGGAGTTCTTGACGGCGAGCACGCCCTTGGCCTGATTGCGGCCCACGTCCACGTTGTCGAAGGACACGTAGGCGGCGATGTTCGCGCTCTTGATCAGGCGATCGTAGGCGATGACCTTCACGCCCTTCTTGGCTACATCGTCCACGGCCGTTGCCAGCGCATCGCCATCCTCGGCGACAGCGATGATGACCTTGGCGCCCTGGGTCACCATGTTCTTGACCTGATCGTTCTGGAGCTTCGCGTCGTGGTTCGCTTCCTGCACCAGCACGTCGTACCCGGCGTCCTTGAGGATCTTGGTCATCTCGTCCCGCTCGCGGGCCCAGCGCTCGGTGGCGAAGTCCGAGAACGAGAGCCCGATCTTGGGCTGCGCTCCAAACGCGGCCAGACCGCCCAAGGCGGTGAGCATGCATGTCAGGAAAACAGTCTTTCTCATGGTTACCCTCCCGAGGATGTAGGTGATTGATAGGTGTATTTTGGACACCATTTATTGATGCGCAAGACATTTCTGTAAATTATTTTAAATTGTTATATATCTTCAAATACATAAATAGCGTTGGAATATCTAATCATTTCACTGTTTTACAAGGGTCTTTCGGACAATAGGTATGCTCCTGCCGCTGGCCCCTGCGCTCCCGTGGTGTCACTTCTCGATCATCCCGGCAACTTCCGGCCGCACTGAATCGCCAGATTCTCGTGTCTCGACTGTGTTTCAGGGCATCGAAGGTTTCCTTGCGGGGCCAACACATCTGAGGTCTGATTCCCTCAGGCGCTCCCAGTCCAGGCGGCGCCGAGGAGGCACCATGGGGGAGAACCAGCAATCAGTTCGCATGGGCTTCATCGGTACCGGCAACATCGCGTCGGCGGCGGTGGAAGGCTTCTGCACGTCCGAAGCCGACTGCTCGATCCTGGTCTCTCCGCGGAACGAGGTGAAGTCCAAGGGGCTGGAATCCCGTTTCACCCAAGTGCGGCGAGCCCGTTCCAACCAGGAGGTGCTGGATGGCAGCGAGGTCGTTTTCCTGGCTCTCAGGCCCGCCGTGGCTCGTGCCGAACTTTCCTCACTGCGGTTTCGCGAGGACCACACCGTTCTGTCTTTCATCCCGGTAATCCCCCGCGCGGAGCTCGAGAACCTGGTCCGCCCCGCGTCAAGGGTCTTCAAAGTCCTTCCGCTTCCCTACGTCGCCAAGCATCTGGGGCTCGTGCCCTTCCTGCCGCCGGATGAGAGCGTAGCCCGCTGGCTGCGCCCCTTGGCGGAACCCTTTCCCCTCGAGAACGAGCGGGAACTGCATCTCCTCTGGGCCATCACGGGCTTAATCTCTCCCTTCTTTGCACAGATGGAGGAAGTCCGGAACTGGTGCGTGGCCGGAGGAGCCGACCCGGAACACGCCCGGCGCTACACGGCCTCCATGTATGCGTGCCTCGCCGCCCTTGCGGAGGGCAAGGCGGGAACAGGATTCGGTGAGCTGGCCCGGGAAGCCGCCACTCCCGGAGGCCTCAACGAGATGGCATTGCGGATGATCGAACCGGGCTCCACCTTCCGCGATCTCCGGCAAGCCCTGGACGCGATCCTCGTGCGTTTCGGCGAACCTCCCGTAAAACCGTAGCCCTCCTTGCCAAAGGCAATTCGACCCTTCTCATCCGACCATCCGCCGCTTTTCCAGCAGTGCATCCACGATGCTGGGATCCGCCAAGGTGGTCGTGTCGCCGAGGTTTTCTGTCTGCCCTGCGGCGATGCCGCGCAGGATGCGGCGCATGATTTTTCCCGATCTCGTTTTCGGCAGCCCAGGCACGATCATGACGACATCAGGCGTGGCGAAGGCGCCGATGTGGTGGCGGGCTTCGTTCTTGAGTTCGCCGAGGAGTTCGGCGTTCTCTTCCCAGCCTTCCTTCAGGATGACGAAGGCGAAGATGCCTTGGCCCTTGATCTCGTGGGGATAGCCCACCACGGCGGCTTCGGCGCAGCCAGGATGCGTGACCAGCGCGCTCTCCACCTCCGCGGTGCCCAGGCGATGGCCCGAGACGTTGATGACGTCGTCCACACGGCCCGTGATCCAGTAGTAGCCGTCCTCGTCGCGGCGGCAGCCGTCGCCGGTGATGTAGTAGCCGTTGAAGGGCTTCAGGTAGGTGTCCACGAAGCGCGTGTGATCGTTCTGGATGGTCCGCGCCATGCCCGGCCAGGGCTGCTTGATGGCCAGCAGGCCGCGCACGCCGTTGCCTTCGAGTTCCACGCCCTTCTCGTCCAGGATGGCCGGCTCGATGCCGAAGAAGGGCAGGGTGGCCGAGCCCGGCTTCAGCGGGGTGGCGCCGGGAAGAGGCGTGATCATGATGCCCCCGGTTTCCGTCTGCCACCATGTGTCCACCACGGGGCAGCGGTCTTCGCCCACGACGTGGTGGTACCAGCGCCACACCTCCGGGTTGATGGGTTCGCCCACCGTGCCCAGCACGCGCAATGACGAGCGATCGTGCCGTCGCACGAAGGCATCGCCCTCCCGCGCGATGGCGCGAATGGCCGTGGGTGCCGTGTAGAACTGGGTGACATGGTGGCGTTCCACCACATCCCAATAGCGGCCCGCGTCGGGATAGAGTGGTGTGCTCTCGAAGAGCAGTGTGGTGGCACCGTTGCACAGGGGACCGTAGAGCACGTAGGAATGGCCCGTGATCCAGCCGATGTCTGCGACGCAGGCGAACACATCGCCGGGGTGGTAGTCGAAGACGTAGCGATGGGTGAGGGCCGCTTGCAAGAGGTACCCGGCGGTGGTGTGGGCCACGCCCTTGGGTTTACCCGTGCTGCCGGAAGTGTAGAGGAGGAACAAGGTGTCCTCGCTGTCCATGTGCTCGATGGGACACACGGGGCGCTCTCCTTCCATGGCCTCCCGCAGCCACACGTCGCGCTGCGGATAGAAGGGAATCTTGGTGCCGGTGCGCTTGACGATGAAGACGTGCTCCACGGTGGGGCAGGCCATCACGGCCTCATCCACCGTGCGTTTGAGTGGAATCGTCTTCCCGCCGCGGAGCCCTTCGTCCGCAGTGATGACCGCCTTGCAGTGCGCGTCGTTGATCCGGTCCCGGAGACTGTCGGCGCTGAAGCCGCCGAAGACCACATTGTGTACCGCGCCGATGCGGGCGCAGGCGAGCATGGCGAAGGCCGCCTCGGGGATCATGGGGAGGTAGATGGCCACGCGGTCGTGCTTGCGGATTCCGTGATGCCGGAGCACATTGGCCAGACGGCACACCTCCCGCTGCAGTTCTCGGTAGGTGATGCGGCGGCTGTCCTTGGGCTCGTCGGCTTCCCAAATGAGGGCCACTTGGTCTCCGCGCGCGGTCACGTGCCGGTCCACGCAGTTGTAGCAGGCGTTGAGCTGGCCGTTGAGGAACCAGGCCACTTGGCCGTGCTCCCAATCGCAATCCCGGACCTGATCGAAGGGATGGAACCAGCCCAGCTCCTCCCGGGCCCGCGCGCCCCAGAACACTTCGGGCTGCGCGATGCTTTCGCGGTAGAGCTCCAGGTAGCGCTCCATGGAATCGATGTGGGCCCTGGCGCGGAAGGTTCCGGGTGGGGCGTACTGATCTCCCACCGCCTGAATAGCCTTCTCCCTTTCCATGAGCTCGGGCATGACGCCTCCAAAGCGGTGAAACCGGCCGCTCGCGCGGTCAGCCGCTCAAACTAGCGTCACTTGGATGAACCCATGCCTCCGCTCATTCCTCTGGTAATAGCAAGGTTCACGATCGAACTTCCAGGCTCGCGGCCTTTGCTACGATTTCTGCCAAAGCAGGTATCGAAGGAATGCCGCCTCTCACAAGGGTGGATAGCGCTCCTGCGGCGCATCCATGGCGAGCCATGGATGCGTAATCTGCAGCATTCAGTCGATCCACGGGACCTGAGGTGGCTAGCCACTGCTGGAGAACGCCCGCCATGAAGCAGTCACCGGCGCCGGTGGTATCAAGGGCCCGCACGGGAAGCGAATCCACGCTGCCGCTACCATGGGGTCCTTCCCAGCGGGCGCCGTGTTTGCCGAAGGTGACGAACAGGAGCGGAGTGCCCGTGGCGGAACGGAGCTGCGTCATCTCGCGACGGGTTGCGGGATCATCTCGCCGGAGTTCCAGGCTGGAACCGCACAGGAACCCCAGTTCCTCCTCCGAGAGTTTGACGAGGTCGGCCAGGCCCATGGCTTCCAGAATGGGATCGCGGGCTTCCTGGGCGCCCCCAGCCCAGAGGCCAGGACGCAGGTTGGCATCGAAACTGATGCACGCGCCGCTCGCCTTGGCGGTTCGCACAGCGGCCAGCGTGGTGGCCCGGGACCGGGGCGTACTGAGGGTGACGGAACCGAAATGGAAGATCCGCGATCCAGTGCTGATGGAAGGATCCGTCAGCGATGGATCGAGGCTGGCGCAGGAGGTGTCCTTCCAGTAGAAGGCGAAGGAACGCTCCCCTTCGGCCGAGAGGCTGACCATGGCCAGGGAAGTTCGCTCGGGGGAAGGGCGCAGGCGCGAGGTATCCACGCCCGCTTGCTCCAAGGTTGATGCCAAGAGCCGCCCCAGGGCGTCCTGCCCGAGCTGTCCGATGATTCCCGAGCGCCGGCCCCACTTGGCCAAGGCCGCTGCGACATTGGCCGGGGCCCCTCCGGGCAGGGCTTCGTACTGGGGGAAGCCCTGGGGACCAGGCGCGGTCTGGCTGAAATCGACCAGCACTTCGCCGATGGTGAGGAAATCCATGGAAACGCCGGGAGAGTTCGTCAAGGCAGGTCCTTGTTCAGCGGGGCGGGGACAGGAATGACGCCCTTGCGGAGAATGATGTTCCCGTACTTGACCGTCTCTCCCGTCATGACCACGGCAAAGGCGTTCCGTGCGCGCTCGTAGAACGCGAAACGCTCCATGCGGGCGATGGGCGGCGCATCGGGCCAGCGGTGGTGGATGGATGATCGATACCGGGTTTCCACGTCGGGGTCCAAATGGTCACCCGGTTTGGGCTCCATCATCACCAGGGGATCCGGCACGAAGTCGTCGAGATTGACCAGACCCAGGATGCCATCCAGCAGCTCGGGGATCCGCAGGCCGTCGGCCCGGAGAACGCGCTTTCCGAAGGTCTCGCCACAGAAAAAGGCATCGGCGAGAACCAGCTCATCCCCATGGCCCATGCGGTAGAGCAAGGACAACAGGTCGGGTCCGATGCTGGATGGAATTCCGATGAGCATTCGCGCTCCGTTTGATTCATGCGAAGTGGCAATGGAATGGATGAAAGATTTCCCACCAAGGACACCAAGGGCACCAAGGGCACCAAGGCTAGCTTTTATGGTGTTCTTGGTGAACTTGGTGGTGAATCCTTATTGATAGAGAACGGCCGCGATCTCGGGCTTGGTGTAGTTGGTGGCGTCGTACCAGAAGAAGCCCGTGTCGATGACCTTGGGCAGCTTCTCGCCCTTGAGGGCCTTCACGGCGCACTCGACGGTCTTGTAGCCCATGCCCACGGGGTTCTGGGTGATGGATCCGGCCAGCAGGCCGCTCTTCACATTGTCGATCTGCGCCTTGCCGGAATCGAAACCGACGGCCACGATCTTCTTGACCTTGCCGAGTTCCTTGATTCCGTTGGCGACGCCATTGGCGCAGCCCTCGTTGGCGCCGAAGATCCCCTTGAGGTTGGGGTGCGCCAGGATGATGGATTTGGTGACCTCGGCGGCCTGCAGCATGTCGGCGCCGTACTGGATATCCACCACCTTGATGCCGGGGTACTTGGCCTTCATCTCGTTCACGAAGCCATCGCGGCGGCCCACATTGCTGGCGCCCACCTGATCGGCAGCGATGACGGCCA
The DNA here is from genome assembly GCA_002319925.1 of Holophagaceae bacterium UBA1801. Classification (GTDB taxonomy): domain Bacteria; phylum Acidobacteriota; class Holophagae; order Holophagales; family Holophagaceae; genus UBA1801. The sequence goes on along the minus strand of DCFP01000042.1, from coordinate 4,565 downwards.
CTTCGCCGGACTTGCCGATCAGCGCAGCCATTCTATCCGCGGCCAAGGCACCGGCGGCCACGTTATCGGTGGCGCAGGTGGTCACGGGGATATCGCTCTTCACGCCCGAATCGAAGCCGATGATGGGGATCTTGGCGGCCTGAGCCTTCTTGAGGAGCGGAGCGGCGGCTTCGCTATCGAGGGCAGCGAGGCCGATGGCCTTGGGGTTCTTGGCGAGGGCGGCGGAGAGCATGTCGATCTGCTTGTCCACCATGGCCTCACTCTCGGGTCCTTCGAAGGTGATGCTGACCTTGTAGTCCTTGGCGGCCTTCTCGGCGCCGAGCTTCACCGCCTGCCAGAACTGGTGCTGGAAACCCTTCGAGATCAAGGGAATGTAAGTGGATTGGGCGCTGGCGGCGGGGGCCAGGGCCACCAGGGTGGCGAGGAAGGCGAAGCGTGCGATCTTCATGGAGGGACTCCTGTGGGTTTGGGGGTGGGGCATGAGCGGGCTAGACCGGCTCCTACTTGGCCGGGGCGGGTGCAAGGACCGGTGCGGAGGTCCTGCGCTGCTTCCGGCGCAGGATGTCGAGGTAGACGGCGACGATGATGATGAGACCTGTCACGACGGTCTGCCATTCCTGGGGCACCGAGAGGATGCGTAGCCCGTTCGTGAGTGTGCTGATGATGAAGGCGCCGATGATCGTTCCGAGCACGGTGCCTTCTCCACCGGAAAGGGAGGTGCCACCGATCACCACGGCGGCGATGGCATCGAGCTCGTAGCCCTGGCCCAGGGCGGGCTGGGCGGAGTTGAGGCGGCTGGCCATGAGCAGTCCGGCCACCCCGCAGATGGAACCTCCCAGCGTGTAGACCGCGATCTTCCACCGGTCCGTATTGACCCCGGAAAGCCGCACGGCTTCTTCGTTGCTGCCGAGCGCGAAGGTGTAGCGGCCCAGCAGTGTCTTGTTGAGGATCAGGGACGCGAGGATCGCCAGAAGGAACAGGATCAGGACCGCATTGGGCAGGGGTACGGAGGGAAAGACCGTGCCGGCCAGTGAGTCCATGGAGATGCTGGAGAAGCCGGGCGTATCCGTGAAGTAGATGGGCTTGGTGCCGGAGATCACCATGGAAAGCCCCTTGGTGATCATCATCATTCCCAGCGTGGCGATGAAGGGCGGGATCTTCAGCTTGGTCACGCAGGTGCCGGAGGTGAGGCCGCAGACCATCCCCGTGACCAGCGCCATGGCCACGCCCAGGGACATCGGCTGCTGCCACTTGGTGATGAACACGCCCGCGATGACGGCACAGAAGGTCATCAAGGTGCCCACGGAAAGATCAATGCCGCCCGTGATGATGATGAAGGTGCAGGCGATGGCCAGCACGCCGTTCACCGAAGTCGCCAGCAGGATGGAAAGCAGGTTGGGAGTCTGGAAGAAGTTGGGCGAGGCGAAGGAGAAGATGACCACGATGAGGAGGAGGCTCGCGAAAGCCAGGGCCTTCCTGCGGGTCTCGGCGGAAAGAAGGGCAGCGGCCGCGCGCCCGCCCAAGGATGGATTAGTGGATTCAGCCATGGAGTCCTTCTCCCTTGGCGACCATGGTTTCCCGCAAGGTCGCGTAGTACATGATCTTTTCTTGCGTGGCTTCGGCTCCGCTCAGCTCGCCCGTGATCCGGCCTTCGCACATCACGAGGATCCGGTGGCTCATGCGCAGGATCTCAGGCAGTTCGGAGGAGATCATGATGATGGCCTTCCCCTGCATGGCCAGATCGTTGAGCAGCTTGTAGATCTCCTGCTTGGCGCCCACATCGATGCCGCGGGTGGGCTCGTCGAAGATGAGCACATCACAGTCGCGGTTGAGCCACTTGGCGATGACTACCTTCTGCTGATTGCCGCCCGAGAGGTAGTTCACCTTCTGAGTCGTGCCAGGCGTCTTGATGGCAAGGGTCTTGATGTTCTGCTCCGCCAGGGAGCGCATGGCGGCGCTCCGCATCCATCCCACACGCGTGCGGAAACGTGTGAGGCTGGCCAGGAGCACGTTCGTGGCGACGTCCAGACCGAGGGCCAGGCCGAAGCGCTTGCGGTCCTCGGAGAGATAGCCGATGCCCGCAGCCACGGCATGCCGGGGGTGGGAAATGGGGGTGCGTTTGCCCTTGACCCGGATCTCACCCGAGTCGAGGGGATCCGCACCGAAAATGGCGCGCGCCACTTCCGTGCGGCCCGCTCCCATGAGTCCGGCGAAGCCCAGGATCTCTCCGCTGCGCGCCTTGAAGCTGACATCCCTGATGGTTCGGCCCCGCTGCAGGTGGCTGGCCTCGAGCAGCGTTTCGCCTTCCTCCGCCCGGGCCGCGTTGCGCGCGGTCTCGAACAACGTGCGGCCCACCATCATGCTGATGATCGTGTCCATGCTGGTCTCGGCGGTGGGCACGGTGCCGACGTACTGGCCATCGCGCATCACCGTTACGCGGTCGGAGATCTGCTTGAGTTCGTCCATCTTGTGGGAGATGTAGACGATGCCCACGCCTTGATTCCGGAGGTCGCGGATGATGCGGAAGAGTTCATCGATTTCCGCCGTCGTGAGAGACGCTGTGGGCTCATCCATGATCAGCACCCTCGATTGGAAGGAGAGGGCCTTGGCGATCTCGACCATCTGCTGCTTCGCCACGGTCAGATCCCCGATCCGCACGCGGGGATCCAGATCCAGATGGAGCATTTCGAAATAGATGAGGGCTTTCTCGTTGAGCTTCTTCTCATCCAGCAGGAGACCAAGGCCATGCCGAGGCTCCCGGCCGATGAACAGGTTCTGGGCAGCCGTCAGGTGGTTCATCAGGTTCAATTCCTGGTGGACCATGCTGATGCCCAGATGCTGAGCGGCACGAGGACTGGGAATCTCCACGGGCTGTCCCAGGTAGCGGATGGTCCCGGAGTCCTTGGTGTAGATCCCGGCGAGGATTTTCATCATGGTGGACTTGCCAGCGCCGTTCTCTCCCATGAGGGCGTGCACTTCCCCAGCCTCGAGATCAAAGCGGGCATTGGAGAGCGCGACGACGCCCGGGAAGGTCTTGACCAGGTCCTCGATCTTCACCAACGCTTCACCCATGGAGTCCTCTGTTCCGGCGATTTGGCTATGAAACCGATTGCATCTATTTAAATGATAAAATAAAAAGAGTTAAAAAGTTTTGAAACTCACATCAATGAAATCGTTAGCTTTTGTACACCCGGCTTCTGGTTGGAGTCAAGGGAATTGGTTGGCTAGACGCCAGAAAATTTCTAGCGTATTTCTTATCTGAAGGATGAAACCGATCTCATCTGGGGGTCTTTTGGTCACGGTCTACGATGTTGCCCGGCTGGCGAAGGTGAGCAGCGCCACGGTCTCCCGCGCGGTCAACAACCCGGAGGCGGTCTCCGACGAAACGTTGGCGCGGATCAACAAAGCCATCGGCAAGCTCGGCTACGCGCCCAATCGCATCGCCCAGAGCCTCAAGACGCGGTCCAGCGCCACGGTGGGCGTCATCATTCCGGATATCACCAATCCCTTCCTGGTCAAAGTGGTGAAGGGCGTGGAGAAGACCCTTTCCGCGGCGGGCTATACCCCGATCCTCTGCGACACCGAGGAGAGCCCCGAGAAAGAGGAGCGTTATCTGCACGACCTGCTGGCGCGGCGCATCGACGGGCTGGTGCTGGTGCCCGCCATGGATAGCCAGGTCGCCGTCCCTCTGCTCAAGAAGCGAGGCCTGCCCACGGTTTTCGTGGACCGCTTCATCAGCCCGGATTTCGACTGCGTGAAGAGCAACAATGTGTCTGGCCTGGCCCTTCTCGTGGGCCATCTCTTCCAGCAGGGCCGTACCCATATCCGCATGATCGGCGGGCCGCAGAGGACGGTGGTCGGGCGGGAGCGCAACGAGGCGTTTCTGGCCCTTCTGGATCGCTACCGTCTGCCCCGGAACGAGTCATCCCTGGTCCAGGGTGACTTCACCATCGAGGGTGGCTACCGGCTTGCCGTGGAGATGCTCAAGGTACGACCCCATCCCCAGGCCATCATCTCTGCGAACAACCTCATGGGCATCGGCGCCCTCAAGGCCATACGCGAAGCGGGACTGCGGTTCCCCGATAATCTCGACCTAGTGGTCTTCGACGAACTGGGCGACATGGGAGAACTGCTGGACCCGCCTCTCACCTTCGTCAGGCAGCCTGCCCTGGAGATGGGCGCGCAGGCTGCGGAAATGCTTCTGGAACGCATGCGGGGGGGCGGTATGCCGACCCCCCGTTCATTGGTGTTCGAGCCGGCTCTCGTGAGCCGTTAGGTTTACTTCTCCCAGACCACCGACCCAGCGAGGGGCGCGCCGTTGTAGCCGCCGACGATGAGGACGGTGCCGTCGTTCAGCAGGATTGCGATGTGGGAGTGGTAGCCCGCGGCGGGGCCGCTGACGCTGGTGAAGAGACCCGTGCTCGGGTCGTAGCGCTCGAAGGAAGCGCGGACAGCGGTGCCGCTCCAGCCGCCGGAGATCAGGACCTTGCCATCGTCGAGAAGGGTCGCGACGTGGATCTGGCGCGCGTCCGCCAGGCTGCCCGTGGCCGTGAAGTGGCCGGTGC
>DCFP01000028.1:927-24944 GCA_002319925.1 Holophagaceae bacterium UBA1801 | reverse complement strand
TGCGTCTCCTTGAAATTGGCCGTAACCCAGAGATCATCGGTGGGCACGAGCATCATCAACGCCTGGCCTGGCTGCACGATGTTGCCAGGCTCCACCGTGCGGCGCGTGACCAGCCCCGAGACGGGCGCGGTGATCGTGCAATAGCTCAACTGGAGCTCCAGGGCCTGCATATTGGCGTGGGCCCGATCGATGGCCGCAGCACTGGCCTGTTGCCGTGCCTGCGCGGACACGGCACCGCTCTTCCGGACCTTCACGTCCTTGCGCGCCGCGTCCAGGCGCTTCTTGGCTGCCTCCAGTTCCTGATCCGCCACTTCCGCTGCGGTGCGATAGCCATCGAAAGTCAGCGCGCTGATCTCGTGCCGTTGTGCCAGGGGTTTCATGCGTTCCAGGTCGGCATTGGCTTTGGTGCGATTGGCGACCCGGGCTGCGACATTGGCCTCGGCGACGGCCACTTCAGCGTCCTGGGCCGATTCGTAGGCGTCCTGGGCCGCCTGCGTATCGGCGCCACTGGCCGCGAGACGCGCCTCGGCTTCCTCGAGATCGGCCTTGGCCCTGTCCAGCGCCGCACGGAAGTCACGGTCATCGAGGGTCACCAGGACTTGCCCTTGATGCACCATCTCATTGTCTTTCACCTGCAATTCAGTGACGGTGCCCTGAACCTTGGCCGCGATGGAAATCATGTGGCCATCCACCTGCGCGTCGTCCGTGCTGACCTTGTTCCGGTTCAAAAGCCAGAAGCCGATCCCCGCCAGCAACACGACGGGCACGGCGATGGCCAGGATCAGGCGCAGCCGGGACTTCACGCCAAGCCCTTCAACATCCTTCTTCTTTTCGGGTGTGGTTTCCATATCCAGTTCCTCGAATCAATTGGCGTAACGGGTTTGCAGATCGCCCCGGGCGTGGGCCAGATCAGCCTCGGCCTGGTCCAGACGGTAGCGGGCATCCAAGTGGCCCTCCTCCGCCTTGGCCAGTTCTTCCTGGGCGTTGACCAGCTCGATGTTGTTTGACACTCCGGCTTCGAAACGATGGCGAGCCTGTTCCAGCTCCGCTTTGGCCAAACGCAGCACTTCCTCGGTTACCACCAGCTCGTTGTGCGCGGCGTCCAGTCTCTCCTTGGCCGTTCGCAGCTCGAAGCCCACCTTGGCTTCCAGTTCCCGCCGCGAGGCATCCACTTGGTTCCGGACAGCCTGGGCCTGGCTGGTCTGGGCCTGGATCCGCCCACCCACGAAGATGGGTACTCTGACTTGGACACCCACCTCGAACACGCGATGGAGGCTCGTATCCACAAGGCCGGTGCGTTCAAGGGAGCCAAAGGCCTGGATGGTCGGAAGATTCAGAGCTCGCGCGCCTTCCACCCTTTCGTTGGCCGCATGGATCTGGGCATCCAAGGCTCGGAAATCGGCACGCGTGTTTTCGACCCTCTGCAGTTCGGAACCAACCTCCACGGCTGGAGTGGATTCCAGCAGGGGAAGTTCTTTGACGTGGAGGTCGCTATCGACTGGCAAAACCAGCAGGCGCACCAGACCGCTCAATGCTTCCTGCCGCGACGCGCGAGCCTGGATCAGGGCTTGTTCCTCGGTTTGCGTGCGGACCTTCGCCCGGAGCGTGTCGAGCCCCGTGCCAACGCCGGTCTCCTCCTGGTGAACCGCCAGTTCTTCCAGGGCCTTGGCGAGCTCGATGCGGGCCTGCACCGCGCCCATTTGCGCTTGCGCCCTCAAGGCCAGCAGGTATTGTCCCACCACCAGCGCGGAGATCTCTTCGCGCATCTGTTCCGTCTCAGCCTTGGCCGCTTCGGAGGTCGACTTGGTTTCGCGCCAGCGCCGCCAGAGGCTCAAGTCCAGCAGCGGCATCTGGGCCGAGGCTCCATAGGTGCGCAGGGAGAATGGTCCGATGACGATCGGCGAATTATCCGTCACTGCCGCGCCCAGCAGGGACTCGTAGTTGTAGGAATGTCTCACCTCCGATGCATGGGCTTCGACGGAAGGCAACAGCGCGCCCCGACTCTCCTGCACTTCGGCATCCCTTCGAACCTGTTCCAATACCTGGCGCTGCAGGGTCGGGTTGCTGTCAAGGGCCTTCTTCAGGGCTTCGCCCAGGCTCAGTTCAAGGGATTCGCCGGATAGCCATGGCGAAACTCCCAGCAACAGGGTCGCCACAAAGGCAGCTTTTCTAGGATTCATGCTTTCTCCTGGGCCGGTGATTTCTTTGCCGTCCAGCCGATGGCGCGCAGCGTGATGTCCGCGATCTGCTCGGCAAGGTAGTCCAGGGACTCGGGGTAGCATTCCGGACCGAACACGAGCTGGTTGAAGTTGTGGAGCATGGTGTTCCCCACGCATTGCCCATACACGAGCGAGCACCAGAAGGGAATCTCGCAAGCCGGGAGATCCGGACGGATGGCTTGAATGCATGCGGCCACCTGCATCCGCAGCGGCGTGAGGCATTCGCGCATGAGCGTGCTCAACTCCGGAACGGGCGCGCGGATGGCCGAAAGCCAGAGCCGGAAATAGGCCATGGGTTTGGGATCATCGGATCCAAACTTGGTCCACATATCCTTAAAGAGGCGGATCACCAGCACACGGAGCAATGAGGCCGCGCGGTTGGGGTCACCCTGAAGCTCTTCCAAACCGACAATGGGACCCGTGAACATGCTGGAGCGGCGTTCCATCAGCATGTCCTTGAATACGGCTAGGTAGAGATCCTCCTTGCTGCCGAAATGATGGGCGATGAGCGAGGTATTCTTCCCCGCCCGTTCGGCCACCATGCGCAGGCTGGTGCCATCGAAACCCCGTTCCGAAAAGCAGTACAGCCCTGCCTCTAGCAAAGCCTGGCGGGTACCACAGGAGGATGGATCGCTGTGCGCACTCATGGGGAATCTCCGGGTAACGAAAACGTGAATTGATTGATCAATCAATTCACGTCTGACCCATATTGATCGATCGATCAATATGGGTCAATCAGAGATACTTTCGATATTGACTGCTGCAAGCGGCGGGCGACCGTCTCGTCTATTCCTGGCATCAGGGCCCATCGCCTCTAGAGTTCAACGGAACCAAGTCCGAGGGCTCAAGACCAAGCCAGCAGGAGATTGGCTGGGTACGGACGATCGTCGGAGGGGTCCCTTTTGCAACGTCAAGGAAAGCGGTACCGGTGCAGGGAAGACCTTGGCTTCGCGCGCCGATCAACTCAGGCGCGTAGTTCGTTCCCCAGCGCGCATTTGTGGGCTGTGATCTTCGTGATCTTGCTCCCCACTGCCGCGCGATAAGTGGCGATGCTGGCGCCCTGGGCGTGGGCCTGATAGGCGTCGCTGCTCGCGTAGAGCTCGAAGAGGAAAATCCTGGATGGATCCTCCGCGGGGACGAGCACCTCGAACTGCAGGGTTCCCGGCTCATCGCGGAGGCAGCGGTCTCGGTGGGCCAACAGTGCGCGAAGGACCTCCACTTTCATTGCAGGTTCAATCTCGATGTTCACCATCAACGCCAGTCTGCTCATCGTAGGGATCCCCCGTTCCTATTTTCAGACTACCAGCGGGATGGAGCACGAATTGGTTCAAGGGATGCGCGAAATAACCTTGAGAATCTGAAGAACAGGCATCCCCGCTCCACAGCAGCGCTACCATGGGCTCCGAATCAATTTCGCGGCAGAGCACCATGGACTACCTGGAACTGCATAGCTACCTGAAGAAAACGGTCCAGCCCGACCAGGACCAGGTGCGGCTCCAGGATGGCTTGCAGGTTTCCCGCCTGGTTTTCCGCTCTGCCAGCGCTGATCTGCTGCCCGGCGAGGATCACTACCGATGCGCCCATCACGGCGACATCGCTTGCGAACCCGATGTGTTCTCCAACGGCACGGGCACCATGGCCGAGATCCTGGATGTGCACGATTCCAGGGTCCACGAGAACCGGGAGTTCGCATACTCCGTGTTCCATGCCAGGCCAGACGCCAAAGCGGAAGAGGTGTTGTTCCTCTTCCACGGCTTCAACGAGAAGCACTGGCACAAGTACCTGCCTTGGGCTCATCGCCTGGCGACGGCCACGGGCAAGGCCGTAGTGCTCTTTCCCATCGCCTTCCACATGAACCGCGCGCCGCTGGAGTGGAGCGACCACCGGCTCATGCACCGCGCCAGCGAACAGCGGCGGAGGGTATTCCCCGCGACCATCGCATCTTCCCTGTCCAACGCCGCGATCAGCACCCGCTTGCAGGCGCGCCCCCAGCGCTTCATCTGGTCCGGACTGCAGACCTACTGCGATGTGTTGCAACTCCTGTCCCAAATCCGCGAGAACCGCCATCCGCTCATCGCGCCAGAGGCCATCGTGGACATCTTCGGCTACTCCATCGGCTGCTTCCTGGCCCAGGTCCTCATGATGACGAATCCTGGAGGCCTCCTGGAGCACGCCCGGCTCGGCATGTTCTGCGGGGGCGCGGTGTTCAACCGCATATCGCCGGTGTCGAAATTCATCCTGGACAGCGAATCCAACGTCGCGCTGTATTCCTACGTCGTGGAGCACCTCGAGAGCCATCTCCAGCGGGACGCCCGCCTGCGCCATTACCTCGGCGAGGCGCATCCCGAGGGAATGAATTTCCGCCGGATGCTGAACTACGGCGTCATGCGCAAGGAACGGGAAGCCCAGTTCACCGCGATGGCGCCCCGCTTGATGGCGATCACCCTGGAGCAGGACTCCGTCATCCCTCCCTATGAAGTGATCAACACCTTGCAGGGTTCCCACCGGGATATCCCAGTACGCGTGGACACGATGGAGTTTCCGTACCCCTGTCAGCACGAGGACCCCTTCCCCGCGATCGAAGGTCTGCGCGGACCCGTGGATCAAGCATTCCGGAATGTGTTTGACGCCTTTGCCGAATTCTTCGCTTGAGCCATTCCTGAGACCATGCCGGCATCTTTCGCCTTGATGCCGTCCACACTGAAAGTTCTCCGCACCCGAGCGATGAATGGATAGAGACAGCAACAACGGCGCTGCGCTCGCATCGGATTAATCGAGATCCGGCAAATTGAACCTTCCCCCGGGTTTTGACGATAGAACGTATCCTGGAGATGCCATGGCCATCCGTTCCAAACCCCAATCCAACAAGCAGAACGGCCTTCCCGCGGGCGTCTCGTGTACCTGGCGCCAGTATCCCGAGGGCGAACGCTCCCCCTATCTCGAGTACCAGGTTGTCTACAAAGAACGCAATCAGACCCGGATCAAGCACTTCTACGTGGGCGTCTCGCCCACCAAGAAACGCGAACGGGAGATCCGGGCGCTGGCCATCGCCTTCCGGCAGGACTACGAAGAACGGGTCACCAGACCGGCACCCACACGCAAGAAGCGCCAGTAGTTTCCCGAATCTTGGTGCCCGGTGGCACGCTCAGCGCGAAGCATCGGGCCCATGGACGTTGATGATCCAGAAACCGACGGCCAGCAGGATCGTAATGACTGCGATGCTGTAGGCGAGATTCACACCCTGCCAGAGGTGCGTGAACCAGTGCATGAATTCGGCACCCAGCAGGTTCGCCTTCCCGCCGATGACCTCCATGCCGCGCAGGTATGCCTTCGATTCCTCCAGTTCGTACTCGGGGCTAGCCGTCGCGATGGCGTGGAAGTAGATCACCAAAGCACTGCCAAGCCCCGTCGCCAGGATCAGGCCCGAGACGAGACGAATCCTGGGAAGCCTTGGCCCTTGCGCGTCACGCAGGAATCCGTGCGCCTGGAAGGGCTGCGGTTCGCGGCTTTCGTGCCAGTGCCGCACCGCTTCCAGCTCCGCTGGCGTGAACGCGTGACCCCGTCTCTGGAGTTCCGACAAGGCTGCAGCAACGGCTTCAGGTTTGAATGTCCTGGCGCCGTGGAGGTAGTCCAGCAGCTCCCTTTCGGAGAGCGTCGGAATCCGTTGCAGGAAGGTTTCTGTCACGTTCTTCACCATAGCTAAAACGAGCCAGCATGGATCGATCCAAATCCGTGCGCAAGAGATCCATGGAATGGACACTGTCGCCAGTGATCCAGGCCGCCCGTATCCCCCGTGTCCACGGCAGCAAGGCGCTCCTCGTTCGAGCCACCGCCACGGATCAAAGACCTCACTGACTGGAAACTCTGGGGATTGTTCCTGAGCCAGCCCGAAGCGACAATAAGGGCGCTTTCACGCTTTCAGTCCTCTCAAGGAGGCCACATGCATGCCACCAACTTCAGACTAAGCATTCTCGCCCTGGCCGTACTGCCGTTCCTGGCCAGTTGCGGACAAACGGAGAGCACCCCCGCCAAGAGCTCAGCGCCCCAGCCCAGCTCCGCATCCACGTCCACGCCCGCAGCAAAATCCCGCAAGGGCATCAACGAAAAGGGCGAGGTCATCGATCCCAAGATCGTCGAGGCCGGATCGGGCAAGCAGGTCCATGGTCTCAACGGCTACGACGGCGAGATCGTCGGCATACCCGTCCCAGGGAGCAAGTTCGACAAGCTCCAGATCGGCATGAACATGCACCAGGTGTACGACATTCTCGGGGCGCCGACCGATCAAGGCGCCTATGTGACCGGGAAGGCCTGGATTCCCTTCTATTACGGCTCCGATACCCACCGCTACGAAATGATCTACAAAGGCAAAGGGAGACTCGTTTTCGCGGGCGGCTCGCTCTACGGCTACAGCGGCGGCGGACTGATCTGGATCATCAACAGCTCGCACGAGACAGGGTACCGGTAGGCTTATTCCGTCGAAAAAGCCACGGAGCTAAATGAGGTTGCCGGCGTGCTGCCCCGGAATTTTCGTCGTCGGGGTTTCCTCCGTGCCTCCAGCTCCATTACGGACCTGCACTAATTCAGCCAGGATGCTAACGGCGATATCCACTGTGCTCCGATTCCCCAAAGGCAACCCGATTGGAGCTCGAAGCCGGTCCAATTGATGCGCTGGCACACCTGCTTCGCTTAGGCGTTCCAGGCGCTGTTGATTGGAGCGTCTGCTTCCAAGCGCGCCCACGTAACGGGCTTTACTAGCTAGGGCAACTCGAAGAGCTGGATCGTCGATTTTTTGATCATGGGTGATGACGACCACGTAGGAATCTTCATCGAGGTTCAGGGCCTTCAAAGCCTCGTCGGGCCATTGTGTGAGAATCGTTTTGACCGACGGGAAACGGTCGGAGGTGGCGAAGGCTGTACGAGGATCCACGAGGATGATTTCGAATTCCGCAAGAGTGGTCATTGGCACCAGGAATTCGGCGATGTGAACGGCTCCCACGATGATCAAACGCGGCATGCGCGGAAGAATGTCGGCGAAAAGCGTGAGCCCGGCCGCCTCGATCACGCCACCGGACTGATTAGGTAAGCGTTCAAGCGATTGCCCAACCACAGACTGCAGCTGGTCGCCCAGATCCAAATCACCTTCGGTGTGTCCGTTTTCGAAAACGGCTAGCTTATGGTTCAGAAGCTCCGCCGGTCCATCGAGAACGCTGATCACCGCGATGGGCGCTCTCTCATCGAGGCTCTTTTTCATATGATCGTAGACGCAGGAGTAGGCTGTGAACGGTTCCACGAATACTCTAATGGTTCCTCCGCAGGTCAACCCTACGTCAAGAGCTGACTGCTTAGAAACACCGAAGGTCAACAAACGCGGGATACCAGAACGTATGGAAATTTGGGCGGCTTCGATGACCGCATTCTCCACGCAGCCCGCGCTCACGGACCCCGCGATCCCGCCATTCAAGGTCACGGCGAGCTTGGCTCCGACTTGCCGAGGGGCTGATCCCCATGTTTCGATCACCGTTCCGATTGCGATCTGCTCGCCATGGGATCGCCATGTTTCCAGCGTGGACAGAATATCTCGCATACTTGCGCCCCATTGAATGTGTTCGTCGTTCAGTCCCGTTGAATGGTCGTTCGGCTCGCATCAGCGGCTGCATGCTTACCTTGGAGATACCGCTCTGCGAGCCCAAAAACGGATTTGGCCGGGACCTCCTTGACGCTCTGAGCGGTCATGACCGCGCGCATCATGTCTTCTTTGGACACACCCAGTTTGCGCGCTCGATCGAAGTGGGCCCGGAAGCAAGGCTCGCAGTTCGAAACAATGGCGGCACCGATGGCCACAAGTTCGGCGACGGCTTCGTTGTAGATGCTCGGAGCCGGAGCCTCTACTTCAGCCCAGACCGCTAGTTGTTCTCGACTCGGATAGCCTCCCTGAATCTGAATGCTCCCCCCAGCTTTTACGATCGGCAGAACGTCCACACCTCCTGTCTGCAAGGCTGAATGGACGTCTGGATCACTGGTGAACTCGAAGGGTTGCTGGGATAGATTGAATCGTTCGATGTCCACGCCTTGGGTTTTCAGCCAATCCAAGTCAGCCGCAAAACGCACGAGTTCCGGATCCACCGAGGGCCCGCAGACGCCCGTCGAACAACACATGGGTGGATCAAACACACGAATTTTCATTTTGTCCTCCTCAACCGCAGCATCCGCCGCCTGCGGGATTCTTGACTGTAAAACCTTTCTGTTCACCGCTCCTGACGTAATCAATGGTCATCTCGTCCAGCGCGGTGGAGGCTTTCTTCTCAATGCAGAATCGAACGCCATCCTGCTCCAGGGCGATGTCATCACCTTGGTCTTCATCGACGAAATCCATGCCTACGGCAGGTCCACAACACCCGCTGCCCATGGTGAAGATCCGGATGGCTTTCCCTTCCTTGCCCTTTGTCATGAGGAGGTGTTTGAATTCCTCGATGGCATTGACGGTGATCTGCAACATGAAGCGGCTCCTTATAGGCTAATTTCCTGGATGCGTTTGTTTTGTTGGGAAGAAGCAGTCTCGTCGTTCGGGAGGCCTTCTCCACGGTGTGTGCCATCCCACGCTGCATTCCAAGGCTCCAAGACGATCCTGGTGGCATGCGCAGCAAGTTCTCGGAGATGGATCGCCTCGCAGCCTTGGCGCGATTTGAGGATGGGATCCTTCACGGTAAGTGGTGTCAGGCTCTGGTTGACCACCCAGGCGAAGGGGTGGATGTCGGCGCGCTCGAGATCGCGCTCCAGTTGCATGGCCTCATGAATGGGCGTTGCCTCGGGCAGGGTGACGAGGAGGATGCTCGTGTGCGAAGTGTCCCTCAGACGGGGCAAAAGGTTCCGGACGGCCTCGGGCGCGTCGCTGGCCTTCTTCAGCACCTCGCGGTGGTAGGCCTCGGCGGCATCCAGTAGCAGGATCGTGTGCCCCGTGGGCGCGGTATCAATGACGACAAACCGGTCCTCTCCCTGCGCTACGGTTTCGGCGAACGCCCGGAACACTGCGATTTCCTCAGTACAGGGGGATCGCAAATCCTCCTCCAGGAGCGCCCGGCCTTTGGCATCCAGATCCTTTCCGGCGTTCGCGAGGACCTCCTGGGTGTAGCGTTGGGTCTCGGCCTCGGGATCGATGCGCGTCACCGTGAGTGTGGGCGGTCGCTCTCCCAGCGCCTGTTCGACGTGGGCGGCCGGGTCCGTGGTCGTGAGGGTCACCGGAAGCCCGCCCTTCGCAAGCCCGATCGCGATCCGAACGGCAAGGCTGGTCTTGCCGACACCACCCTTGCCCATGGTCATGATGACGCCCCTGCCTCGCTGGCTCATCTGCCCAACCAGGGCATCGAGATCCTGGAATTGGCTCCGCTCTTGGTCGGTAAGGGGGTCGAGCAGGCGCGGGAGCGCGCTTGCAGTGCCCATCGTCTTCAGGGCCTCGATCCCCACAAGTCCATAGGGGAGCAAAGGCACCTCCGTACGCGGCAGGTTGCGAAGACCCTCTGGGATCGTCCCAAGCGACTTCTCGGCCTGTCTTTCCATGGCCACAGCCACAGCGTCCTGCCGGTCTGTGGCACGGAAGATCCCGTTTAGGAGCAGGTAGACGTTGCAAACTCCCAGTTGAGCTAACTCCCCGCGAGTCCGCTCGGCTTCTCTGAGAGAGGGAGTGTCCGGGCGGGCCACCAGCACGAGCGTGGTGCGGCTTCCGTCCCGGAGCGCCTCGTTTGATGCGGCATAGAGCGTCTTCTGGGCTTTCAAGCCCGACAGGGGGCCAAGGCAAGATGTCCCGCCCACATTGGTCTCGATGAAGCTGGACCACGCTGCAGGCAGCTCCAAGAGCCGGAGCGTATGCCCCGTGGGTGCGGTGTCGAAAAGCAGGTGGTCGTAGCCCGCCGTAGAAGCTGGATCACCCAGCAGCTTCGAGAATTCGTCGAATGCCGCGATTTCCATGGTGCAGGCACCGGAAAGTTGTTCCTCCATGCTGGCGATGACGGCGGGAGGCAGCAATCCGCGCACCGGCCCCACCATTCGTTCGCGGTAGTCCCTGGCAGCTTGCTCGGGATCGATGTTGAGGGCTTCGAGATGAGCTACTCCAGGTACGGGCTGGGGTGCCGAGGACAAGCGGAGGCCCAAGACTTCATCGAGGTTTGAGGCCGGATCTGTGCTCACGAGCAGGACCCGTTTGCCAGCCTCTGCCAGGTGGATGGCTGTGGCGCAAGCGGCAGAGGTCTTACCGACGCCGCCCTTGCCCGTGAAAAACAGGATCCGAGTCGGATTGGGAATCAGGGTGGGCATGGTTCATCCATCCTTCCGGAAAAGGCTACGTTCGCGGCCGAAGGCTTCCAACTGCTTGCGGATGGCGTCCCGGACGGCCCTGAAGCGCTCCAGTTGCTTCTCCCGATCCGGCAATGAATCATCGGAAGCCGGATCGGGGAGTGGCCAGTGCAAGTGGTCCACATTGCCTGGAAGGGTTGGCAGGACTTCCTCAGCGCAAAGGGTTACGACCACACCCGCCGAAGCGGGATCGATGTCTCTGACGTGCTTGGAGGACCACTGAGAGGCATCGATCCCAATCTCGCCAAGCACCGTGACCACCAGCGGATGCACCGGTTCTGGGCGGCTGCCCGCGCTCATGATCGGCAATCCAGGGAAGAGTTTTCGTGCGACACCTTCCGCCAACTGGCTTCGTGTCGAGTTGGACACGCAGAGGAACAGAATGGATTGAATCATCGGCCGCTTGGATTTGGGCGTGGCCGCCGACTGGGGACTCAGTCCGATGATCTCCGCCTCGGGGTCCGCTACCGCGGGCAGTCGCGCATCCTCCCATGCGATCATGCCCCCATCCAGGCAGGCCACCTGAGTGAAGCCGTTGTCGAACAGCAGGCGTGCCGCGGCCTTGGTATAGACGCCAGAGGTGTCCGCCAGGATGAGGAGCTTGTCCTTGGGCAGTTCGGTGAAACCAGAGGATAGGAACCGATGGGGAACGTGGTAGATCACCGGTACGCCAA
This sequence comes from Holophagaceae bacterium UBA1801, assembly GCA_002319925.1. GTDB lineage: Bacteria > Acidobacteriota > Holophagae > Holophagales > Holophagaceae > UBA1801. Next base: position 13,705 of record DCFP01000028.1, on the reverse strand, counting down.
AGGCCCGCATCTCCACCAGCTCGTCCGTGCGGAGATCCACGAGACAGGCTCCTTCCTGCAGCTCTTTGAAGGCATCCTGGGGAGAAAGGAATCGCAGGCCGGGCACCGGCTGGTTCATGGCATGAATGGGATCCATCGATGGCTCAGGCATGCTCCGGGCTCCGTGGCAACAATCCGTGCTCCCGCCCAAAGGCTTCCAGCCGGTGCTGAATTTCATCCCGTGTCGCCCGGAAACGTTCGAGCATGATCTCGCGGCCAAGGGCAGGATCATCGCTCGCAGGATCCGGAAGCGGCCAATGGATCCGGTCCACATTCCCCGGGAAGATCGGACAGACCTCCTCCGCACAGAGGGTGATGACGACGCCAACAGCCTTGGGATCGATGTCCTTCACATCCTTGGAGAAGTAGAAACGCGCATCGACGCCCACCTCCCTCAGCACTTCGATGGCGTACGGATTCACCTTGGTCGGCTTGCTTCCGGCGCTGAGGATCAACAGTCCCGGAAACATCTTCCTGGCTAAGCCTTCTGCGATCTGACTTCTCGCGGAATTGGCCACGCAAAGGAAAAGGAGGGATTGGACCATGTCCGTCTTGGACTTCTGGGATCGCATGACGCACGAGCATTCCCCGTACATCATGGAATCGGGATCCGTGTTCATGGGCATTTTGGCGTCATCCCAAGCCAGCATGCCGCCATCGAGGCAAGCAACCCGGTTGAACCCATGCTCCATCAACAATCGGGCGGCGGCCTTGGTGTAGACACCCGAAGTATCCGCGAGGATCAGCAGCCGGTCTTGCGGCAGTTCAATGAGGCAGCTTTCGAGCGTTCGGTGAGGGATGTGATACACCGAGGGCACTGAAAATGATTTCATCTCGACAAGATCATCCGAACGGAGATCCACAAGGGAAGCGCCAGCCTGAAGCTCCGCATTGGCATCCTTCGGAGAGAGGAAACGGAGACCCGGCACGGGGGCATTCTTCTCTTCAAGCGGATTCATGGCTCACCTCCAGATCGACAGGGATTGATCGTTCTCGGAATGCATGGATGGGTCTGGCTAATGCTTCTGGGCCGTGCGCCTGGGCTTGTCCATTGCGCAAATCATTTCCAAAGGTGTTTTTCGCACGGCGCGTGCCGCTTTCAAATCCTTCTTCACCGGCTGGGTCTCGTCCAGGTGGGGCCAGAGAACCTCCATGAGGTCCTGGAGCCCGGCCTTCGGTTTCAGCTCGTAGTGGACCCAACGCCCATCCTTGCGTTCGGAAAGGAGACCCGCGCGCCGCAGCTCGGTCAGATGCTCGGAAACTGTTGAAGGAGCCAAACCAAGCACGGAATTGATCTGGCATACGCACATCTCGCCATCCCGCAGGAGCGCCAGGATCCGCAAGCGGGCCGGGTGTCCCAAGGTCTTAAGGAGGTCCACCAGGGGTTCAATCGGTTGTGTCGACATTTCGAGAATCTCCGAAGCGTTTTAAACATACGCCTGATGTTTCCAGGATTCAAGGTGATCGTCACCAAATCGTTACAGTCCAAGGGGCCTGTCCCTGATAGATCCATTGGAGGCGGATCGCTAAATAGGCTCGCGCCGGTCCATCCGTGAAGGGGTGCATGAATGACTGCTCCGGTATACAACGTCCTCTTTCTCTGCACTGGAAACTCAGCCCGTAGCATCCTGGCGGAAGCGATCCTGCATGCTTCCGGACGGGACTCGTTCCGGGCCTACAGCGCGGGCAGCCATCCCAAAGGGGAAGTTCATCCACTGGCCCTTGAGCAGATCCGGAGCGTCAACCTACCTGCGGACGGGTATCGCAGCAAGAGCTGGTCCGAGTTCGCCGCACCGGATGCCCCAAAGATGGATTTCGTCTTCACGGTGTGCGACAAGGCGGCCAACGAGGTTTGTCCCGTGGGGCCCGGGCAGCCCATGACCGCCCATTGGGGCGTGCCGGATCCCGCGGCGGTCGAAGGAACGCAAGAGGAGAAGCAGAAGGCTTTTCGCCTCGCCTACTTGCAGTTGCAGAACCGGATCAATCTGTTTCTCTCGTTGCCGCTAGGTTCGCTGGATCGCATGAGCCTTCATCAGAAGTTGAAGGATATCGGCCAGATCACGGACGCAAAATGAGTGAGGAGGAGTCAAGGGCACTGGATCAGCCCTTGCGCCCAGAGGCATCCTCCGCAGGTCGGCGCCACGTTCCCGAAACAGTCCTCTTGGTTTGAGTCTGCAAGGTCGCAGCTATTGCAAGCGGTGCAGAAAGAAAAGTCGAAGGAGAGGATTCGCTCACGCAGGGCGAGATACGCCTCCGAGAACCAGATTTCGCGGAGTGGTAGCTGGTTCACATTTCCCATGGAGTAGGCCAACGATCTCCGGCGCCTTACACCAAGATGGTTCTCATGGTCGTGCAAAAGCGCGAGGCATGGGGACACGGCCCCGTCCCATCGGACCGACATGCTTGCCTTCTCCACGAAGGGGCATCGGTTGGCGCCGAAGTTCATGTCCTGCCTGGCGATCGCCAGCGATCCTCCTTTCTTGGAAGACTCAGCGAGGATCCGGCCGATTTCACCGGCGAACTCCATCCGTGGGAACAGCAGCCTTGGTGACCATTCCGTGGCCACCCCGGTGTCGCTGGAAACCCCTTGGTACAAGGCCTCCTCCAGCATCTCCGGAGTGTGGGCGAGAACGTTGCTGATGGAGAAGGTATCGGCTCCGAGCCGCTTTCCCAGATCGATCACCTGGGGCAGATCCTTCAGGTTGCGCTTCATGGCCACGAAGGCAATCCCCAGCCGGGGCCTGGCTTGGCCCGGGCCGTTCCGGGGATCACTTGAAGCGGCCTGGTATTTCAAGGAGCGCAAAGCCTCTAAGTTCGAAATGACGCGTGGAAGCTCGGAACCTAGGCGGACATCGGCATAGCTCTCCGGCGTCGCACCATCGATGGAGACCCAGAGGCGGTCTAGGCCTAGCTGGATCAGTGCTGCGCTGATTTCAGGTGTCAGCAGGATCCCGTTCGTGATCAATTCCACGCGCGGTACCGCGTGCTTGGCAGCGGCCACCATCTCGAGGATGTCTGGATGGGAGAGCGGCTCGCCGAAGCCACCGAAGAACAATTCTGGAACAACCGGCAGTGCAGCTACTCCCCCCAGAATCCGTGAAAACGTGGCTGCATCCATTCTTCCCAAGGGTTCTTCCCACCCGTGGCGCATGCATGTCCGGCAATCCAGGTTGCAGAGGTTGGTAGGCTCTAGGTAGATTCGAGCCAAACTGTGCGTTGATTGCGAGAGCCCGAACCCCAGTGAGTCCTCACTGAGCCGGACCTCCGCTCCATCAAAAAGTCCGTACTGGTCCATCAGCTCATTTGGCAGGATTAGATGCCCTTGGTCATCCAGCCGGATTTTCAGGATCGACGTCTTCGTCATTGCATCAGTGCCTCAAGCCTGCCATCCCGAGGGCCCCTTGGCGATTTCCTCATCGATGAGGGCTCGCATGGCTTCCAGTGTGGGGACATCGCTGGAGATGATCATCCGGCCGTTGACATAACCGGATGGGACCGTCTTGCGCTTGTCCAACCCTTGGTATCCCCTCGTGGGAGTCGCGTCAGGGGTCTCCCCGGCATAGTAGACGTCCATCCGGACTTGGTCGGGGTACTCTGCCACGATCGTTTTCAGTAAAGTCAGGATCTGCTTGCAGAATATGGTTGGAGGATAGGCCACTAAGGCTTCAATCCGTAGTCGAGGATTCTGTGCGGATTCAGTCATGACTCGGCTCCTTCGTGTCCGTGGCCCCCGTCCTCCAGGAGATCAGCCAAGGCTCTGGAGATATCAGCAGGCAGCGAACATTGGCGAACAATCTCCAATGCCTCTTGAATACTCTTTCCCTTGAGGCTGACCGACACGCTGGCCAGTTGCTCTTGCCGCTCTATCAAGAAATCTCCCCGTACTGCGACATCCTCGATGAACGGACCGTCCATCTGGAGATCCAGGATTACGACTCCACTCAAGGCCTTGGTGGAGAGGGTGGTTGAGAAAGGCTTTCGAGTGGGGAAGGTCCATTCAAGTCGAGCGTACTTGGTTTCACATAGCGCGTGAGCCTCACGAGTCTCTTCGTCCGTGAGTGGGCTTGGCATCAGATCGATGGGCATCCGTTGTCTGCACTCCGTCACCAGGTGTTCCATCGCCTCACGGATATCGACAGGGCTCTTCATAGCCTCAGAAAGATTCAACACCCGTTCTCGCACGGAAGAGAATCCCTTGTTCATGAACTTGAGCCGGGATGGACGCAACGCTGCTTCCATGACATGAATATCGGTACTGACCAGGAAGGTCCCGCTATGGACAATGGATGTCCCCATCTCGACCTGAGCCGATCCATAGACCTTGCGGCTCCCGATTTCTACATCGTTGACTGGGGCGGCTTTTGCTGAAATGCCGAAAGACTTGCACCAGGCCACCACGATCTCACCCATGATCCGGTAAAGGTCCTGTGTTTCCTGAATCCCCAGCAGCTCGAAGGTCGGATGTTTGGGAAAGAAGGCTGAATAGCAAAAGCTGCCTTGGTCCTGATAAACGGCCCCACCTGGATTAGGCCTTCGAACGATGTCGATGCCGCGCGTTCGGCAGTAATCGACATCCGCATCCTCACGTGGATCCTGGAAAACTCCCACGAAGACGCACGGCGTCACTTGCCGGAGGCGGAAGGTTGGCTGGCTTTTCCCTTCGGAGACCCGCCTCAGGAGGGTCTCCTCGACGGCGAAGTGGAGGAAGGGATCCGTGATTCCGTCCTCAAGAAGACGCCATGGGAGATGAAGTTCAGCCAAAGTAGGGACACCTCGTGGTTTTGCAGTCCTTGAGTTTCCCTGCGAAATCGCAAGCATGAAGGGGTAGCTCTTCAAGATGGAGTTCGATCGGGAGCAGATCCCAGGTGGTTCGGATGGTATCGAACACGGCTTGCTTGCAGCACCTGGGACCTCCGTGCTCGGCAATCAGCATCAAGGTTTGAGCCGTGGCGCGGAGAGCTTCAGTCCTTTCACCGTTTGAAATCGGTGTGGCTTTTTTCAGGATCGAGAGGACAGCCCCAGCACTGGCTGCGGCTCCGCAATCTCCCCGTGTCCCGCATACCGAGACCGGGATTCCCTTGATCCGCTCGATCGCATCGCGAATTTGTTCACCAGAAATCCCCGGCACCTCTCGATTCTTGAGGACGGCCAGAATAACGGGCGCAGCAAGGCTGTGGTGTTCATCGCCGTATGCATGGAAGGAGGGATGCTTCATCAGAAGTCCAGCCAACGCGATCGGATCCACCATGTTGGTGGCGGCGCAGGTTCGCTGGATCAGATCTTCGGGCCTGGCAGTACGGCATGACTCACAGATGTAGTGTCCATCAGGACAGGACCAATCGGTGGACTCCATGCAGCCACAGTATGAGCAAGAACCAAGGCTTTCCTGCTCGACCAGGTCCTGACCGCATACTTTGCATCGGAATCGCATCTGCTCTGCCTTCGCTATCGGCCAACCAAGAGCGATGTCAGAGCCTCCACCGAAGGAACTTGGCCCTGAACTTTCACGACGCCATCAACGACCATTGCAGGCGTGCTCATGATCCCTCGTGCCATGATTTCCGGCATGGTGGTGACCTTCACGAGGGTGTAATCGAGGCCGAGTCCCTTGGCAGCAGTATCCGCACGCTCCGCCAAGGTTTTGCATTTTGCGCATCCGGAACCACAGATTTCGATGACAGGCATGGTGCCTCCTAGAGAATGAAATTGAACAGATAGCCGACGACCAAGATCCCGGTTGCGACGACGCCGATGAATACGGCGATCAAGGTGGGCTTCAGGACCTTGCGAAGGATGATGGTCTCAGGTAGCGAGAGCCCGATCACAGCCATCATGAAGGCCAGCACTGTTCCAAGCGCAGCACCCTTGCCGAGCAGCGCTTGGACGATGGGCATCACGCCCGCGGCATTGGAGTAGAGCGGCACTCCGATGAGAACGGAAAGTGGAACGCTCCACCACGCGCCCTTGCCCATGAACCTCGCCATCAGTGACTCGGGAACGTAGCCGTGAATGAATGCGCCAACGGCGATTCCGGCCAGGATGTAAGGCCAAACCTTGCCAACGATCTCTTTCACGCCCTGCACGGAAGCCTCCAGCCGTTCGGGCAAGCTCATCCGGAAATCGGACGCAGCCTGGGCATTGAAGGGCATTTCCAGAACCCAGGATTCGAGGTGCCGCTCCATCTTCAATTTACCGAGGACCCAACCTGAGATGAATGCGATGGAAACGCCGGTGAGGGCATAGATCCCCGCGATCTTCCACCCGAAGAGGCCCAGGAGCATGAAGAGCGCGACTTCATTGACCATAGGTGCGGAAACAAGGAACGAGAACGTCGCGCCCAATGGCACGCCAACACGAACGAAGCCGATGAAGAGTGGAACGGCCGAGCAAGAACAGAAGGGCGTGATGATGCCGAGCAGCGAGGCTAGCAGGTTGCCCCAGGCTCCTGCTCGCCTGGCAAGGATGTCCCGGGTCCGTTCAGGGCTGACGAAGGTCTGGACGAAGGTGACGCCAAGGACGACAAGAGCCAGCAGCATCAGTACCTTCGGCGAATCATAGAGGAAGAAGGAAATCGCGCCACCCAGGTGAGAGTTCAGCTCCAGGCCGAACACTTTCACCGTTAAATAGTCGGCAGACGATTGCAGGAAATGGTAAAGGAGGATCCAGACGAGCAAGGCCGGGATCAGCCAGCCTCCCTTCTTCCAGAACACGGATCTGGTCCGAGGACTTTCGGTTGGTTTGCAGGTGCCACCGCAGCAGCAGGCCCCTCTCTCAAATGGGATGGGAATGGTTTCACTGGTTTCGGAAGGATTGTTCTCTTGGGTCATAGGAATCTTCGTTTTTCCATTGAATTCGCAAGGTAATCGTATCGATCAGTGGGCCAGCAGAAGATAGACACGCTGCAAAGCCAGAAGCACCAGAGCCGCGGCGAACACTCGTGTGAGCGTCTTCGATTTCACGCGCTTCGCCATGAAGCGGGCTCCCAACTGCGCTCCAGCAACCGCAGTAAGAGACGTGAGGACCAGCATCATCCAGTCGAACTTGGCCTCCTTGAGGTGGTACAGAAAAGCCGAGAACGACGGCAGGGTCACGATGACGCTATTGGTGGCGGCCGCGAGGCGGGCTGTATACCCAAGCAGAACCAAGCTAGGCATAAGAAGGAAGCCTGGTCCCACTCCTAGAAACCCGGCGAAAACCGCGATGACTGAGCTGAGGATGCCGCCTTTTATGCGCGTGCCATCAGTAATCTTCGGCTCGTGGCTATCGTCCTGACGCGGTGGGAAGGCCATCCTGACCGCAAGGAAAACGAGGACCACGACGTAGATCCACCAGATGCCTGTTGTCGGGACGAAACGCAGCAGCCAAACCCCCATCGGGGCCATCAAGGTCGTTACAAACAGCAGGGGGATCGCCGTCCGCCAATCCACCATCTTGGCCCTGGAATAAGCCACGGCACTAGCGATGGCGGTCAGTCCATTGAGCCACAAAGAGAGAGGCATGATCTCATGTTTCAGTTCCAGGCCGAACAATCCCAGTACTGGCGTGGCGATGAAAGCGACTCCAAGGCCCATCATTCCCGACAGAAACGAGAGGGCGAAGAGCAGGACAGGGATGACGGCGTAGAGCATGGGTCTTCCTTGTTCAGCGACGCTTCGACGGAGTGCTGCCGATAAGCTGGAGCGGCTTACCTGCGGACTTGCAGAGCGCCGAGAGTGGCATTTTGCGTACCTTTGCGCAGTGCAACACATCGGCCTTGAGATCTTTGTCCCCCTCCAGGACGGACCAGAGCGCCGAGCAAAGGGCCATGTCTTCTGGATCATCGGCCAGGGCGTAGAACACCCACTTGCTCTCCTTGCGCTCCTCGATGAAACCGGAACGCCTCAGGATCGCCAAGTGCTCGGACACAGTGCTGGGCGCGAAGCCCAGGACCTCCGTGATCTGGCAAACGCAAAGCTCGCCCTGTCGCAGGAGGCAGAGAATGCGAAGCCGTGCCGGGTGCCCCAGCGCCTTGACGGCGTCCACGGTGTCACGCAGGGATCGTGTCGTCATTTCGTCACCATACGAAATGAAGAATCGATCCTTTTGAGTGGGAAGTCAATACCAATCATCCGGAAGCCGTCTGCCAAGGTGGGATGCGCGCCCTCTATGGCGCTTTCGGTCTCAAGAATGGGATCAGCATCGGGACTTCGTGTTGATACTTCACGTACTCCTGGCCGAATTCCAGGACAAGCTTCTTTTCCTCCAGTTTCGTTCCGATGATGACGTACACGGTCAAAATCGAATCGATGAACACGTCCATGGCTGTGAACACGGTGCTCCACAGGAAAAGGATCAGGGCGAGGTACATGGGGTGCCTGACAATGCTCAACAGGCCCTTCCTTCTGATCGCTCCAAGCGGGTTCGAGTTCGCCGCCTTCCTGTAGGACAGGATCTGGCGGATCCCGAAGAAGGATAATGAGTCATAGCAGAAGAAGAAGGCCCAAACGAACAACACCAAGGATCCAAACATCACGATGTGGCGGATGATCAACCAGGGAATTGCATAGACAAAGATCATCCCCTGATCGATTCGATGAGTGTATTTGATCAACGGAAACAGCAGGACCGATGAAATGGCCACGTAGAAAAGCCGATAGAAGACATAGCCTCTTCCCATTACGTGGCTTGCAAAATGGGTGATTCGTATGCTTTTCAAGAGGCTATGCAGAAAGCATTACGCGGCCCAGAGAACGCCAACAAACAGGTAGGCCATTCATTTCTCCCGTTGTCGGTTCACTTCATTGGCCAACCGAGTGCGCATCAGGAGATGGTCCCCATGGAAACGATAAAACCCGAATCTCGATTGCGTGGTCCGCGCGGAGAATGGTACGTGGCCGGGCAGATCCTCCTCATGGCACTCGTGTTCTTCGGACCCCGGGGAGACCTCTCGATGCCGGGCCTTTTCCGGGTAGTTGGAGGGGTTTGCCTGGCCCTCGGCATTGGCTTGTTTGCATCCGGGTTCCTGCAACTGGGTTCCAACCTTACGCCCCTCCCGAAGCCAAAGAAGGATGCGACCTTGGTGACCACGGGCCCCTATCGGATCGTGCGCCATCCGATCTACAGCGGAGGAAGCCTCGTCGCTCTCGGCTGGGCCTTCTGGGTACTGAGCTGGCTGACCCTTGGATACGCGATCGTGCTGTTCGCCTACCTGGACTTCAAATCGCGGCGGGAGGAACGCTGGCTGGTTGCGAAATACCTGGATTATCGCGAGTACCAGCGGCGCGTCCACAGGCTCATCCCGTTCCTCTATTGAGCACATGCTGGCCCTGCATGCCAGTCGTGTAACCGCACCCATTTCTATTTCCGGTCGCAGTTCAGCTCACCCCGTTCGTCCACCAGGATCCTGCATCCCTGTTCCATGCGCGCCTTCAGGGCTTGGCGAGCCCTGTGCAGGCGGATCTTGGCGGCACCCGGAGTGATGTCCAGGATCTCCGCGATCTCCTCAATATCCAATTCCTGCAGTTCGCTTAGGAAGAGGATCGCGCGGTAATTCACGGGGAGATCTTCGATGAAGCTGTGGATGCACTGGCACATTTCCTCGTGGAGCGGAATGTTTCCATGATCCGGGGCAGCGTGATGATCAGTCTCTTCAAGTTTCTCGATGAGCAGAGACTTCTGGTTGAAAATCCGATGGGAGGCGCTCTTCAAGCGATCCAGGGCCGCATGGGTCGCGATCTGGAAGATCCACGTAGACAGCTTGGCCTCATGCCGGAAGGAAGCTAGGTTCTGGTGGACCTTCAAGAAGACGTCCTGGGTCAAGTCCTCCGCCTCTCCCGGCTCCACGAACCGGCACAAGTAGCTATGCACCTTGGCCCGGTATTCAGCATGTAGCTGCTCGAAGGAAAGCTGCGGGTCGGACATGGCGGAATCCTGCGGCAGCAGCCCAAGTAGGGAAGCGCCGTCTAGTGCCATTTTGAACCTCTGAAACCCGTTGGGGAAGGCGGGACATGACCACAGCATCCTCTCATCCAGCCGGAACAGCTGTACCGTCTGGACCGCCGGAAATGCCAACAAAGAATGGCCAGCCCGGCGATCAGAAGAAGGGGCACAAGAATGCAAAGGAATGGCAGAGGAGTCCAATGGGCAATTGACATGGTTGTCCTCCTTCCGATCCTTGGAATCAGAGCTTGGCCAAGATCACCTGGGCAGCCTCACGCGCAAGGCGCTTCCGCTCAGGTTCGGGCATATCGCGCATCGCGAACAGCTTCGAGTCGAATTTGACGAGGCTGGGAATCTGATAGACCTCCGGCTTCAGCTCAGGCAGCACTCCCTGCATCATTCGGGTACCGCAAAGGATGGGGCATCCTTCCACGGCGACGACACGAGGAGCATTTCTGGCCAGCGCACGCTGGCCCGTATTCTTGGTGAAGGCACCGCCCAGGCAAAGGCGGGCTGTGCCTTCGGGTGCCAGCTCATCGCAGAGGAAGTTGGCGGTCAGCCGAGCAAGCTCACCCCGCAGGCAGGCGCCCTCGCAAGCCATGACAACGACGGGCTTTTTGGCTTCTCTCGCGGCATATTCCTCGCACAGCCCGCATCCTGCTTGGGTCTTGGCGATCTGAATGGTTTCGTGAGTCTCGGACATAATGTCCTCCTTTCAACGAACTGAGACGAGTGAAACCCTCCGATGGATACGCGATTTCCGTATCTTTGGTGAACGGCTCTCAGCGCCCCGTCAATCGATCGTGGAGGCGTGGCAGGGTCGTCGCATAGGGCTCCAGCATGACCTCCCGTGCTTCAGCCAGGGGTTTGACGGGAATCGTGTCCATGACCTCCTCGTAGGTCATTCCGGATTGGAACAACAGGTCCACGGCCCCATGCAGCATGGCGGCAAGGCCCGTATCTGTAGCCTCCTGCTCCAGTCCGAAGCTGCGTCCCAGTTCACGCAGGGTCTGCCATTGGGGCCAGAAGTAGGTAGGCCCCATGGCGATGAGGATGGCGTAGGCTTCCAACCGGTCTTCCTCGACCTCTGGCGCTTGCCCGAGAGCTGCGAAGTACGCTCGGAGGCGCTGTCGATCCTCGGAGATGGAACCCGGCCCGAACGCGACAGGGTTGAAGCCCTTCCCGATCAGCGATGGTGCGTTGGGAATCATCCGCACGAGGCGGGTGTGTCCGCTCAGCAGGGCGGAAATCTTCGAAAACGTCAGCACAGGTGCGAGGGAAACGACCGTGGATTCGGGTCGGAGTGTTTGTGCCACCTCCGGAAGCAACGACTTCATGACCGGCGGATGCAAGGCCAGGAAAACGATGTCCTGACCCGCGGGGCCTTGATTGTTCGGCGTGATCTCGATGGTTGGGAACTCGACTTGGAGGCGGGCCAGGATGGATGCATCCTGATCGCTCACGACCACTCGATCCATTTCCAATCCCTGGCGTTTCCACGCTCGGAGGAAGATCGCCGTGATGCGTCCCCCTCCAATGAACCCAATGGTGTTTGGCATCTTCTCCTCCCTTTCAACAACAACCACTCATGCCGCAGCTGCAACCGGGATTTTCAGCCGTAGAGACAGGCCCATCCGTGAGATACCGATCGGCCGTTTCGACTACTTTGCGGTGCGGAGCGGCCTTCACGGCCAAGGCCACGTCAACGGCTTCCCGCATGTCCTCTTTGGAAACGCCTAGGCTCCGGGCGAGGTCATAGTGGTAACGAAAACAAGGCTCGCAGTTCGAAGCCATGGCCGCTCCGATGGCGACCAGTTCCTTCACGGGCTCGCTCATGATCTTGGGTGAACCGGACATGATGTCCTCCTTTCACCCCTTGAGACGAGACGGCAATGGCTTCAGATACGCTTCAGAGAACTTGTTTTCAGGCGCTATTTTCTCCCCATGGAGCCAAAACAAAATGGCGCCTCCAGGTTCCTGGAGGCGCCACTACTGTTTCTTGAATGGCAGGAAAGCCTGGTCAGATTCACCCGCTGGATTGATTTGCGCGGTCAAGATCACCTTGGGACGATGCTCTGAACCTTGCAGCCTGCCTTGTTCACCGCCTGAACGATGGACGGTTCTAGCGCGAGCCGGTCCAAGGGCGTCAGCCGCTCCAGAATGGCCCCCGCGGCACGCTTGGCCTCAGCCAGGGGTTGCCCCTCCATAGAACCTGATCGGTTCAATACGATGGCCAGCTTCAAGGGCGGACGTTCCACCTTGAGTCCCAGAGGCGCGGGTGGTCCCTGCTCCTGCACGAGCACATCAAGGGTGGTGTGGCCCTTCGCAATCAGGCCGCTGCGAAGTGGCGTGACGATCATGGTCAGGTCGGACATGGCTGCGCCTCTGGTGACCAAAATGGGGCGGAGGGTTAGTCCGCGGGTGTCCTATCCTGCTGGTAGCGATGGGGAGGAAAGGAGCGCGGGGGCCTACACTGCTCCGGAGGAGGGATTTCCTCCGCGCCTGTGGCGCCCACCAGCCATCGATTCTGCGACTTCCAATCTTTCAATGGGGACGGTGCAGAACCGCTCTATTTCTCGCGCCTACCCATACTGCTCCGGAGGAGGGATTTCCTCCGCGCCTGCGGCGCTCCGGCCGCACGAATCGCTGGCTCGGCGCTTTTCGCCGCCGACAGCCCACTGGGCTGTCGGCGGCGGCGCCTACCAGCCAGCGATTCAGTGACTTCAAATCCCTCCTCCGGAGCCAAAAAGGGCCGCTTGCGCGGCCCGATTTGGCTCCGGAGGAGGGATTTGAACCCCCGACCAATCGGTTAACAGCCGAT
>DCFP01000028.1:455-662 GCA_002319925.1 Holophagaceae bacterium UBA1801 | reverse complement strand
TTGCTCTACCCCTGAGCTACTCCGGAAGGGGAAAGGAAATTCTACCGTAACCTGCGTTGGGATCAAGCCTCGAGTTGGGCGGGCAAGGTGACGCAGTCTGGGGAGGGGATTTGCCGGGAAAAGAATGTTGCGCGCTCAGGCGCGCAACAGATCAATTCCTCTGCAGTTCCATGAGGATCTGACGGGCGCAGGCCTTGAGGGTCTCGA
>DCFP01000028.1:0-218 GCA_002319925.1 Holophagaceae bacterium UBA1801 | reverse complement strand
GGCCTTGAGGGTCTCGATGACGCCGGTGCCTTGGTTGGCCACGGATTCCAGCATGGGCTCGTTGCGGAAGCGGAGGAGGCGTTCCATTTCCTCCACGGGAGCGGCGGAGGGCATGTCGCGCTTATTTAGCTGAAGGACGTAGGGGATGGTGCGGATATCGAAGCCGTTGTCCTTGAGGTTCGTGGCCAGGTTTGCGATGGATTCGATGTTGGCTTCCA
>DCFP01000018.1:12820-14664 GCA_002319925.1 Holophagaceae bacterium UBA1801 | reverse complement strand
CCATCATCGCGCACGTGGACCACGGGAAGACCTCCCTGGTGGATGCCATGTTTAAGACGGCCCACGTCTTCCGGGACAACCAGAAGGTGCAGGAACAGGCCCTGGATTCCAACGACCAGGAGCGCGAACGGGGCATCACCATTCTGGCCAAGACCACCGCCATCCACTGGGGTGGCTACCGCTTCAACATCGTGGACACGCCCGGCCATGCCGACTTCGGTGGCGAAGTGGAGCGGGTGCTCTCCATGGTGGACTCTGTGCTGCTGGTGGTGGATGCCTTCGACGGCCCCATGCCCCAGACCAAGTTCGTGACCCGCAAGGCGCTGGCCCTGGGCCTCAATCCCATCGTGGTCATCAACAAGGTGGATCGTCCCGGCGCGAGGCCGCTCTGGGCCCAGGACGCGGTGTTCGAGCTGCTCATCGAACTGGGCGCTACCGACGAACAGCTGGATTTCCCGGTGGTCTTCGCATCAGCCAAACTCGGCTACGCCATGCTGGATGTCAACGACAGCTCGGACAACCTGGATCCCCTCTTCGACACCATCGTGAAGCGCTGCCCGCCGCCCAAGGGCGATCCGGAGGCTCCCCTGCAGATGCAGGTCACCCTCATGGACTACAACGATTTCGTGGGCCAGATCGGCATCGGCCGCATCTTCAACGGCACCATCAAGGTGGGCGACCCCGTGGCTCTGGTGAAGCGGGACGGCTCCATCGAACAGCATAAGGCGACGATGCTGTACGGCTTCGAAGGCCTCTCCCGCGTGAACCTGACCGAAGCGGGCGCGGGCAACATCGTGGCCATCGCCGGCATTCCCGATATCCGCGTGGGCGAGACCATCGCCAGTTCCTCCGACCCCGTGGGCCTTCCCTACGTGGACATCGACGAGCCCACCATCTCCATGATGTTCATGGTGAACACAGGTCCTTTCGCGGGCCAGGACGGCAAGCACACCCAGAGCCGGCGCCTCCGGGAACGCCTCAGCAAGGAGCTGCAGCACAACGTCGCCCTGCGTGTGGAAGATACCGATTCCCCCGACTGCTGGAAGGTCTCGGGCCGCGGTGAGCTGCACCTTTCCGTGCTCATCGAGACCATGCGCCGCGAGAACTTCGAGGTCTGTGTGAGCCGTCCCGAGGTGATTCTGCATACCGACCCCGAGACAGGCGAAAAGCAGGAACCCTATGAAGACCTGCATGTGGACGTGCCTGAGACCGCCATGGGCGTCGTCATGGAGAAGCTCGGTGCCCGGAAGGCTGAGATGCAGGACATGGGCCAGGAATTGGGCCGCGTGCGCCTGCACTTCAAGATTCCCAGCCGCGGCCTCATCGGCTACCGCTCGGAATTCCTCACGGATACCCGCGGAGAAGGAATTATCAACAGCCTGTTCAGTCACTACGGCCCCTACCGTGGGGACATGCCCAAGCCCAAGCACGGTGTCCTCATCAGCATGGACGAATGCGAGGCCGTGGGCTTCGCCATCATGAACCTGGAAGATCGCGGCGCCTTCTTCATCCACCCTGGGACCAAGTGCTACGAGGGCATGATCGTGGGCGAGCACGCCCGCGACAACGACCTTGTCGTGAATGTCGCCAAGGCCAAGAAGCTGTCCAACATGCGCTCCAGTGGCAGCGACGAGGCCACCCGCCTCACGCCGCCCCGGGAGATGACGCTGGAGCAGGCCATCGAGTACATCGCCGACGATGAGTTGGTGGAGGTCACACCCCACTTCATCCGCATGCGGAAGAAGATCCTGGACACCAGCGAGCGTAAAAAGTCAGAAAAACGGACAGAGAGTTAAACAGATTTCCTTTCGAAATTAAAAACGCCAAGACGCCAAGGGCGCCAA
>DCFP01000018.1:11667-12583 GCA_002319925.1 Holophagaceae bacterium UBA1801 | reverse complement strand
CGCCAAGACGCCAAGGGCGCCAAGAAAAGATAAAAGCAGTTTTCTTTCCTTCGCGCCCTTGGCGTCTCGGCGTTAAGTCTTTTCGCACGAACGCAAATCCATTGTGAGACTTTCCCTCGGATTTCCGCATCCCATGACATGACTCGCCTTCATGGAGGTCCGATGTACGTGAAACGGGTGCTCGTCACTCTGCTTGGTCTGCTATCCGCTGGGTCCGTGGCGTTCGCCAAGCCAGCCTTCCTGCAAAAGGCCAAGGATCTTGGGCTGCCGGGGATCACCAATTGCCAGGCTTGCCACATCAGTACGGAAAAGGGTAATGCCTCCTGGAATGAGCGGGGAAACTGGCTCCGGGCCAAGAAGGACGAGCTGAAAGCCAGCGAAGTGGATGTTGCCTGGCTGAAGGACTACAAGCCCGCGCAATAACTGGGCATTACTTGACGCCCAGCGTCTTGAGGATCTGGGGATCCTTCTCATCCTGAGCCAGGATGAGGTGGCAGGTATTGCAATCCGCGGCGATGGTCTTCCCGTCCTTGGAGGTGTGGGTTCCATCGTGGCAACGGAAACAGCCGGGTGAGTCATCATGTCCGGTCAAGGTGGGATGCTCGCCCCAACCCAGCTTCATTTCCGGGAAGACGTTCCGCAGATAGATGGCCTTCACGGCCTCGCCAGCTTGATCGATCAAGGGTTTCTTCTGTGTCATCACAGCTGGATAGTTCTTGTTGTAGAAATCCTCGAGCTGTTTCGGGATCTCTCGGGCAGCGGTGGGCTGATCGGGATAATCCCGTTTGAGGACAACGAGGGCTTGCTTCTTCACGAAGGGAAGACTCGGGCTGATGTTTCCCGCCGCTAGCTCTTTGTCCAGTGCCCGTTCCGGCAGCTCGAAGGCATGGGTGGGGCGGTTGTGGCAGTCGATGCA
>DCFP01000018.1:9011-11417 GCA_002319925.1 Holophagaceae bacterium UBA1801 | reverse complement strand
CGGTTGTGGCAGTCGATGCAGTCCATCTTCCGCTCCTGGCCTCCGGCGATCTGCTCTGGCTTGGCACCCTCGGCCAGATACTCCACCAACTGACCGGAGTCATTCCGGTAGGTCACTTTGGGGATCTCCATTCGCTTGGGATCCGTGTGGACATAGGCGATGCGCTCGGTGGTGTCGAGATGGCGGCCGTGGATGCCCACCTTTCCCTGGGAGGTCACTCCGCCGATCTTCATGAGTAGGACCGTGGTCGTGGCCGTATTCGCCTCATCGTCGGCGAACTTGGTTCGGATCACCAGCTTGTCGCCGGTGAACTTCTGCGGCCAGTGGCACTCCTCGCAGGTCTCCCGGGCCGGGCGAAGATTCTCCACGGGGCTGGTGATGGGGCGATGGTAGGTGTGGAACATCACGGCGTAGACCTGATGCACACCCGAAAGTTTGGACCGGACGAACCACCCGGCACCCGCGCCGATGTGGCACTGGGCGCAGCCGACACGCGAGTGCGGGGAATTCAGGAAGGCGCCGTACTCCGGCGCCATGGGCGTGTGGCAGGTGAGTCCGCAGAACTTGGTGGAGTCCATGTACTCCACACCTTTGTAAGTGGCCGTGCCGATGATAGCGATGTTCAGCGCCGTCGCTCCGGACAGCACGAGCATCAGGCGACGCGCCACGGGCGAACCGAAATTCACCTCCGGGTATTCGGTGGGCAGGTTGCCAGCCCGCTTCTGCTTTCTCCGTTTCCAGAGCAGGCCGATGGGCATGAGGACAAGGCCAGCCACAAACAGGCCCGGGAGGATCATGAAAAGGAGGATGCCCAGGTAGGGATTGGGAGAGCGCGGGTTGGTCAATTCCAGGAACCAGTACCAGACCAAGCTGATGCCGGCGGCCGTGGTGAGCGCCGCCCCCAGGAGCGTGATCCAGTTGTTGGCCGAGTGCGCGACGACCCTCGCAAGCTCCCTGGCCCGTTCGCTGAGACTCATGACCGGCCTCCCTGGATTCTTTTCGTTCCTGTTTCCAGTCGAGATGATTACCCGAGAGAAAAAGATTTGCGAGTCCTAAACTTTGCCTTGAAGGCCTTCGGGATTTGACTATACATAGATGGATCCCAGGGATGGTAGTCTGCGTGGATTTTCCTTGCAGCCATGAATGGTTTCAACGCAAAGGAGGAAACCAAGAAACACAAAGACATGAAATCTTAGATGTTGGACCATCCTTCACACTCCAAAGGAGGCTTGATGAAGCATCTTTTGCGGTACATCAGCATTGCCGGCCTGGCATCCCTGAGCGGCTTCGCCCCGGCGCAGGAATCAGTCCAGTCGCAGATCGACACGATCAAGAGTGTGCTGCCCAAGTTCGCTATCCCCATGCGGGAGGTGGGCGACCGCTTCCAGAACATGTACTTCGCGGCCAAGGGCGGCAACTGGGCCCTGGCGGCATACATGTCCAAGTACATGGACAAGTCCATGAACCCCGCCTCGTACACCAAGGCTGAGGAATACCAATCCTGGCGCTACTTCTACGACACCACCTTCGATCCTGTGAACAAGGCCATCAAGGCCCAGGATTTCAAGGCGTTCGAAAAGGAGTACATGAGCACCATCGCTTCCTGCAATGCCTGCCACGCCAGCATGGGCTACGGCTTCATCAAGGTGGTCAAGCTGAGGAAGCCAGCCAATAACGGCGTGGATTATAAGGTTCCCTCCAAGCCTGGCGATGTGCCTCCATGAGCGCTGGGAACTCCAAGAAGAAAAAGCCTGCCAGGTGGCAGGCTTTTTCTTTGGAGACGAGCGGGCAACTCAGGCCGGCTTCTTGTAGTCCTTGATCCAGTTCAAATCGATATCCTTGGCGTTGCGCTTGGTCTTCTCATCCTTGAGCCACTGGCCCAGGGGACCCAGTGCCGGAGGTTTGGCGGCGTGGCAGGACTGGCAGTTCTGGATGTCGTTGAACCCGAGGGCCTGGGCCTTTTTCACCCATGCGGGTTTGGCCTGAAGGGAAAGGGAGAACGCGGCCAGGATGGCGAGGGGAAGGAGTGTTCGGCGCATCGAGATTCCTCCATGGGATGCACTACCTGATAAGTATCGGCACTTTCAGAGTCATGACTCTACTTTTTCTTTGATGGCTTGGCCGTGGCCAAGCTGGACCGCTCGGGAAGAAGGCACAGGCCCACCAGCACGAGTTGCGAAGCGACGAAGCTCCCCAGCATGATCAGGCCTTTGTCCGTGAAACCATAGGAATGGAGGCCCACTCCCAGCAGGTTCACTCCGAACCAGGCCAGGCTCGTGACGATGTTCCCGCCGATGGCCATGGCCATGACGCCGCGCTCTTCGATGAAATGGCCCCACCGTGCATGGAGGATCAGAGCGTTCCAAAGCACGATCAGCAGCGCGCCGTTCTCCTTGGGATCCCAGC
>DCFP01000018.1:511-8703 GCA_002319925.1 Holophagaceae bacterium UBA1801 | reverse complement strand
AGGACCGTGCCCACGAAGCTGAAGAGCAGCGAGAAGCAGAGAATGCCGTACGTGGTGTCGGCGAGGGCCTGGCTGGTCGTCTCGTCCATTCGATTGACCAGCAGTTTCCTGATGGTGTAGGCGATGGCGATGAGGCCCGCCACGAAGGTCCCGCCGTAGCCGATGGTGATGGTGACCACGTGGGTGCTGAGCCAGAAGTTGGAATCCAGCACCGCCCGCATCATCTCCATGGTGTCGCCATCACCACTCAAGTGGTGGGCCACGATGAGGGAGGCGAAACCCGCGATGGACGCCACCGCCGTGCCAAAACCACGACGGTACATGCGCTCCAGGACCACGCCAAGCACCACCGCCACCCAGCCCACGAAGATGGCCGACGAATACAAGTTCGTGACGGGCGGACGTCCCTGAAGGAGGATGCGCGAGAGCAGACCCACCGTGTGCACAACCAGCCCCGCAACCAGCAGGGAATATGCCGCAGGCCGCAGACTCTCCGGTTTCCATGTCCAGGAGATGAACAGCAGGAGCAGCGCGATCACGTAGATCACCATGCCGAGGTAGAAGGGCTCGGCCTGGTTGAACAGGAACTCCTGATCGGCCTGGCGCTGGGCATCGGGGCGCATGGAGAGAACGATCTCCTTCAGCTTTACCGTTGCCTGGTTGAATGCATTGGCATCGCCAGAGGCGTAGGCGGATCCAACGGCAGCAAGGAGTTCCAGCGAGGGATGAACCTGGCCCTTCGCATAGTCTTGGAGTCCGGATGCCACGGTCTGCCAAGCATTCACGTCTGTTTTAGGCAGGATGCGGAAATAGGCAAGCTTGTCCATCTCCTGGAAACGCGCATCGGCATCGGGATTTTTCGCACCCTGGATCTCCGCAGCCAGACCCTGCGAATCCTCGGATTGAAGGGTGTTCTTCAATTGATGGTAGAGATAGACCCGCTCGAAGAGATTGAGGACCGCGTTCTGGGTTCGCGTCCGCTGGCTCTCTTCCAGGTTCATGGCAGCCTGGGCCTGCTGTTGGATCTCGTTCAGGTGCGGTCCCAGCGTATTGAAGCTGAAGTAGCGGTCCGCGGTCTGCTGAATACCCATGGATCCCAGGAGTTCAGGATCGTTGATGACGAAGATGGGTTGGGCATCTGCGCGGGCGGGACGGAACAGGACATCCAGCATCCACTCGTCCGGACCAATGGTGCGGCCATCAATGTAGATGCTCTGCTTGCCGCGGATCATGAGCAGGGAGGTGCGCGCGACGGAATCCAGAGGTTTCATGCGCCCGCCCTGGAGGACCGGCAGCTTCGCGAACCCAGCCGCATCGAAACCGCGCACGTTTCCAGGGGGCAGAAGGGTCAGCAGCACCGCGATCAGTGCGATGAGGCCAGGAGCCCAGGTGAAGAGCTTGCGCACGTTCATGCGGTCCTTCCGCGCTTCAAGGAGCGACCCAGGGTGAACCCGAAGTGGATCATGAGGCCCAGTGTGATGAGGGTGCAGGAGATGTAGGGAATGCGCCAGCCGGGGTTCTGCACCACCTGGAGGACGGAATGCTTCACGTCCATCTGGTACTGGTAGTAGGTCTTCCCCTGGTAGCGCATGGGCTGGTTCATGGAGATGAGCACGTCCCGCTCCTCGCCGGTGGAGGGATTCGAGAGATGCACCAGGCTGGAAAAGTTCTTGGGGATGTCCGTCCCCGGATAGACATCGTGCCGGAACTGCTTGAGCGTGATCGTGTAGGGCAGGAAGTAGCGCTTCGGCCGAAGAGCCAGCGCGAAGGTCTGTCCTTCGCTCACAAAGCTCTGCGGTGCGCCCATTCCTACGGATACCAGCCACACTCCCTGGCTCTGGCCCTTCACGATGGGCTCCACCAGGGCCGAGGCCTGGTTCATCTGGTCATCGCTCGCAACCGGGGGCTGCTCGGAGATCTTCACGTTCGCGCCCACGCCGGCCGTGGCTTCTGCCGGAGGGTCATTGGGTTGCCGCATGGCAAGGGCCGCATTCTCGAAGTAGCGTTTCACGTGGAGAGTGATGGGAGTCCCCGGCACATCGATGGAGGTGGACCGTTTGAGCAGCGAGGCGGGCACGCTGTACACCTGATCGTGGGAAGGGTTCGTGGTGTTAGTGATAGCCAGCTCGATCTCCCGCGAACCTTCCGTGTAGTTGACGGTCTGGCCTTCCTCCAGGTTCATCAGCGATTCCACCTGGAAGGCTCCTGTGAAGAACTCGCCCGCGATGAGCAGAATGAGCCCCGCGTGGGTGATCCACAAACCGGACTTGCTCCAGGATGTGTCGAAACGCTTGATGAGCGCAGCGGAGAGGTTGAGCACCAGTACAAGGCCCACCAGAACCCCGCCTGGGAAGACGGGAATCCCGAAGGGTAGCGATGGGATGTGCCACCAGACGAGGAAGCTGCGCATATAGGCTTGGACCGCGCCGAAGGTGCCCATCTGCGTCTGAGCCAAGGTGCACAGCACCACGAGGGCCATGAGCAGGGCAAGGGAAATAATGGTGAGCTGCAGGGATGACAGCGCATCCCAGAGCCGCATGAGGAGGGGTTTTGGCGTGTTAGGAGCCGCGTCAAAAGAAACCGTGCTGTCCGGTTTCTTTTGCTGCGGCTCCTTATGCCGGTGAGCTGCCTGGCTATCCAAGTGGTTTTGACGCGACGGCTTATCCAAGGCTGAGGGTCCCGAGCAGTTTCATGAAATCACCTTTGGCCTGGCTGACGGGTGAGTCCTCGCCCATCAGTTTGAGGAACCATGTGTCGCCGCCAGGGGTGGATAGCATGCCCACGATCATGCGGTTGCCGCCACCGGAGAACTCGTACATCGAAACCGGGCCAGCCTTGGATTTGACGATCTTCCGCAGCGAGCCAAGGGCCTGGTCGTCCACGGGGCCCAGTCCCAGCTGGGACCTCCAGCGGTTCACGTTCGAGAGTTCGCCTCCCGCATTCCCACTCAGACTCACTACGGAAACTTCCACATTCCCGGCTGCCGGCGGCTTCAGGGTGGCGAAGCGCATTCCACTGGCGGGCTCCGCGTTCCATCCCTTGGGCAAGGTCCACTTGAGCGCGTCACTTCCCTGGGGTTGCGGTGGAGGCGGGAGGGCAGGCATCGCAGGCGCCGGTGCCGCCTTTTCGACCTGAACATTCTGGATCTGATCCCGGCCGCATCCGATCATCGCGGCCAGTGAGGAAATCGTCATGCTTGCGAAAATCACGAGGTTTCTGTCAGCGTGCCTCAATGTTGAAATCCTCCAGACCCAGGATAGTTCAGCCTTTGGTTCGGTAACAGACCACCCGGAATCCCTGACATGGTAAATAACAACACGGTACCAAAGCCGGGAATATACGCCTATTCGTATGGAGAGAGAAAGATGCCGAGTCGAATCAGGCGGCAGGGCCACCAGGCACTTCCTGTGATGCCAACCAGAGCTCTGGGTGCCAGGATCCGGTCGATTTGCTTTCTCCGATAACCGCGATTCGAAAGGCCTTCTGGATCCTTTGGAGGTTCGATTTAGTCCGGGCTCAATGCCTCCCTAGCGCCTGACGGTCGCAATCAAGCCAGTCCACAAGGGTTGCTACCTCAAGAATGCATCGAACGACTCGATGTGATGGTCAGCTTTTTGGTGATTTGCCAATTTAGTTGAATTACCGTATAGACAATTAGCAATTCCCGACCGCTTGGCTCCTTCGATGTCTGCGATCGGATTATCTCCCGTCATCAGTGCGGCATCGGGTGAAACCCCACAGGAATCCAAGGCTTTGGCGAACATGGATCGATGGGTTTCATCCAGACATTCGAAGAGCTTGGTTCTGCATTCTTCTTGATCAATGCATCGGCCAGAGACTGCATGCAGCCGCTGCGAAAAGCGGACGATGCCAAGCTGGTCCTTGTCCGCGTCCGACGGACCATTGGCATGGAAGTCCAGCAAGGTATTCCCCATGTCAATCAGGTATGCCGAATAGGTAAGGATGTCCCTTTTCATGGATCGCATCGCCGCGGAATTTCCCGGAAGGATACAAGAAAACGCAACTGTGAATCTGCCACAGGGGGATCCACAGTTGCGCAAAGAGAAGTAAGGATAGAGTTGTTTCGATGCGGTGCTACTTGGCGGTGCCCACCAGCTTGCCCGCCTCCGAGGCCACGGAATACGTGGTCGCGGAGGTGTAGGGCTTCACCAGAAGTTTCTCCGGAACCGCCGCCATGAAGAAGGCGTGGGAAGGTTTGGCCTTCGCCACTTCATCGCTCACGTAGGTGTTCGGTACCGGAACATCCAGGGACTTGTAGTGGGGAACCGCTTTGGTGATGTGCTTGCGGGTTGCCACCAGATCCATGGTCTCGCCACCCGCCTTGGAGAGGGCAGCGGCCAGGAATTCCAGGTTCGTGAATCCGGCCAGGGGCTTGAAAGCCTTCTGGAACGCGATGATGCGGCCGTCGAAGGAGACGATGGAGCCGTCCTCTTCCTGCAGGGGGCTGAAGGGGACCACGACATCAGCCCTGGTTGTGGCCGATGTCTTGAAGACATCGATGGCGGCCGTGAACTCGGCCTTGGCCAGCTTGTCGCTGAATTCCTCGATCATGTCGAGATCCGCACCCAGCGTGACCACGGCCTTGATGCCTCCGGCCTTGAGAGCGGCCTTGGCCTTGACCAGGTCGGCGTCGCTGGCGAAACCACCACCGTAGACGATGTCCTGGAACCCCTGAGCGTTGGCTTCGTTCTTCACCACCAGCAGACCGCCCTTGGCGCCGCCGGTGAGAAGGGTCAGGTCCGCAGCCCACTTGAGTTCAGCGTTGTCACTGCCCACAGCGGCGTCCTGGTTGACGATCACGGCGACATTGGCGCCCTTGAAGACATTCGCAGCTTGTTCGATCTCAGGCACGGCCTGGGCAAATCCGTGGGCCAGGAATTCCTTGCCGTTGGATACATGCTCGCCGAGGTGGGCGCCCGCGCGGATGATGGCACCGCACAGGGATGACAGCACCTTCGCCTCCTCGCCGGCCTTGCAGGCGAGGTGATGAGTGACCAGCTTCTTCATGGTCTTGGGAAGCTGACCCACGTGCACGAGCTTGGCGCCACCCATCACGGCCCGGCGGACCTTAAAGGCGAACACAGGGTTGTAAGTCATTGCTTCGCCGCCCACCGTCACGATCACGTCCATGTTGGCAACGGCATCCTGCTTGATGGTGGAGCCGTTGTAGCCCATGGCCTTCGTGACATCGGGCAATCCCGCGCGCCGCAAATCTTCCGCGGCGAACACGAAGCGGGAACCCACCTGCTTAGCCAGGGAGGCGAAAAGGAAAGCGTCTTCGTTGGTGATGCGCGGGGAAGCCAGGAAGAGGATCTCCTCGCCCTTGAACTTCTTCAAACCCGCCACCAATGTGCTGGCCGCATCGGTCATGCCGACATTGCCCTTTCCTTTGATGGTCGGGTTGTAGAGTCGGTCCTTGGAGCCCACGTAGTAGGAACCGAAGCGGCCCTTGGCGCAGAGTTCGCCTTCCACGAAGGGATCCACGGGCTTGGCGGTGACGAAGAAGTAGTCTCGTCCGCTGTGGTTGACATCCACTTCGCAACCCACACCGCAGAAAGAGCAGGCGGAGCGATAGGCCACGGTGCGGTAGGGTCCCGGCTTGTCGAGGGTGGCCTTGAAGGTGATGGCGCCCGTGGGGCAGACCTCGATGCAGTTGCCGCAGGCGATGCAGCCGGTTTCGGCCAGGGGCTTATCCAGAGTGGGCTTGACCACCGTCTCGTAGCCGCGGTTGATGAAGCCGAGGGCGTTCACGCCGATCAGCTCGCCGCAGTAGCGCACGCAACGGCCGCACAGGATGCACTTGTTGCTGTCGAGCAGGATGTAGGGATGGCGCTCGTCCATCTTGTGCTTCTTGAGCTTGCCCTTGAAGCGTTCCTGCTGGGCGTCGTAGTTGCCCGAGTAGACCTTGAGATCGCAGTCGAAGACGCTGTTGCAGCCGCAGGAGAGGCAGCGGGAGGTCTCGTGCTGAACCTGCTCCGCAGTGACGCCGAGATCCACTTCCTCCCAGTTGGCGCCACGGGTGACCTTCTCAAGCTTGGGCATCTCGCTGCGCTCGGTCTTCTCGAACTGCGCGAAGAAGGCCTCGCTGGGTTCTGCCAGGGCGTTGCGCTTGCTGAAGAAGCCCGCCTGGAACTTCTCCACCTTGCCGGTCTCGAACCACTTGTCGATGACGACGGCGGCCTTGCGGCCCGCGCCGATGGCGTCGATGGCAGCGGCGGGGCCCGTCATGGCGTCGCCGCCCGTGAACACGCCTTCCACGGAGGTCTGCAGGGTCTCGGGGTCTGCGTCGATGCTGTTCCACTTGGTGAGCTTGATCTGGCCCAGGGTCTTGTTCTCGAGGCCCTTCAGGTCCTGTTCCTGGCCGATGGCGGAGACGATCCAGTCAGCCTTGAAGAGGAACTCGCTGCCCTTCACCTTCTCGGGGCGGCGGCGGCCGGAGGCATCGGGTTCGCCCAGTTCCATGAGGAAGCATTCCAGGCCCACCAGTTTGCCGTCATCGATCACGGCCTTGTTGGGGGCTGTGAGGTAATGGAACTCGACGCCTTCTTCGATGGCGTCTTCCACTTCGATATCGTCCGCGGGCATTTCCGTGCGGGTGCGGCGGTAGAGCACCGCGACCTTTTCCGCGCCGCAGCGCAGGGCAGTGCGGGCCGCGTCGATGGCAGTGTTGCCGCCACCCACGATGGCGACCGTGCCGTTCATCTTCGGTGGACCGTCCCGCTTCACCTGCTCGAGGTAGACGATGCCGGGGAGGATGTTCGGATGGTTCTCATTCTCGATGCCCATGCCCTTGGCAACCCAGGATCCGAGCGCGAGGTAGATGGCGTCGTAGCCCTCGGCCTTCAACCCGTCCAAGGTGAAATCCGTGCCGAGTTTCACATTCTTCTTCGTCTCGATACCGTGAGCAAGGATCTGGTCGATCTCCTTGTCCAGCACGGCCTGGGGCAGGCGGTACTCGGGAATGCCATAGCGCAGCATTCCGCCGAGCTTGGGCTGCTTGTCGAAGATGGTGACGGCATAGCCCTTCTTGCGCAGGTAATAGCCGCAGGTGAGGCCCGCGGGGCCGCCGCCGATGACGGCGATCTTCTTGCCGTTGGTGGGCGTGATCTCGGGAGCCGCCAGGCGGTCGTATTCCAGATCAGCCACGTAGCGCTTCATGAAGTTGATGGCGGCTGGGGAATCCACGTCCTTGCGGCGGCAGTTGGCTTCGCAGTAGCGCACGCAGACGCGACCGCAGGCGAGAGGCATGGGGTTGGTCTCGCGGATGAGCTCCAGGGCTTCCTTGTGCATGCCGGCGTTGGCGAAGGCGAGATAGCCCTGCACGTCGACGTTGGCGGGGCATTTCAGGAAGCACGGCCCGCGGCAGTCGGCGTAGTGGTTGGACAGGAGCATCTCCAGCGCGGCTTTCCGAGCCTTCATGGCCGGTTCGCTTTCCGTCCAGATGTCCATGCCTTCAGCGACGGGCGTGGTGCAGGACATCAGGAGACGCCCGGAGTTGCGCACTTCCACGACGCAGACGAGGCAGGATCCGTAAGGGGGAAGGCGGGGATCGTAGCAGAGGGTCGGGATTTCCATGCCGTTGTCCCGGGCCACCTGCAGGATGGTCTTCGAATTGTCGGCGGAGATCGCTTTGCCGTTGAGCTTGAGGTTTACAAGGGCCATGTCGTTCCTCAGTCTTTCGTGATCGCGTCGAAGTTGCAGACGGTGAAGCATTTTCCGCACTTGGTGCAGCGGTCCTGGTCGATGACGTGGGGCTTCTTGAGTTCGCCAGTGATGCACTTGGCAGGGCACTGCTTCGCGCAGATCGTGCAGCCGGTGCACTTGTCGTGATTGATGGCGAACTTCACCAGGGCTCCACAGGAGTGAGCCGGGCAGCGGTGTTCGCGGATGTGGGCCTCGTACTCGTCGCGGAAATACTTCAGGGTCGTCAGCACGGGATTGGGTGCCGTGTTGCCGAGGCCGCACTGGGACGTGCTCTTGATGATCTGGCCAAGTTCTTCGAGCTGCTGGATGTGCTCTTCCTTGCCCTTGCCGGAGACGATCTCTTCCAGGATCTCCAGCATGCGGAGCGTCCCGATGCGGCAGGAGGTGCACTTGCCGCAGGACTCGAGCTGCGTGAACTTCAGGAAGAAGCGCGCCATCTCCACCATGCAGGTGGTTTCGTCCATGAC
>DCFP01000018.1:0-246 GCA_002319925.1 Holophagaceae bacterium UBA1801 | reverse complement strand
CCGCCGGAGCCCATGATGGCGCCGGTCTTGGTGATCTGCTCGTAGTCGATCTGCGTGTCGGAGAGGGAAGCTGGAATGCAGCCGCCGGAGGGGCCGCCCATCTGCACGGCCTTAAAGGTTTTGTTCTCCTTGATGCCGCCGCAGACCTCGTTGACCACCTCCTTGATGGTGATGCCCATGGGCACTTCCACCAGGCCCGTACGCTTGGCGCGGCCCGCGATGGCGAAGACCTTGGTGCCCTTGCTC
>DCFP01000080.1:7264-7830 GCA_002319925.1 Holophagaceae bacterium UBA1801 | reverse complement strand
TGGACATGGCGGGCGCGGCCATCACCATGGTCTGCGTGCTGGCTGAGCGGCGCCTCAACCGCCTCACGAACCCCGCGCTGAGCGTGGGCCTGCCGGAATTCCTCACCAAGGGTGCGGGCATGTTCAGCGGCATGATGCTGAGCCAGTACACCGCCGACATGATGATTGTGGAGAACCGCATCCTGTCGATGCCCGCGAGCATCCAGTCCATCCCGGCGGCTGCTGATCAGGAGGACTTCGTCTCCATGGGCATGAATACCGCCCTGAAGAACAATCAGATCATGGACAACGCCTACGGCATCCTGGGCATCGAGTTCATGTGCGCCGCCCAGGCCCTGGACTTCCGCGAATTCGGCTTCGGCAAGGGCGTCACCAAGGCCCGCGAGGTGGTGCGCAAGCACGTACCGCACCTCGAAGAGGACCGGCCGCTCTACGCCGACCACAACACCATGAAGGCCCTCGTGAAGTCCTGCGAGATCCTCGAAGCGGTGGAAGCGGAAATCGGGAGTCTCGAATAAGTCTTTCTGGTAACCACGAATTTCACGAATACGAACGAATCTGCACGA
>DCFP01000080.1:2977-6985 GCA_002319925.1 Holophagaceae bacterium UBA1801 | reverse complement strand
TCGTGCAGATTCGTTCGTATTCGTGTGATTCGTGGTTTCATTTAAGGCGCCGGAGTACCCGACATGCCCGAACCTTTCGACGTCGCGAAACTCTACCTGGACCCGGGTTCCGAGATCGCGCGTCTCGTGGCGAGGTATTCCGATATCGAGTGCCTGCGCTATCGCGATGGCGAATACCTCATCCGGGAAGGGGAGGCTTCCCAGGAAGTCTTCATCGTACTCGAGGGCGCCTTCGTGGTGGAGCAGGCGGTGATGGGCTCGCGCCCGGCGATCCTGGCCTGTATCACCTGCGGGCTTGAGAACCCTTCCATCGTGGGCGAGATGGCTTTTCTCGGCTCCTTCAAGCGCACCGCCTCTCTGCGTATCTCGGGCAGCACCCTCGCGCTCCGGCTCCAGCCCGCCCATGTCGAGGCCATCATCCAGGATTTCCCCTCCCTCACCCGCGCCATCTGCCGGCAGTTCTCCAATCGGCTGAAGGAGGCCAATGAAGCCCTCCGTCTGCTGCAGGGCTGTTTTGCACTCCAGTCCAGCCAGCGGATGGCCAGCGCGGGCGACGTGTTGTTCACGGCTGGCGAGCCAGCGACGGAGCTCTTCCAACTGATGATGGGCTGCGTGGAGCTGGAACGGAATGGCGTCCGGGTGGTGGTGACACCCGAGGAATTGCCCCAGGGATTCATCGAACCGCTGCCTTTCTTGAGGGGCAGCACCCAGATGGCCACGGCACGGGTCGTGGATGCCGCCTTCCTCGTGGCCATCGGCCAAGCCTCCCGGGAAGCCTTTGTCCGCTGCCAGCCCTCGCTGATCCTGGAACTGCTGGGCCATCACGAACCAGGTTGATGCGGCGGGCCGATCGGGGCAAAGTGGTAAGGCTCTGAAACCAGACCTGGGGAGGCCGCCATGCCTGAGCTGTTCGATCTCGCGGTGCTGGCCCAGGACGAGTCCTGCGAGCTTTGCCTCCTCCTGCAACGCTGTCCCGATGTGGAGCCGCGCCGCTACACGGACGGCGAATACCTGATCCACGAGGGTGAAGAGGACCAGGATCTCTACATCGTGGTGAAGGGCTCGTACACCGTCGAACGCCCGCCGCTGCTGCCCGGTGGCCCACCGGTGATTCTGGACTCCAGGATGTGCGACCCCGACCACATCGCCATCGTGGGCGAGATGGCCTATTTCGGCGACTACCGCCGCACGGCTTCCGTGCGCAGTTCAGGCAGTACCTACACCCTCTGCCTGAAGCCACAGCACATCGACGTGATCATGGACGGCTACCCGGCCTTGACGCGCGTCATTTGCCAGCAGTTCACGCGCCGTCTGAAGGAGGCCAACGATTCGATCCGCGAATTCCGCAGTCGCTTCGCCCTGGTGGCCTCCAAACGCATGCTGAGCGCCGGCGAGATCCTGTTCGAGCAGGGTGATCCAGCGGACGTGATCTACCAGCTCCTCGTGGGGGAGATCGAGCTGGAGTTGGGATTCAGTTCAACCGTGGTGACCCACGAAACCCTCTTCCAGGGATTCCTCGAGCCCGAGGCATATCTCCATCACCGACCCCACGCAGCCACAGCCATTGCGCGAGAAGAGTGCATCTTGGTCTCCGTGCAGCAGAAACACCGGGAGACCCTCATCCGTTGCTATCCTGAGCTGGCGTCGAGAGTGCTGGAGGGCTGAGATTGCGATTGAAGGCGTCCCTATTCACGGCTCTAGCCATGTGTTTCTTCATGAGCAGTGGGTTCGCCTCCGAAAGGGACAGTACGGGCTCCGGCCCGGAAGGCTTAGGCGTCCTCGAATCACCTTCCATGTTCTATTTCAAAGGTCATTACTGGTTACTAGGAGGCGCCTTCCACAAACAGGTACCCAACGGGTTCAACATCAATCTGCCAGTTTTGACCTGGGAAAGAATGCCTTTTGTGAATTTCGATGATCGAGAGACGAAAAACGCGAAAGTCTACTCGATCCCGGATGAGCGGAAAGGTCTGCAAAGCGCGCTCAGCGATCGCCATCACATAAATGTAGAAGAGGGCGCCATGCCAGCTCATGCGCTCAAGACCACGGATGTCATTCGGGATGACGCGAGCTACATCGAGCATAAAGGAAGGATGTTTGTCATCGGGGGGCGGAACCATTGGTCCAAGGACGGAAGGAATGCCGTGGACGTGTGGAGCACCGCTGATGGTGGGAACTGGGAACCGGTTCTTCAGCAACTTCCCGGGAATAGGGAAACAGAGGATCAGCCTGAAATCATCGCGTCGCACGGTGACTTTCTGTATCTGGCTCGTTCCTCGGATTCTCGCACGGAAATCTGGCGGAGCACCGATGCGAAACAATGGGAGAAAACATCTGAAATCCCTGGATTGAGGGGTTTGTGGCGACTTGTGGCGTTCAAAAACCAGCTCATTCTCTACGGGAATGTTCCAGGAAGGCGCAGAGCCGCTTTCCTTTCTTCCGACGGATTGAACTGGCAGCTCGTCGACACTTCAAACGCTCCTGGAGGCGTGACCATCCTGAATGCGGGCGATGAACTATGGAGTGTCGGGGGAGGAGTCATCTGCGCCAGCCGGGATGGTCTGCAGTGGGAATGCCGGGTCTCCTGCATAAACCTGCCCTATGAACCCAGTCAATATGGCCTTCTCCAGGGCAAACTCGTGGCTTCCCTGTCGGACGGTCCCTTCCTCCAGAGTTCCGACGGAATACATTGGACGAATGAGAATGGACAATGCGTTCAGTCATTCCAGCCCGTGGATCTGGGTGACCGCACGCACCATTTCGACAACACATCTTTCCAAGTGGTCCATTTCAAAGGGGCTGTTTGGATCATCGGAGATTCACCGGACCGCGTGTTCAAGAGCGAGGACGGGCTTCATTGGGATCAGGTCGCACCCGTCGCGGGGAAACGTTTCATTCCCCGGGATCATGAGGCCGTTGCGATATTCAAGGACAAACTGTGGATTCTGGGCGGGACCTGGCGCGGTGGAGAATCTGGTCCCTACGTGGACATGGATGATGTCTGGTCTAGTTCGGATGGAGCATCGTGGAATCTGATCGCCGGGAAAACGGGCTGGGCTGGCCGGATGGATCCCGTTGCCATGGAGTTCGAGCACAAGCTCGTGGTGGCGGGGGGGTTCAGGAAGCTTGAGTGCTGGGAATCTTCGGATGGGGAACACTGGGCCAACACCTTCACGGATGGCATCACGGGCGACCTCAAGACGGAGATCAGGCCAGATTTCCTGAGGCTGACCGAACTGCAGGGGCAGGCGCATCTTTTTGATTTGCATAACGCGATCAAATTGGAAATGCTCATCAGCTCCGATTGGAAGCATTTCAGTAAAGTGAAGCCACCGCTCGAAACCGGAATTAATTTCGGCAATATCGAGAGCATCAATGCCAACGGAACTCATCTTTTCATCACCAAGAGTGATGACCGGATCTGCTATTCTCCGGACTTGATGAAATGGCATTACCTGACCATTGATCCTAAAGATCAAAACACATACTACGACTTTGATTTGTTCGCGTGCCGGGATCGGCTGTTTTTGGTAAGGGTCCTATTTGGACGTCTGGACCCCATTCGCGCGGTACCCGTCGATATCAATTTCGAGACCGATACCCTGAAAATCATCAAGGAATAGGGCCACCCATATTGTCAGCCGATGGCGCAAATGATGCAGCGGTTGCATCCGTGTCGAAGCCCATCCTGCCAGCGTCTCGCGGATCTTGATCCATTCGCGATTTAAGGTGAAGAATCTCCTACTTCCCGAGAAGCTGCTTCAGTTTATCCCCGAGGGTCTGTTTCAACTGCTGCTTGGCCGCGCCGCTGAGCAGTGCGGCGAGATCCACGTTGACGGAGGGCGATGAAACGGGCCCGCTCACGGTGAGGGGAATCGCCAGTTCTCCCTTGTCGTTGACGAGGCCCCGCAGTTCGCTGACGCTGTGGGCGAATTCGGCGGATTTGGCGCCGGTAAATATGGCGGTGCCTTTGAAGGAAAGGGTCAGATCGAAGAGGATGTCGCCCTT
>DCFP01000080.1:0-2742 GCA_002319925.1 Holophagaceae bacterium UBA1801 | reverse complement strand
CAGATCGAAGAGGATGTCGCCCTTCGCGATGAGGGAAAGTTCGCCAGCCTTGAGCAGCAGATCCTCGGTATGAGCCTTGCCGTTGGCGATAACGAAGGTGCCCGTGAGGCTATCGAACTTCGTGTCCTTGGAATCGCCGCTGGTGATCTTCAGGGCGCGGTTGATGCTGGCCAGCAGCGGCAGGTTGCGAACGACGCCGTTCTTCACGGCCACTTCGGAAATACCGTAGAGCGTGGCTTTCAGGGCATTGGAATCGAACCCGGCGCCCTTGACCGTCGCCTGTACGTGGCCCGTGCCCAGGAGCACGTCCTTGGCCGAGGTATTGGCCGAGAGGGCCTGGTTCACATCCACGCCGTCGAGGGTGGTCGCCAGGGAGTAGCCCATGGGCGTGTGTGCGATGGAAAGTGCGAAGCTGCCCTTCTCGCTTCCGCTGTAGGCGTTGAAGGTGATGGGAGCCAGCGTGGCGGTGCCGTGTTCCACCTTCACGGGGGTCTTCAGGGACTTGATTTCGAGGGTTCCGAGTTTCAGGACGGCCGCGTCGAACTCGCCCTTAGCGGAGAGCGCGCCCTTTTGCGTCATGGTCATGGACAAGTGGAACGGGCAGTTGCCGGAAACCGAAAGCCCATCGATGGGCGCCGCGCCCAGGAAAGCGAAGATCTGGGGCAGATCCACGGAGGAGATGCTGGGCGATGCGAGATCCAGCACCGTTTTTTCGGCCGAGATGGATGCGGATCCCTTCAGCTCGGTCTTCTGGAATTGAGCCGTGAGTTTGTCCACACTCACGCCATCGGCATCCACCGCGAGCGCGCCTTGAATCTTCTGCAGGGCCGCCACTTCGCGGGCAGGGCCGCCGCTGGGTGGCGCGTCGTCGATCAAGCGGAATTTGCCATCTGTGATTTCGATATCCCGAATGGCGATGTTGGGGCCAGAACTCGGCGCAGCTGGCTTGGTGTTGCCGGGGCTGGAACTCGGCGCAGCGGGCTTGGCGCTGCCCGTCTCTTTCGGCGGGTTGTAGGGCAGTTCCCAGTTGCCTTGCTTGTCTCGCCGGATGGCGATGTCCATGCCGTCGAGATCGACCCGGTCCACGACGAGCTGACCGTGCAAGGCCGAGGCCAGTGATGGGATGATGCGCAGCGAGGCGATGGACAGCGACGGGGCCTTCGTGTTCGCTGCGCCGATGTGGATATCTCCTGCGCGCAGGGCAGGGGTGGGAAACAAGCTGATGCCCATGTCGCCCAGGGTGACGGGCTCGCCGAGGGCCGCAGAAAGCTTGGCTTCAGCCAGGGGCCGGATCTTCTCCGGCGACAGAACGCTCCGCACCAGGATGTAACCCCCGATCACGAGGAGCACGAAAAAGGCCAGGATCCCGAGGAGGATCCTGGCTGCGGTCCTGGAAAAGAAGGATGGGTTAGTGGCGTTCATTACGGCAGTCTACCTCGATGAAATCGTGAGATGCCAGAACCAGGCCGTGGTTTTATCCCTTTCGCCTCCTCGCGATGTGCGCGCGCAGGGCCTCCGCGGTCTTCTGGAGTTCCTCGTACATCGCCCGGTCATGCCACTCGGGGCAGACTTCAGACAATCCGTTGAAGAGCGGCATGAGGCCATCGGCGGGCTTCATCTCCAGGATGCGGACGCCCTCCAGGGCCATGCGGGCCTCGATGACGAGCACCTGTTCCAAGGCTTCCACTGCGCGCAGGAGCTTGCGGGCGGCGATGGGGCCCATGCTCACGTGGTCCTCCTTGCCGGCGCTGGTGGGGATGCTGTCCACGCAGGCGGGATGGGCCAGGCCCTTCATTTCGGAGACGAGGGCGGCGGAGGTGACGTGGGCCATCATGAAGCCGGATTCAAGGCCGCCGTTCTTGGTGAGGAAGGCGGGCAAATCGCTGTAGGCGGGGTTCACTAGGCGCTCCTGGCGCCGCTCGGACATGCTGGCCAGATCGCAGGTGGCGATGGCGAGCATATCGCAGGCGAAGGCCGGGTACTGGCCGTGGAAGTTGCCGCCACTGTGGCTCTCCTGCTGCTCGGTGAAGATCATCGGATTATCCGTGGCGCTGTTCAGCTCCCGCTCAAGGATCTCGGCGGCGAACTTCAGCGCGTCCCGGGTCACGCCGTGGACCTGGGGTAGGCAGCGCAGGGAGTAGGCATCCTGCACGCGGGTGCAGTCGCGGTGGCTGTCGGCGATCTCGCTGGTGGTGCCGAGGATCTCGCGCATGTGGGCCGCGGCTTCGATCTGGCCGGGGTGGGGCCGGGCCTCGTGGATGCGGTGATCGAAGGCGGAGCGGGTGCCGCGCAGGGCTTCGAGGCTCAGGGCTGCGATCTCGTCGGAAAGGGGAATCAGTTCGGAAAGTCGCGCCACGGCGAGGTTGCCCAGGGAGGTGATGAGCTGCGTGCCGTTGATGAGGGCCAGGCCTTCCTTGGGTTGGAGCTGGATGGGCGTGAGGCCGGCCTTCTTGAGGGCTTCGCCGCCAGAGATGTGTTTGTCACCATCCCAGGCCAACCCTTCGCCTACCAGCAGCAGGGCCATGTGGGCCAGGGGCGCCAGGTCACCGGAGGCGCCCACGCTGCCCTGGGAAGGAATGACGGGCACCACATTCTTGTTGAGGCACTGGGCCAGGAGCTGGATGGGCTCGGGGCGGATGCCGGAAAAGCCCTTCAGCAGGCAGTTGATGCGGGCGGCCATCAGGGCGCGGGTCTGGTCGGGGGGCAGGGGCGTCCCCACGCCCGCGGCATGGCTGCGCACGA
>DCFP01000149.1:23548-23745 GCA_002319925.1 Holophagaceae bacterium UBA1801 | reverse complement strand
GTGATATCGGTGTGCCGCCGCGCTCTTGTTCCCCTCCGCCACTTGGTTACGGGCGATATGGAGGGGATAGCCGCCCGCCACGCCCTTGCCCCGCTTGTGCACATCGAGCATCACGCGCACGGCCTCGGGCTCGGGCTTCCGGAAGACGGTCTCCAGGATCCATACCACGAATTCCTGGGTGGTGTAGTCGTCGTTGT
>DCFP01000149.1:5559-23295 GCA_002319925.1 Holophagaceae bacterium UBA1801 | reverse complement strand
GTGGTGTAGTCGTCGTTGTGGAGGATCACCTTCCACATGGACGGCTGCTGCAGCTTGGGCTTGGAGCGCGTCTTGGTGGTGGTGCCGGTGCGGGGATCGGAGAACGGACGTGGCATGGTTCGATTCTACGACCACGCATCGAGAGATGGACCGGGAACCGAACCCGCAATCGAATGCATCCATGGAAGCTAGATTCACGAATCGCGATGTGTCACCGCAAAGCGGACATGGACATCCTAGGAATGGTTCTTGTGTTTGCTCGTTGCAAGTCCTTGCTGTATTTCCGCCGGACCCCTCACTGGGCCACGGCTTCCTGATCTGTAATTCTCATCCTCATCCGAGCAGCCGCGGCTCCAGGAGATGACCCATGACCCCTTACCTTGACTGCGCCGAACGCCTTCCCTTCTCGCCGACGCCTCTGCGCCGCCAGGATCCAGTGCCCTCGGATCTGGAGATCGCCGAGCAGGCACGGCGCAAGCCGATCACGCTGGTGGCGGAGGAAATGGGGCTCTATCCGCACGAAATCGAGGCCTTCGGCCCCCACAAGGCCAAGGTGAAACTCTGCGCCCTTGGACGCTTGAGCAAGCTACCCATGGGCAAGTACGTGGATGTCACGGCCATCACGCCCACGCCGCTGGGGGAGGGCAAGACGACCACGACGCTGGGCTTGAGCCAGGCCCTGGGCGCGCATCTGGACCGCCGCGTGGTGACCTGCATCCGTCAGCCCAGCCTAGGCCCCACCTTCGGCATCAAGGGCGGTGCCGCAGGTGGCGGCTACAGCCAGGTGGTTCCCATGCAGGACTTCAACCTGCACCTCACCGGCGACATGCACGCCATCACCGCCGCGCACAATCTGGCCTCGGCAGCATTGGACGCGCGCATCTTTCACGAAAGCGATGCGACTGACGAGCAGCTCTTCGAGCGGCTGATGCCCAAGGACCGTCACGGCCATCGCGTCTTCGCGCACAGCCTGAAATTGCGGTTGGGGAAGCTGGGGGTCCAGGCCGAGAATCCCGATGATCTGTCCGCGGCAGATCGCCGGCGTCTCTGCCGCCTCGACATTGACCCCAAAGAGATCATGTGGCGCCGCGTCATGGATGTGAGCGACCGCTTCCTGCGCGGCATCACCGTGGGGCAAGGCAACGAGGAAAAGGATTTCCAGCACGATTCCGGTTTCGATATTTCCTCTTCCAGCGAACTCATGGCGATCCTCGCCCTCTGCCGTAGCCTGCGGGACCTGCGCCTGCGCATCGGCCGCGTGGTCGTCGCCCTGGATCGCAAGGGCGTACCCGTGACACTCGAGGACCTGGGCGTGGCTGGCGCCATGACGGCCCTCATGCGCGATGCCATCAAGCCAACCCTCATCCAGACCATGGAAGGCACGCCCGTCCTGGTGCATGCCGGACCCTTCGCCAACATCGCCCATGGCAACAGCTCCATCCTCGCCGACAAGATCGCCCTGCATTCAGCGGAATACGTGGTGACCGAGAGCGGTTTCGGCGCGGACATGGGCATGGAGAAGTTCTGCGACATCAAGTGTCGGGTCTCTGGCCTGAGGCCCGATTGCGTGGTCGTCGTGGCCACAGTGCGTTCCCTGAAGATGCACGGCGGCGGTCCGAAGGTCGTGGCCGGAAAGCCCCTGGATCCGGTCTATACGGAAGAGAACCTGGAACTGCTCCGCAAGGGTCTGCCCAATCTGTTCCACCATCTCGAGGTCGTCCGCCGTTTCGGCATTCCCGCAGTGGTCGCCGTGAACCGCTTCTCGACCGACACCGAACTCGAGCTGGAACTCATCCGCATGGCCGCAACCGTCGAGGGCGGTGCCGCTGACGCGGTGATCTGCGAACACTGGGCCAAGGGCGGCGAAGGCGCCGTCGACCTCGCCAATGCAGTGGTGAAGGCCTGCGAACAGCCCTCGGATTTCCGGTTCCTCTACGAACTGGAACACACCATCAAGGATAAGATCGAGACCATCGCCAAGGAGATCTATGGTGCCGATGGCGTGGACTACTCCGAACTGGCCGAGAGCAAGATCAAGGAATTCACCGAACTCGGCTACGACACCTTCCCCATCTGCATGGCCAAGACCCACCTCTCCATCAGCCACGACCCCACCCTGAAAGGCCGCCCCAAGGGCTTCCGCATCCCCGTCCGCGACGTCCGCGCCTCCGTGGGTGCAGGATTCCTCTACCCCCTCCTCGGCAAGATGTCCACCATGCCCGGACTGCCCACTCGGCCCTCGTTCTATGACATCGACGTGGATACCAATACGGGGAGGATCATGGGGCTGTTCTGAAGAAACACTAAAATTCTGACTCGATTGCGTTGCAATGGGAAATAGGTTGGAACCTAATTTCAAGGGGCCTGGAATTATCAGCACTACTCGAAATTTTCTTCGTCGCTAAGGCAAGATCGATCCTAAACCAAAGAGCAATAAGGGCCCTAAACCAAAAGCCAAACAGCGGATGCAAAGCGCCAAACCAAGATCATTTTGCTTTTATGATTTTTTGTTTTGATAATAGTGATATTTGACGGCGCTACCAAAAACGATGTCTGCAATCACAAATATTGCACCAATTTTCATAAATAAATCGAGATAACCCAAGCCCATATAATTGTCCTCAGGCGGGAATACGGCGATTTTTCGAATTCCGGTGGCCACGATCAGGGCTTGTAGGCTTATCCCTGCCAACCCGATCGACAACTCTTTTGGTTTGCTATCTGATGTTGAAATTTGATCGCTTATTTTGTCCTGAATTTATTTCCAATTTCTGTTTTGTTGAAATTATATTCGAATCCTGCTATATAGACATACGGAGCTAGAGCTAATGCATGATGTTAATGCCTGTTGAAGAGAAGGCTGAGTTACCTTCAGCCTATGACTAATGGGTGGGTGGGGTCTATGAAGCTCAAGGCTTGGGCTTCAGTCCTTGCTTACCGGCCTTACGGAGTTTCTCCAGGTCCTGGTCCACAACATAGTCCCAATAGCTAGGATAACCGGCAGCCTCGGGGTGGCCTTCCTTGGTTAGGTCATAGCGGTAAAGCTTATTCCCAAATGAGCCCACAAGGCACACAGGATTGTTCGTCCAAGCGAAATTATCCCTGTCAAAGGTGGCTCCCTCCAGAAGAATCGGGGAGCCCAGGTAGTACGGGTATTTCTCAGAAACCGGCATTATGAAGGAGCGTTCAGGCTCGGGGTCTGTCTTTTGAAACACCAGCCATCGACCATCTGGAGAAAAAGAATATTTCAAGGTTTCATTATTTTTAAATAAATTCTGTGGGCGCTCGTCTCTAAACACTTGATTCCAACAAATGTACATAGCACCATTTTCACCGCCGGATAATACAGCAAAAGGTAAAGATGGATGTGGTATCACATCTACAAAATCTACGTTTCCTTTGTTTTTATTAAGGACATCCATAACAGGATGATGAGAGGGTCCAAGATTGGAATTATAAACTTTGAGTTCTATATTTTTAAAATCACAAAAAAAGAGCTGGTCTTTGAAGATAGACCACACACTACCCTTTGCCTTTTCCATCTTTTTAATAAGATGAGGGGGCTTACTATTCAAATCCATGAGCCAAAGCGTTCTAGTAATGTCGTTATAATCTTCAGATTTTGGATTATCCGATTCAATTTCAAAGAAATATTGTTTTTTATCAATATTTGCAATACCGACATGCAAAATATTTCTATCTATAGATGTTGTAATGGTATGTTCTTCCGCCTTTTTTGTATTGAAATCAAAAATGATAAAACGCCTGGTCTGAGCGAACCCAATGGAATGATCAGACAATGGCTCAGGTAGGTACTGTCCTCCACCGCTAAGGCTTCCTATAGTGTTTCGGAAGTATTCCTTGGATTGCAAACGGTCTTTCTGAAAGGTGAACAGGGTGATCACATTGTTCAGATCATTGGTGCCTACCGCATTATCTTGAGGCACAGAGAATAAATGTAACAAATAGGGGCCATCTGCCTTGTAAGTATAAGGTTTCAGAGATGCGGCTTCACGAGTGTCGTAGAGAAATTCCATAGGCTTATCCCCGAACGCGGCAATGGCAGAAAGAGCAAGGAAGGAAGCGAGAATTTTAGTGGCGGCGGTCCTCAAATGACGGATCATGCGAATGGACATAATGAACGCTCCCGAATTCAATGGGCATGTTTGGCGGCTATTTTTTTAATGGTCAGCGCTGTCTTTTGAATTTCGTCTTGGGCATTTTTAGGATCATCCAAAGCGATATCCCTCATTATTTTTTCGTCGTCTTTTTGCTTTCCCGTTTTATTATACTTACTACGTGCATCTTCTTGAGCGAACAAAGATTGTCTTTCTATCACAATATTGTTCGAAATCCGCGTTATTTGATCTCCAAGCCGATAAAATTTACAGGGATTCTCTTCAGAAATTTTAGGCCAATAGCTTTTATTGATGGCATCGAAGAATTCCTTGGCCGTGCGGCAATAGGTATCGAAGGCGCCTCCGTCCCCGATCATCAGGAACCAATCCGTCCCGAATAGAAGATTGTCGATGATATGTGGATGCTGAAGCAGCAGCGTCTTGAAGAAAGCCCGAAATCCGGGATCCACGAAAGTGTAAGCGATATCTGCATAAAAATTGGGATATTTCTTCTTCTTATGCTTGATTTTGTGATCCTTGTGATCTGGCGGCTCCGACATGATGGAGACAATCTCCTTGGCCCAATCTTGGCCCATATCAGAGTTATCCCCAAAATGCGCTAGACAAAGACGAAGATCGGGATGTTTTTGCAGCACCACCCTCCAGGCCCTTGGTGAAACGAAATATTCCCGGAAATAATCCACCGCAGCCAGTTGAGTGGCTAGTTCCTCACGCTTTTCCTTCATTTCTCCTAATTTAGCTTTATTGTACTCAGTTAATCCTGATGGCGGGTTGTCTATCATGGACGATGGATATGGGTATATATTTTTCCCATCAATGATTTCTCCCGCCTGAGAATAATATTTCCTCTTGCTCGCTTCCTTCTGCGCCCCGTCTACTTCCGGTTTGTCATTCGGATGGGTAAACCGTATGTAGTCAGCGCGGTCATAGGTGGAGGCGCCGTTTGGCGTGCAATGGTTCAGGATGGGAATCTGTTCTTTCTCGCACGTCGCATAGAACTGAGCCATATGGGGTAAGCGAGGTTCCCATGGGCGGTAGCCTTGAGCTGTGTACATTTTAAAGCCTATAAATATACCACTAGCTCCAATCGCATTAAAAGCTTCACTATCGCCATGCTGCCACCGTCGCGGATCATAATGAAACATGGGCAGGAGCCTCAATTTCCCTTTTATTGTCGCCTGCCGCGTGCGACGCAACTGTGTTTTCCAATTCTCATATAGAGTTATTTCTTCTTGAGGCGCATCTCTAACCTTACAATAAATAGGAATACTATGGAGTCTCTTGCCGTTTTCATCATATAGAGAACCTATTATCCTATCATTATTTTTACCCGTGTAGAGTCGCTCGTAGAATGCTGATTTTGCTTCCCCACTCTCTGGATAACCTTCGACTTGAGAGGAGCCAGGTTTTCCAACATTTCCCGTGGTATGTGGCTCTGGACGCCAATAAGCGACAGGATCCTTGTCATTTCGAGCGTCGTCTTCATTTTCATAAAGAGGGTTATAGATTTTTAGGCCAAAATACCCTCCAAAGTGCGCGTATTCCATATCCATGGTCATCACGGCGCCGCAGAAAAGAAGGTCTTCAGCGGAATCATATGGTTCCTTGGAACGGAATTCACTGCGGACCGCTTCTGCTTGTGGAAGAAACGATTTTGCTACTTCATAAGTGTTACCTGCAGATGCAATAGCCAGCTTTTTGATATTTGGTTTGAATGTACCCGCTGCCTTGCCAGTTCCCCAATCTTGGATAGTAGAACGCGACCACTCCGGATGTCCTGGAATCTGTTCCCACAAAAAAGGTAACGTCGAACATGCACCGCTCTGGATGTGCATGTGTGAGTCCATCAACAATCGAAAGGGGTGCTTAACGGGTTTGACGTGGCCTGTATTTTTACTTGGTTCGTTGTTATGAAATTTTTTTTTGTTTTTTTTCTTGGAACCCTCTGTTTCTGTCATGAAAATCTCCGAAAGATCTAGATGCTGCAAAGGCCGGAATAGGGAACATCCTTGTACAACAATTCTTTTCCCCCATCCTCGGCATACTGTATTTCGAGTGAATAAGCTGTGTCCGGCACTAAGTTGGTAAATTCGAGATCAAAGTATTTGTCGCCAGGGATCATGTCCGGTTTCACGGTCTTCGTCTGGTTGTACGCCCCGTTCGTGGACTTGAGGGTGTACTGATCGTTCTGTAGTCCTTCCTCGCAGGGGTCGGAATGAACTCTGAGAATGTAGTTACTAGGGTTGAACCGCCCGGTTAATCCTCCCTTCGGCATGAACGGCAGTTCTGGCGGCCCAGTCTGCTCGCCTCCAAAATTCAGGTTGCCGTGGATATTGATCGGCCCGGCCATGTAGAGGTTCACGTCCTTATCGGTGAGCTCGATTTGGCACTGGCCTGCAGTGACCTTGATGTACTGCTTGGCCAGGACTTTCAGTTCATCCTTGGCGGAGGTGACCTTCACGCTCTGATCCGCGAGGATCTGCACGCTGCCATCCTGGGCTTGGATATCGAAGTCCTCTTTGCCCGCAAATAGCTTGATGCCGCTCTTTGAGACGAAGGCGCTCCAGGATTCCTTGATGGTCGTGACTAGCTTCTTACCCACGCCGATGCTGGTGTCTTCGCCGCTGGTGATGTGCAGGTGGTCCCTGGCGCTGAGGACATGGCTGGCGGGTGTCGT
Organism: Holophagaceae bacterium UBA1801; assembly: GCA_002319925.1. Lineage (GTDB taxonomy): Bacteria > Acidobacteriota > Holophagae > Holophagales > Holophagaceae > UBA1801. The sequence continues at coordinate 16,479 of DCFP01000149.1, read as the reverse complement.
GCTCAGGATGCCATCGGGGCTCACCAGGCCCAGTATCGGTGCCTTGAAGGCAGGCACCTCTTTTCTGCTATTACCCTGTTTCCGCTTCGCCTTGGCGGACTCCTTCAGGTAGCGCAGCGCTTCGTTCGCCTCCAGCTTCTCCGCACCCACCTGTTCGCCGGTCTCGGATAGAGCATTCGCCAGCTCCAAGCTCGATTCCATCTGGCTCGTGAAGGGATCGGCTTCGAGGTGGGGTCCTGCGGTTCTAAATGTGGTGAAGAGCAATCCATTCTCGGCTCGCATGGCGCCCCATGCGTCGGTGCGCAGTTCGAAGCCTTCGCCGCGGGGAACGCCACTGCCGCCGCTGCGGGGGTGGACGAGGTAGCCGAGGTTCAAGTGGGAGGCCTGGTGATCGCTGGCGAGCCGCGTCCGCAGCTGGTTCGTGGTGTCGTCGAAAATCAGCTCGTTGCCGCCACTGCCGTGGTGCATCTGGGAGCGGATGCCGGAAAGGGCTTTCTCGGTGGGAAGCGCAGACACATCGCCGAAGCTCGTGGGAAGCTTTGCGCGGTTGTGGGAACTGCCGACGATGATGGGTTTGTCCGGATCGCCCCCAAGGAATTCGATGGTCACTTCGTCGCCCACCCTCGGCAGGAAGGTGCCGCCGAAGCTCTGGCTGCCCCAGGTCTCCGCCTGCCGGACCCACGCGGAGTCCGCGTCCGTGCCACTGGCTCCGGCTTCGGGATGATCCTCGTTGCGCGTGAACAGGAAGCGCACCTTGATGCGTCCCAGTTTGTCCGTGTGCACCACGGATCCAGCGGGACCCACCACGCGTGCGGTCAGCAGGCCCGGATTCGCAGGAGCGATCTGATCCGCAAGGATGGGGATGCCCCGGCGGACGCAGGCGAAGCGGTTGGCATAGGGGACTTCCGGCTTCCTTGCTGCCTCATTCTTCTTGAGCAGACCGGCAAGGGTTGACTCCAGGTCCTTCGGCAGATTGTTTTCCGCTTCGACCTCCAGGCTCGTGATGACAAAATTGCGATCCTGCGGATCATCCTGGTCGTGGATGGGATGCTGGGTGAGCGTGAACCAGGTTCCGGCGCTGAAGGAACGCATGGTGCCCGTTCCCTCGAAGCGCTTGACCAGGCCCTCCAGGGCTTTCATCCGCTTCGTGGCCAGGTCCGAGAACACCTCCGCATCCTCGTCCTCCAGGGGTCTGTGGTGCTGATACTTCTCCAGGGTCGAGGCGAGGGCATTGCCGGCCTCTCCTTGATCGGCCTGGCTCTCCTCGCTGGCGTGATGGGCGGAAGCCGAGGCATGCTGCCAGGTCATCCGGGCCAGGGAACCCGCCTGGATGCTGCGGTGGCCATGCCACTCGGTGATCGCATCCGACTGCTCCGTGCCATCCGAACGATGGAATCGCGAAGATGGCGACTCATTGGCAGGCAAGGTGTAGACATCGTCGAAGAGCACCAAGACGTGCTGGGGATGGGCGTGGCTGCTGCCCTCCACCGTCTGGATGACATAGGAGATGCCCTCGCGCGCCCAGATCCGCTTCAGGTAGTCGTGGTCCGTCTCGTTGTACTGCATCCAGAAGGGCCGCTGCGCATAGACCGCCTCGCAGTTCACCTTGAGCGAAAACGCCGCCTTCAGCACCTCGTTGCCATCCAGGTGATCCGCGAGAATCCGCTTGGTCACCTCCAGCACATCCACATCCATGAACACCCGGGCATTGGTCCGCAGGCGCAGGGCCGAGAACCCGGATTCGAAGACCAGACGATACGTCGCGAAGCCGCCATCGGAGCCTTCCTGGTGTGCTTCCGCCACAAGACCGCAGATGGCGCGCTCGTCACCCTGGTCCGTAAGCACCGCGATTTCCGCAGGAACGCCGATGAAATGCTTTAGCTCGAGATCGGCTTCACTGGAGAGGGCTTCCAGTTCGTAATGGAAGTCCCCGTTGATCTCCTCGTGACCCGTGAGCCGGTGCGGCAGGAGCGTGTTCTCCCGGATGCCGCTCTCCTCCGCGAAGCTCAGCTTCAGGAGACGTGTGGTCTGGGTGAAGGCGGAAGCGTACGAGGCCAGGATGGATGAGGGATCTCCCAATCCACCGCTGTTGCTCATGGCTTGGTCCAGCAGGCGCATGGCAATTACCTTTCATGACACACGTTCAGAAGCTCAAGATCGGAAATGGCACAAACAGAGCGTTGCCGCTGAGGAACGGCGGAATGCCTGGCTCTTCCCCTGATGGAGACGAATGTTCAATATTGACGCATTTTCCCCGGCTTGAAAAGGTGAAAGCCGATCGAAACTTCCAATTTATATCTTAAATTTCACATACCTTTTTTTCGACTTTTCCCAGCAGGTTCCGGGTGGTTACGCATGGGTCACACATAGTCTTTCCGATGAGCAACCTCAACTTCACGACTGGCGTCACGGTCGCAGCACAACCTCGTAGCGCCAATTTTCCCTGGGCTCCACATGGAGTTGCCAATACGCCTCAGCGACCCGGTCGGGGTTGAAGGCTGAATTCCGTTGTACGAATCCGGCGATGGTGACCGTGGCCACGTGGATGCCCTCGGGCGCCAGCTCATCGGCCAGACAAAGGGCCAACTGCCGGAGCGCGGCCTTGCCCATGGATGCGGAGGCCATGTCTGCTTGGGGTTTGAGCGCAAGGCCGCCGCCCGTGAACAGGATCGTGCCCTGCCCTGACCTGCGCATATCCGGAAGCACCATCTGCACTGCTTCGAGGGGTGCGGTGGCATCCATGCGTAGATCGCGCTGAAGCTGCTCCGGATTAAGGCTGGAAGCCGTTCCGCGTGTTCCTGAGGAGGCGTGATAGATCAAGACCTGGACGGGACCGAGTTCCATCTGGATCTGGTGAAGCACCATCTTGCTGGCGCCCGGTTCGCTCAGATCCATCAGGAAAGCCCGCGTCTCGGGAATGGCTCTCGCCTGTTCATCCAGAAATCCGCGATCCTTCCCCACCATGGCAACACGAATACCTTCCCGCGCGATACGCCGGACCACGGCCGCCCCGAGGAGGGGACCGACTCCCAACACGACGGCAAGGGGCGAGGTCATGGATGCTCCGGAGAAATAACGAGCCATGATGACGCAATAAAAAGTACTTGTCCGGTATTGGAGGAGGGCTCTGAGCCCGCTATGCTTCCACCCATGCACGACGGCGCCTCCCAGTTCCTTCTCCTGGCCACGGCCGGCGAAGGCTCCGTCGCGCGAGTGGCCGTAGGCGTGCTTGTAACACTGCTCCTTCCAGGATCAGCGGGCACGGCTTAGAAACCCACCAGTTCTCGACCCGAACCCCGCGATCCGACAAGGACGCGGGGTTTTGCTTTGAAAGGACACCAGCATGGAGATGAGCGGAGCCCACATCGTCTGGGAGTGCCTGCAACGGGAAGGCGTGGACACGGTCTTCGGCTACCCCGGCGGCAACGTGCTGAGCATCTACGACGCGCTGCTGGACTACCCGTCCATGCGCCACGTGCTCGCACGCCATGAGCAGGGCGCCTGCCACATGGCGGACGGTTACGGCCGCGCCAGCGGGCGCACGGGGGTCGTGCTGGCGACTTCGGGTCCGGGCGCGACGAACCTGGTGACGGGCCTCGCCACGGCCATGCTGGATTCCGTGCCGCTGGTGGCCATCACGGGACAGGTGCGCTCTGAGCTGCTGGCCTCGGATGCCTTCCAGGAAGTGGACATGACGGGCGTGACGTTGCCCATCACGAAACACAACTACCTCGTGCAAGGCGTGGAAGACATCGCCCCCGCCATTCGGGAAGCCTTTGCCGTGGCCAATCATGGCCGCCCGGGTCCCGTCCTGGTGGACATCACCGCCGACGCGCAGAAAGCCAGGACGACCCTGCGCTGGGACGCGGCAGCCCCGACACGGCATATGCGGCACGTACCTCCCAAGCCGCCCAAAGCCATCATCGATCGGGCCCTTGCGCTCCTCCGCACAGCCAAGCGCCCCCTCATCCTGGCGGGTCACGGGGTGATGCTCTCAGGTGCCGCTTCCGAATTGATGCACTTCGCAGAACACACCTCGACGCCCATTGCTACGACTCTGCTGGGCATCGGCGCCCTCCCCGCCAGCCATTCCCTCAACCTCGGCATGGTGGGCATGCACGGGGAATCCTGGGCCAATCAGGCTATCCAAGAGGCGGATCTGATCCTCGCCCTCGGCATGCGCTTCGATGATCGCGTGACGGGCGATGTGCAATCCTTCGCGCCCCAGGCGAAGAAGATCCACGTGGAGATCGATGCGAGCGAAATCCACAAGAACGTGCGCGTGGACGTCCCGATCCTGGCGGATGTGCGGGATGTGCTGAACGAATTCCTGCCCGAACTGGAGAAGCTGGAACACGCAGAATGGCTGGACTTCCTCAGGCACTTGCGGAGCCATGCCCGGGCCGATGCCATCCTCGAAGACCATGGAGATCTGGGGGCGCCTCAGATCATTGATGCCCTCTGGCGTGCGACGGAGGGGCGAGCCTTGATGGTCACCGACGTGGGCCAGCATCAGATGTGGGAAGCCCAGTACTACCGGCACGAAACGAGCAACGGGCTCATCACGTCAGGGGGTCTTGGCACCATGGGCTTCGCGCTGCCCGCCGCCATCGGCGCCAAGATGGCGTGCCCCGAGCGAGAGGTGTGGGTGGTGGTCGGCGACGGCGGCTTCCAGATGAACATGCAGGAATTGATGACGCTCGTCCAGGAGGGCATCAAGCTCAACATCGCCATCGTCAACAACGGCTACCTGGGCATGGTGCGCCAGCTCCAGGAGTTCTTCTGCGGCCGGCGCTACGCTTCCGTAGCCATGGCCAATCCCGATTTCGTCAAACTTGCAGATGCCTTCGGAATCGAGGCCTTGCGGGTCTCCGAGAGGAATCAGGTCGCGCATTCGATCCAGCAGGCGCGGGCGTGCGACGGCCCCTTCCTCATCGAATTCCAGGTGGAACAGGAGCTGAGCGTCTACCCCATGGTACCTGCGGGAGCCAGCCTGGATAACATGCTGCGCAGGAATGGCAACGGAGTGGCCATCCTCTGACCACCCCTGGGGACATTCCGCGCGCTGGGACGGAAATGGAAACGGTTTTTGTCTCACTCAGCAACTATCGAATGGGCCATCAGTTTGCATGGACAGTAGTGATGTAACTATCATTCGTCTTTATATGGCCTTAAACGACATGGCCCCTGCCCTGTCTCGCATCTTGGGCCGCAGGGGTATGTGTGGCGCGAATCAAACGATTCCTCCTGACCTGGCTGGCTGCCTTCGCCGAAGCCGGTGTGTGCATCCTGCGCGGGATGCTTGATACTTTCCGGGACGGGCTCTGGTGGCGTTCGGCCGGGTGGTTCCTGCTCGTGCTCGGATTCTGGCTCTTCCTGTACATCCACTACGCGAAATTCTTTCTCCTCCTCGCCGCCGGGACCTCCGCCATCGCCATATATGGGCTGATCCTGGGCGGGGCCCTCTCGTTCGGGGCGGCCGCAGGGGGCAGCGTGGTGGCCATGGCGAACGTAGCTCCCATGGTGCAGGCCGTGCTTGCTGCCCTCGCATTGTCAGCCATCCTCTACGTCCTGATCTTCGTGACGGGGTTCTTGACCACCGTCCGGCTGCCCGTGAGATGGCTCCTGCTGGAACGGGCCAAGACCATCGTGGCGCGAAGCTATCCACAGTGGAATCCCGTTCCCATGACGCCCAGGCACTATTCAGCCTGGGACTACGTGAAGATTCCCCTCATGATCCTGCTTGCCCTTTGCATCCCGGTCTGGGCCCTGTTCATGCTTCTGTATCTGGCGATCACCATGAATGTGGATCTGATCTACGGCCCTGCCGCCAAAGGGATCCTGTCGAAGGAGGACCGTCACGCCCTCCAGGAAGGCCAAGGCAAACCCATCTTCGTCCTTGGTCTATTGATCTTCCTGCTCCTGTTCATCCCGTTCATCCAGCTGCTGGTGCCGGCTCTGCTCTGCACCAGCGTGGCCCACCTCCAGCGCCGGGGGTGGACAGCCGATCGCTATCGCGCCCTCCATCCTCTGCCCGGCGACGCATTGAAGGCTGCAGGGCGAACCCCCACCTGCAGTGTCCCTTATCCATTTCTGGAAATGCTGATCTGCCACGCCCAGCTCCTGATCGTGCTTTCCTGGATCACCTTTGTCCTGGTGGTTGCCAACCGCACGGAACCCGACCTTGACTGGATTTATTCGATGTTCGACACAGCCCTTTGGGCGGGTTATGCCATCTCGATTGTCTACGGCATCCCCCGAATCATCTGGATCAAGATCCGCGGCCCAAGACTGGTGGGTTGGCTGATCGGCCTTCTTCTCGTACCCATGATCATGCTGCCCATTCTCTTCTGGTCGCGGCTCTGGCCCGCCAGGGCTACAAAGACGATGGCATGAGGGAATGCCCCGCCATCTCCTTCGCGGACGGAAAGACTAAAGAGCACTTGGATGGCCCCGCAGGATCGGAACGAAACCATGAAACCCCGGGAAGGCCTGTCCACCTGAGACGTGGCCCTTCGGTTAACCCGCCTTCTCCATGGCATCCAGCAGATCCATGTCCACCTCCATCCGGCCCTCCGCGCCGAAGCACGACATGGGCTGGAACCGCGCGCCGAACGCCACTTCCTCCGCCGTGTAGGACGTCCGCTGGTAGATGGTCTGGGAGAATGTGTCGTCGAAGGCCTTGATGAGGATGATGAACTCCGCCCGTGCTTTTTTCAGGTCCTCGGCGGTCATGCCCCGCAGCGGGCTCGATTCGTCGATGGGATGGACCACAGTCCAGTTGGTGGGGAAAAGGTTGATCTTGCTGCGTTCCAGGGTCAGGGACACGAAGCGGCGGTTGTTCGTCACGGGATCATGGAAGGCCATGGACACGGCCGCTTCCACCTCGATGAGCTGGTTGGTGCGCCGGTTGATGAAGCGGAACATGAAACCCGTGATATCGCGATAGGGCGCCACCACTGCCTGCTGGCTGAAGCGGATCTGGGCCTGGGGCCGCGAGAAGCGCCCATAGAACAATCCCGTGGCGAGCGCGAAGCTGAGGAGCCCCAGCAGCGACTCCATGGCAGCGACAGTACTTGCCAGGTGACCCTTTGGGCTGATCTGGCCGTAACCCACGGTGGTGAGGGTCTGGGCGCTGAAAAAGAACGCGTCCAGGACACGATCCAGGAATCCTGGCCCGCCGGGCCGAGTGAAACTCTCCATGCCGATACCCACATAGATGGCCGCGAACAGGATGTTGGTGGCGAGAAATCCCAGCACCAGCAGCACCAGGAAAGGGACATTCCCCATGGTGATGAGGTGGTGGTAGAACTCGTACGGGCGGACCCGCGCCAGTCCGCGCCGCCGCACGTTGACGGAGCCGTCCTTGTTGACCCCGCGCCCTGGCCCCTCGCTGGTGCCGAGGCCCAGATCATCGTTGGTGAAGAACTTGTTGGAAACAGCCATGGCGCTCACCAGGTCAGAGAAAATGAGGATAGACAGATTGGACAGGATGAAAAAGACACTCGCCTGGTTTTATCCTGTTCCTCCTGCCCATCCTGTTTTCCTTTTCTACTTCATCTTGTTGATTTCCATCACAGGCTCTGGGACCTGTTTCACAACCAGCCTTCGATAAACTTGGGCCCTGCCAGGATTGCAGACGAGCCAATGTCCATTTCAGGGGGATTCCATGCCGATCACCAAACTTGACCAGCTCCTCGACGCCGTGAAGAGCAAGCCCAAGCGGCGCCTCGTGGCAGCTTTCGCCAACGACGGCCACACCATCGAGGCCGTGAACGAAGCCCGTGAAAAGGGCATCATCGACGCTACCCTGGTCGGCGACGAGGCGACCATCAAGAAGGTCCTCGAAGAACAGAAACTGAACGCCGCGGACTTCGAGATCGTCCACGAGCCCAACGATGGTAAGGCCGCGGCCAAGGCCGTGGAGCTCATCCGCAGCGGCCACGCCCAGATCCTCATGAAGGGCCTCGTGAGCACGGACAAATACATGAAGGCCATCCTCGACAAGGAGAAGGGCCTCATGAACCCCGGCGCCGTCCTCTCCCACGTCACGGTCCTCGAGAATCCGAACTACCACAAGCTGCTGGTCAGCTCCGATGTGGCCGTGCTCACGTATCCCGACCTCAAGCAGAAGATCGCCATGACCAACTACGTGATCGGCGTGGTGCAGTCCCTGGGCATCGAGAAGCCGAAGGTTGCATTGATCTGCGCGACGGAGCAGGTGAGCGAGAAGGTGCAGCCCACCATGGATGCCGCCGTTATCGCCAAGATGGCGGATCGCGGTCAGATCAAGGGCGCTTTCGTGGACGGCCCCATGGCCTTGGACGTGGCCGTGGACAAGGAGAGCGCCGCCACCAAGGGCGTGAAGAGCGAAGTGGCCGGCGACGCCGACGGCCTCGTGTTCCCCAACATCGATGCAGGCAATGTCTTCTACAAAACCAACACCAAGCTCTGTGGATGCGAGCTGGCCGCCATGGTCGTGGGCGCCAGCGCCCCCTGCGTGCTCTCCTCCCGAGGCGACAGCAGCCTCACCAAGCTCTACTCCATCGCCCTGGCGGCGCTGAACGCGAAGTAGACCCAGACAAGAACCTGCCAAGGCCCGGGGACACTGGTTCCCGGGCTTTTTCTTTCGTTCAGTGGCAGAGCGAAGGGTCTTGAGGAAAGACAGATCGCACGGAGGCTGACGCTCTTATTAGATTAAAGAAAAGCGAGAGCCCATTGCAGCGTCCCACCGAAAATTTCGACGCCATCATGTGATGTTCATGCAACAATGATCCAGGAATTCCAGGGCGTGCGAATTCACCAGCCATGGTTTTCCTCAGCGCTACCTTGGCAGGATCGATCCTGCGTATGACTGCCACGGCACCACCATTCGAAGGCCTACACGTATTCCTTCAGGAGTTTTCATGACGCGCTTCATCCGGCTGATTTTCGCAATCATCCTCGGCATCTGTCCGATGCTGGCCATGGAGAACACGGAAGCCAATCGTTTAGCTGCGGCTGACCGCTACCTGACCATCGCCATGGAGTCCTCGACCCTGAAGGAGATGATCAAGGCGTTCGTGGATGCCGACCCCAGGTCGAAGCAGCTCGGGAGCGGGGATGACGTGATGAAGCACCTGAATCTGCCTCTCCTGAAGAAACTGATGAAGAAGGCCCTGGTCAGGAACTACACCGCGGATGAGATCAATGCCTTGGCTGATTTCTACGCCTCCCCCTCCATGCAATCGGCCTTGAAAAAGTCCCCCGCATTCATCAAGGACTTCATGGCATTGGTGCAGAGCAACGAGAGCACCCTGATCACGAATGATGCCATCACCTCGGAGGCGAATGAATCAGGATCGACCTCTTCCAGATCCGCCCACGGGAAAGTCATCCGGATCGCGACCCAGAGCCCCTTGTCGGGCGCGCAGTCAGTGGTGGGACAGGACATCAAGAACGGTGCCCTGCTTGCTGTGAAGCAGCTTTCCGGCCCGCTCAAGAAGCTCGGCTATTCGGTCGAGTTGGCACCCTTCGATGACCAGGCCAATCCGGATACCGGCGTCGCCAACGCGAAGGCCATCACCGCGGATCCCTCCATTCTCGCGGTGATCGGACACTACAACTCCGGTGTGCAGATTCCTTCCTCCGAGGAATACCATGACGCGCACCTCTGCAATATCTCTCCGGCCAACACCAATCCCAGGGTCACTACGCGAGGCTATCTGGAAGTGAACCGGCTCTGCGGCCGGGACGATATGCAGGGCGTCGCGGCCGCCCAGTTCGCGCAGAGCAAGGGCATCAAGCGCGTCTATGTCTTCCACGACAGGACCAACTATGGCCAAGGCGTGGCCGAGTGCTTCAAACGGGAATGCGAAGTCGAAGGTGTCAAAGTCCTGGGAATCCTCGGCACGGAAGAGAAGGCTGATTTCAATTCCATCCTCACCCGAGTGATGCCCGCGAGGCCAGATTGCCTCTTCTTCGGAGGCATGTTCGATCAGTCCGCGGTGCTCTTCAAACAGGCCAGGGCGAAGGCCTTCAAGGGACTGTGTCTTTCCGATGACGGTTTCGATTCCGCCGATGCGGCCAAAATCGCCGGCGCCTCGCTCCTGCAGGGTGTCGGCACCTACTTCACGACCGTCAGCGGTCCAGCTGAAATCTATCCCGACACGACGAAATTCATCGCGGATTTCAAAGACACCTTCGGATTCCATCCTCAGCCCTTTGCGGCTCAGGCCTACGACTGCACGGCCATCGCCTTGAAGGCCATCGAGACGTCCATCAAGGAATCCCACGGGGAATGGCCCCATCGGATCGATGTCTGCAAGGCTGTCCGGCGCATTCAATCCTTCGGAGGCATCACCGGTTCCATCACGTTCAACAACATGGGTGACCTGGTAAAGGCGAAATACTTCGCCATCCAGGTCACGTCCGCTGATCCAACGCGCTGGGCTCAGAGCCGCATCGATGCGACGTTGGATATCGCCCCCCCGGCAGGGCCTGATGAAGAAGTTGCCGATACTGGAGACAATGAGGATGAACCTGTCGCCTATCAAGAGGATGATTCCGATGTCTTCCGGCTCGGCGTAGTGGCGCCCTTGACAGGGGAAGCAGCCGTCTTCGGCCTCGCCACCCAGAAGGGCGCGCAGCTCGCGGTGAAGGAATGGAACGCCAAGGGTGGCGTGCTCGGCAAGCAGATCAAGCTCGTGGTCGGAGACGACAAGGGTGATCCCGCAGAGGGAGCGACGGTCTTCAGCGATCTGATCCGAAGGAAGGGCGTGTCCGCGATCATCGGTCCGGTCATGTCCAAGGTTGGATTGGCCGGTGCTCCCATCTGCCAGGTGAATGAGATCCCGATGCTCAGCTCCACGGCCACCAATCCGAAGGTCACGCAGGTGGGAAACTTCATCTTCCGAGCCTGCTTCATCGATCCCTTCCAGG
>DCFP01000149.1:0-5311 GCA_002319925.1 Holophagaceae bacterium UBA1801 | reverse complement strand
ATCGATCCCTTCCAGGGCACCGTGGGCGCGAGGTTCACCTTCAACAATCTGAAGATCACGAAAGCGGCCTGCCTCTTCGATGTGGGCAACGACTACACCAAGGGGTTGTCCGAGAAGTTCAAGGAGGAATTCACACGCCTCGGCGGCCAGGTCGTGGGTTTCGAAGGGCACGCCACCGGCACCACCGATTTCCGCGAGCAGTTGCGGAGAATCCTGCGTGACCATCCTGGCCTGCTGTATGTGTCCGACTATTACAACGACGCGGCTCTGGTCGCGAAACAGGCCCGCAGCCTCGGCTTCAAGGGCCCCATCCTCGGGGGTGATGGCTGGGATTCTCCCAAACTGGCGGAAATTGGTGGGCAGGCCGTGGAGAACACCTATTTCACGAACCACTTCGTCCTGGATGACACCAGACCCAGCGTGCAGTCCTTCGTCAGCAATTACGAAGCCGCATTCAATTTCGAGGAGCCCGATGCCCTGTCAGTCCTGGCCTACGACGCGGCCAATATCATGCTCAGCGCCGTCAAGCGCGCGAACAGCGCCCACGGGCCGGCCATCCGCGACACCCTGCAGGCCACGCGCATCAACACGGTTTGCGGCCCCCTGACCTTCGACCAGAACCGCAACCCCATCAAGGCCGCGGTCATCGTGCAGATCAAGAACGGCAAACAGGTGTACTTCGCCACGATAAACCCTTGAGCCGGCCCTAGCCCCTGTGATGAGCGACCGGAAATTCCTGCGCTCCTGAGCAATCGAAGCTCCCGTGCCAAAATGAAGGTTCAAAGGAGACCCCATGAGCACCCATGAGAACTGGTTCAAAACATTCCGCGAGCGCGCCAAGAACCTAAAGCGTCACATTGTTCTGCCCGAGGGCGTGGACGACCGCACCATCCTGGCTGCCGCCAAGATCCTCGCCGACGGCATCTGCGCCGTCACCGTACTCGGCACGCCCGACAAGATGATCGCCCGCGCCAAGGAGCTGAAGATCTCCCTGGAAGGCGCCAAGCTGCGCGATCCCCAGACCGACGCCGACACCAAGAAGTTCGCCAGCGCCTTCTTCGAGGCGAGGAAGCACAAGGGCATGACTGAAGAGAAGGCCCTGGAGACCATGAAGTCGCCCCTCTACTTCGGCGGCATGATGGTCAAAACCGGCCAGGCCGACGGCTTCGTGGCCGGCGCCCTCAACACCACCGGCGAGACCGTGCGTGCCTGCCTGCTGACCATCGGCTGCGCCAAGGGCATCAAGACCGTATCCAGCGCTTTCCTGATGATCCACCCCGACGAAAAGTTCGGCGAGAAGGGCGCCATGATGTTTGGCGACTGCGCCGTGCTGCCCGATCCCGATCCCGAGCAGCTGGCGGACGTGGCCATCGCCTCCGCCGACACCGCCAAGGCCATGCTGGGCGTGGAGCCCAAGGTCGCCATGCTCTCCTTCAGCACCGCCGGCAGCGCCGAACACGCCCTGGTGGACAAGGTCCGCGCCGCCCTCAAGCTCATCAAGGAGCGCCGCCCCGACCTGCAGGTGGACGGCGAGATCCAGTTCGACGCCGCCATGATCCCCGCCATCGGCCAGAAGAAGTTCCCTGGCTCCAAGGTCGCCGGCAACGCCAACGTCCTCGTCTTCCCCGACCTCAACGCCGGCAACATCGGCTACAAGATCGCCGAGCGCTTCGGCGGTTGCTCCGCGAACGGCCCGGTGCTCCAGGGTTTGGTCAAGCCCGGCAACGATTTGAGTCGCGGCTGCACGGCGGAAGACGTGGTGAACACCGTGATCCTGACGGTGCTGCAGACGGCCCTCTGAGATTTTTTCGAAGGATGAAAACGCCCGGTTCGCCGGGCGTTTTCTTGTTTTTAGGAATCTTAGCCTGGTCAAATCAGACTTGGTCAGCGTTGGTGACACCTGTAACTGAATCTGTCATCAAGGCCTCGTGGGGTCTCACTGTCGACCTTTGAGCGGGAGGGAGACGTGTGGTTCACTCGCTTGTCCCGAACTCACTGAGCGGTCGGGTGTCCGTCTTAGAATGTCTCGCTTTCTTCATCGATGAGTGCTAATCGGATTAGTGGACATGCCGTTATAAGTCTCCCAGCCGGAATCCTTGTCATTAAAACCGCATCAAAGGTCGTGGGAACATTCATGGAAATAGTTCAGAATGGGCCATCATCCCTTTGAATTTTCCATCCTTGGGACGAGGCCTGCAAAAAGTGAAGGCCCTTCCTCCTGTCAACGGAGGCTTCTTGATACAAGATAAACATGCCTTTGAGCTTCTTAGCCGAGCCTACGTCATGGCGGTCGCATGCAAAGCACAAGCGCACCTCGCTGATATCAAGGATCATGAGATTACGCTTGGAGGAGATGAATTCGACTATGGCATCGACGGTCGGTTCAGGAATTGGGGATCCACTAACGGCATCAAGTTTCCGAAAGGCCGGGGATTCGATTTCCAATTAAAAGCCACCACCAGATGGACTATTAACAAAGGTCATATCGTCTATGAGATGGAGGCGTCGGCATACAACAAGCTCATCCTTCAGAACCAGGAGAAGGATTCGGACAAGGGTGTCCTCCTCCTGCTTTGCATTCCTGACAACCTAAAGAATGCTGTCCATATCAATCAGGATCACTGCCTTCTTCAGAGGAGTGTTTACTGGCATGTGATTAAGGGCGCCAGGTCGGCGAACTCCTCCTCGGTCACAGTTAAAATTCCACTGAAGAACCTGTTCGATGAGGTTGCCTTGGACCGAATTCTCAAGAAGGCTGATCGGAGGCAGTTGTGACCACAGGAAGAAGAGGGACTCTGCCATCCATCCATGAGGTGACTATCGATAAAGTAGGTAGATACTTACTCGCAAATGGTTGGAAGAAAGGCCGTGACCAGCATGGAAAGGAAGCTGTGTATAACGGCCCAAAGGACGATTCGGGCGATACCATTCGGATCTACATGCCTACGGACAACCAGTCACGCATGCTTTCCAACAGGGTCGAGGATGCTCTGCAGATCCTTGGGGCAGTTGAAGGCAGGTCAAAGGAAGAACTCCTCTACAGCCTCGTACTCCAGGGCATAGATTCTCAGGAAAAACGGATCACTTCTGCAGGGCTTAAACGTCAAATTCCTCTAACACTAGCAATGGACGTAATCAACCACCTGCGTCAGATGGCCTCGTATTCGGCCGTCCATGAGGATTTTCCAGCACCTCACTTCGACCACGTCAGCGGAGCTTCCAGCACATTTCTTGAACGCTGCTTTTTCCCCCACACGTTCGAAGGAAGCTTTGGTATGGCTATGGAGGTGAATATCCCTTCGGCCGCAGAGACTGCACTTACTAACCCGGAAGAGCCTTACCCTTTTGAACGAAGGGTCATGAAACGCATAGCAGTTGGTTTAAAAAGCTGCGAGGCCTCACTCAAAAGTGGTGATGCAGGGCCTTTGGTCGAGTCATATAAACGCGGTCTCAACGGCAACATGTGCCTCTCCTTGTCCGCATTTGCGAAGAAATTAAAAACGTACGATGTCATTTCGTCCTTCTCCTGGACGGAGGACTGGCGTGACTATTCACTCCAAGATACAAGTGAAATCTTGATTTCACCCGAGGCTGCCCCTCTCCTCCATGAGGCTGGTCGCGCGTTGAAAGCAATGAAACAGGCGATCCCTTACCATTGCTTGGCGACAATCAAAACCATGAATGAAGACGTTCCTGCTGGCAGACTTAATGAAGCAAAATTTCTTGATCCAGCAAGAACCATTGTTCTGTTGGACGAATACGAACCGGCACGCCTCAGAAGCATACATGTGTCATTGGACCGAGATGACCATCAGGAAGCTTGTCATGCATATGAAGGCGGTTTCGTTGTTGACATCACAGGCCTTCTTGAACGAAAGGGTAATTCACTAGTAATGACCGAATACTTTGAATTCAAGGTCACCAAAATGAAGAAGGCGGATGTAGTAGAGGAAATTCGGAAGAAGATTAAGGCCGCTCAAAACCCTCCACTACCCTCGCTTTCGCTTTTTGATTCTGAGCAATAGAAAGAGCCGTGCCTGCGCGACGGTGGACGTGGTGAACACGATGATCCTAATCGTGCTGCATATGTCGCTCTGAGTTTTTCGGATTTCAAAGAATACGCCCATCGATCTTTCCGGGGGGGCATGAAGCGGCGCCTGGTCATCGCGCGGGCTCTCCTAAACCGGCCTCGACTCCTCCGACCGCCGTTGGGTCATCGCCGGTAAACTCTTGTCGTTAGGCGTCATCGTATTCTTCCAGACGAAGGGTGGGGGAACGACTAATGGACGCGGACCTGATCCTCAAAGCTGTTGAGGCAACCCTCACGGGATCAATATCCTTCCCTGAGATCGTGAGAAGCCTCATGAACAACGGAGTCGAAAACTATTTCGTGGATTACGCCTCTAGAACATTCACCTTCTACAGCAAGGAAGGCGCGGTTGCCATTGCACCGCTCTCAGCTGAAAATCTGCCTGCAATCGCTGAAGACTTCGACCCCAAGGCTTTGCGAGCAGCCATCGTCGACAGCCAACAATACGGTCAAACGTTTCGGGATTTCAGCTCAAGAGCGATCAAAGCGGGGGTTCAGGGATACTTTGCATTTCTGCGTGGCCAGCGTGTGACCTATTTTGGCCGTCAAGGCGACCAACACACGGAATGGTTCCCCGGTGCCAAGCCCAATGACACCTGATCCCTTGTTGAAATCGCTGCACGCCTCTCGTTGGACTGCACTGCATCGGCCTATCATGCGAATTGAAATCGACAATCCCTCTCGCCCAGACGTGTTCGCCTTGCTCAAGGAGCACCTCAGGAACATGCACGAACTTTCCCCTCCGGAAAGCGTTCACGCGCTGGATATAGTCGGACTCGAAACCCCGGATATAACCTTCTGGACCGTTAGAGATGGGGAGACCTTGCTCGGTTGCGGTGCACTTAAGGAGTTGAGTCCTGAGCATGGCGAAGTCAAGTCCATGCGCACTCCGGAGAAGCTTCGACGTCACGGAGCGGGCCGCGCGGTACTTACTCAGATCATCACCGAGGCTCGTATCCGAGGTTACCGGCGCCTCAGCCTCGAAACAGGTTCAACCGAGGCCTTTCTACCAGCCCGGCGCCTATATGAGAGCGTGGGATTCCAATACTGTGAGCCGTTCGCGGACTACAGGCTGGATCCAACTAGTGTCTTTATGTGTCTTGTGTTGTAGCACCTGTGCCGGCATGTGTAGCAGCTGCGAGGTACTCATAGGAACACCCCAATCCAGCGGAACACAAACTCGGAGCGAACTCGAATGGGACTTCTGACCTTCAGCCTCAA
>DCFP01000088.1:6792-14327 GCA_002319925.1 Holophagaceae bacterium UBA1801 | reverse complement strand
GCGAGGAACCCTACACCATCGCCATGATCTGCGCGGAAGCGAAGGACACGCTCCTCAAGGGCATGCAGGTGGAGATCGTGGCCACGGACATCAGCGAGAAGGTGCTGGCCCAGGCCCGGGAAGGCATCTACGGCAGCTACACATTGCGCAACCTGACCCCTGCCCAACTCAACCAGCATTTCAAGGTCCTGTCCCAGGATTCCTACGAGGTCCTGCCAGAGCTGAAGCAGCTGGTGACCCTCAAGAACTTCAACCTGGTGGACTACGCGGGTTACAAGACGCTGGGTACCTTCGAGGTCATCTTCTGTCGGAACGTCCTCATCTATTTCGACGAGACCGTGAAGATCAAGGTGCTCCGGGGCTTCCACGAGCAGCTGCAGACCAAGGGCTTCCTCCTTGTCGGGCACAGCGAATCCATTCATTCCTTCAACATCGGCTTCGAGCTGATGCATTTCGCGAAGGCCATGGGATACCGCAAGCGGGAATGAGCGCCACGGGAGACTCAAGGAATGCCAATCACACCACAGGAATTGATCAGGAACCTCGGCGATCTGCCACCCCTTCCCCAGGTGGCCGCGCAGGTCCTGCGGATCGTGGGAGATCCGGATTCCAGCACGGATGAGCTTCAGCGGGTCGTCTCCACGGATCAGGCGCTCACGGCCCAAATCCTGAAGATCGCGAACTCCGCCATGTTCGGCATGATGCGCGAGGTGAAGACCCTCACCCAGGCGATCATGACCCTCGGGTATTCCACCATCAAGAGCGTGGTCATCGCTTCCAGCGCCAAGAACCTCTACAACCGCGGCAGCTCGGGATTGCAGGAGCGCCTGATGTGGGAACACGCCCTGGTGACAGCCCTGGCCGGACGGGCGTACTCGCGGCAGCTCCGCTTCGCGCGCTCGGAAGAGGTCTTCCTGGCTGGCCTGATGCACGACATCGGCAAGTCGGTCATGGGCATCAAGTTCCCGGACCGCTACGGGGCCATGATCCGCACGGTCTACAACAACGAACAACTGGACACCCTGGAACTGGAGCTGGAGACCTTCGGGTTCGACCACACCATGGTGGGCGAAGCCCTGATGAAGTCCTGGAACCTCGCCCAGAGCATCGAGCAGACGGTGCGCTGGCACCACGAGCCCATGGACACTCCCCCGGAGAATCGCTCCATCACGGCCATGGTGGCCCTTGGAAATCAACTGGCCCTGGAATTGAATATCGGCGTCGGCAAGCCCGAATCCTTGGCCCACCCGACCCAGCAGGCACTAGAAATCCTCAATCTCACCCCCGAACTCCTCGAAGGCCACCGGGAAGCCATCCTGCAGGCCCTCGAGCTGGACAAGTCCCTCATCACGGGTTTGTGAAATGATCACCGAAGCCTCCGTCCGGCTAAGGGTCAAGACCCTCCCCAGCCTCCCCACCACCGTGGTGGCCATGGGACAGGCCGTGGCGGACGAACGCTGCACGGTCGACCGGATACTGGGCATCCTGGCCAAGGACCCGCCCCTTTCCGCCACCATGCTCCGCCTGGCCAACTCGGTCATGTACGCCGGGGACAACAAGGTGACCGATCTGCGGAGCGCCGTGCTTCGGCTGGGTTTCGACGCCATGTTGAACCTGGGCCGCACCGCCGCCATCATCCGCTCTTTCCGGGGTGCCGAGCACCTGGACGCCCTGCGCCTCTGGCAGCATTCCGTGGCCGTGGGCATGACCGCCAAGGGCATCTGCCGGTTGTTGAAGAACCGGGTCCTGGAGGAATCCGCCTTCCTCACCGGCCTCCTCCACGACATTGGCAAGATCGCGTTGGACCGCTGCTTCCCCGAGGAATACACGCCTGTGGTGCAAGCGATCCAGGCCGGACGCGTGGGTTACGAAGTGGAGATGGAGCTGCTAGGGCTCACCCATGCCGAGGTGGGTGCCATGCTCGCCGTGAACTGGAGTTTCGCGGAGGTGCTGGTGGAGGTCATCCGGGATCACCATCATCCGCCGCCCGGTGCCTTCCTGACCAATCTCATCAATCTCTGCGACCTGCTCGTGCGGTCACGGCTCCCCAACAGCCCCGCCGACGAGACACTGTCCTTCAGCCTCGAGGACCTGCCCTCCTTCCGCGAAGTCTTCGCCGGCGTACCGCCCGAGAATTTGGATATTGAAAGAATCACCTTCAGCATCGACGATGAATTGGAGCACGCCATCTCCTTCGTCAAACTAGCCTTCCAGGATTGAAACCGCATGGAACGTATCCGCGTCCTGATCGTCGATGACAGCCCCTTCATGCGAAAAGCCATCGAGCGGATGCTGATTGCGGCCGAGGATATCGAGGTGATCGGGTCCGCCCGAGACGGCCAGGATGCCCTGGACAAGATCCCCCAGCTGAAGCCCGACATCATCACTCTCGACGTGGAAATGCCGCGCATGGACGGGCTCGCCTGCCTGAAGCGCATCATGGCCGAGATGCCGCTGCCGGTGCTGATGGTTTCGAGCCTGACCCAGGAAGGGGCCCAGGCGACCCTGGAAGCCCTGGCCCTGGGCGCCCTGGACTTCATTCCAAAAGAGAGCAGCATGGCCAACCAGGCCATTCTGCAGATCCAACAGGATCTCCAGGAGAAAGTCCGGAAACTGGCCAAGAGCCCACGTTTCCGCAAGGCTGCACCTGCTCCGCCCGTGGCCAAACCGGCTCCTGCGCCACCCATCTACCTACCGCGCCCCGGCATCAGCAAACCTGCTCCCGCGGCTCCTGGCACTTTGGCCAACTCGCCCATGGCCGAACTCCTCGCCATCGGCTGTTCCACGGGCGGACCCAAGGCGCTCCAGGACCTGCTGCCCGCCATTCCCAAAGCCCTGCCGGTGCCCTGTCTCATCGTGCAGCACATGCCCGCCTCCTTCACGGGTCCCTTCGCGGAACGGCTCAACGGCCTCTGCCAGGTGGATGTGAAGGAAGCCGAGCACGGAGAGACGGCCTATCCAGGCGTCGTCTACATCGCCCCCGGCGGCATCCACATGAACTACCGCCAGCGGGGCGGCCAGATCGTCATCGAACTCAACCCCGAACCCTCTAACACCATCCACAAACCCAGCGTGGATGTGATGTTCCAGAGTGTGGCGGAAAACTGCTCGCGGCAAGTGCTGGCCATGATCCTCACGGGCATGGGCGCTGACGGGGCCAAGGGCATGGAGATGCTGAAGGCCAAGGGCGCGCACACCCTCGCCGAAGCGGAAGAGACCTGCGTGGTCTACGGCATGCCCCGCGCCGCCTTCGAGCGCGGCTGCGTGGACCAGGTGGCGCCTATCCACGAAATGGCCGGAATCCTCCGGAAGCATTTCCAGATCTGATGGATCCCATCGCCGCCCAGAACGTCGATCTGGTCAAGGCCATCCAAGCCCTTCTCGTCAACCAGGGTACGCCCACGGAGAGCTCGCTCCTGGCGGCCATCCTGGGCCAGGAGGTGGAGGTTCTGTTCCAGGCCATGACTCCCCAGGGCGTGAAACTGCAATTGCCCTCGGGCCAGACCATCACCGCCCAGGGCGACTTGCCTTATCCCGAAGGTACCCAGCTCCAGGTACGCGTTCTTCCACCCGCTGCGGGAGATACCACGATCCGCATGCAGTTGCTGGAAGCCCGGCCCCCGGCACCACCCACCCTGCTCGCGCCCCTGGTCCAGAGCGAGGCGCAAACCCTTGCCGTCCGCTTGACACAGGCCTCGCTGCCACCCGAGCTGGAGCCGTTGATGCAGCTCCTGACGGTGTTGGCGGACACACCGATCACCACTCAACCCCTTCCGCTACCCGCCACTGCAACGCTGCAAGCCGCCATCAAGGAACTTCCGGAGCCCGTCGCCACGAACCTGGGCCGGATGCTCGGTCTGGGCAATCTGGCTTCCACCCAGGAGATCGCCACATCGCTGCAGTCCGTTTTCCAGGAAACGCAGCAAGTCACGCCGGATGCATCGGCCAAACTGCTGTCCATTCTTCTGGGTTCCAGCCCGCCTGAGCTCCCCACAAACCTGCCCGCAGTGGCGCCGACCGGGAGCGCAGAACCAAAAGCCCTTTCGAGCTTGATCCAGCAGGTGATCGAGAAGATCCAGGTGCTGATCGCCCAGCACCCGGAAATTCCGGAAGAGCACAAAGACACCATCGTGGCCTGGATCCGGAACCAGCTCCAGAAGGCAGCTACATCGTCTGAAACGACGGCACTGCCAGCGGCCAAGTCCGCAGCTGCGGCATCCAAATCCGAAACCATGCCCCGCCCGACCACGACTGCAACCACGACCGCATCGACCAAGCCTGCGGTTGTTTCGACGGCCGTAACACCCAAGCTGGCAGCGGCCCTGGAAGCCCACGCCGGCCCGAAAGCCGAACTGCCCGAGTCCTGGGAATCCTGGATCCACAAGACCATCACCGTGCTGGCCGACCCTGCGGCTTCGCCCCAGGAAGCGCCCTTCCACGCCATCCAGGCCAAGGAAGGAACGGCCTTCTTCGAGATCCCACTGCCCTGGGCCCAGACGAGCCCCTTGCAGATCTGGGTGGAATCCGATGCCCCCGATGAACAGCGCAGCGCCCGGGACATGACGAAGCGCGTGCTCCTGGGCCTGCGTTTCTCCCAGCTCGGCGAGACGCGCCTCGGCATGGCGCAGAGCCCGGGTAGCCTGCAGATCCGGATCTGGACCGAACACCCCGAAGCCTTGGAAACGGAAAAGACTCGGATGGAGGACGAACTGAAGGACCTGGGAAAGCCTGTGGATCTGAGGATCTACGCCCTCACCTACGGACCCGACGGCACCATCCCCACGATCCGGTCCCTGGTTGCGGGGCCGTCGCTGCGAGCACTCGGCTAGGCCGCTTTAATGGAATAACCTGAGCGCCAGGATCGCGCCCACGGCATAAGGAGCCGTAGCGAAACACCCAGGAAGACACATGTTATTTCGCAACGGCTCCTAATCCTTTTTCGAGATCAGTTTCCGCAGCAGCCCCGGCAACCGATTCAGCGCGGCCTGGCTCTCCATCCATTCCCTGTGCGGCCGCGCGGGATACCCGGTAACGAAGCTGCCTTCGGGAAGGCTCTTGGCCACCACGGAATTCCCACCGACGATGCTCCGGCTGCCGATGTGGATGTGGCCCACGACGCCCACCTTGCCCGCGAGGGTCACGTAGTCGCCCATGGAGGTGCTGCCGGAGATCCCTGTCTGACTGATGATCAGGCAGTGTTGTCCGATGTGTACGTTGTGGGCGATCTGCACCAGGTTGTCCACCTTGGTGCCTGCGCCGATGCGCGTGGGGCCCAGGGCGCCGCGGTCAACGGTGGTGCAGGCGCCGATCTCCACGTCGTCTTCTACTTCCACCCAGCCGACCTGGGGCACCTTCTCGTGGCGTCCGTTCACCAGCTCGTAGCCATAGCCATCGGAACCCAGCACAGAGTTGGCGTGGATGCGCACGCGGGCGCCGAGGCGCGTCTTCCGGTAGAGCACCACGCCGCTGAATAGTTCGCAGTCTTCGCCGAGCACGCAGTCGTCACCGATGTGCACACCGGGGTGCAGCACGCACCGCGCGCCGATGACCGTATTCGCGCCGAGGGTCACGCCGGGAGCGATGCGCGCGTCCGGCGCCATTGCCGCCGAAGGATGAATGGGGCTCGTGCTCCAGGCCGGTTCGGGTTCCGGATGAAGCCAGCCCGTGAGCTGCGCGAAGCCCCAGCGCGGATTCATCAGCACCAGGAGCGGCTGGCCTTTGAGCTTCGCCTGCGGATCCACGAGGACCAGCCCCGCCTTGCTATCACGAGCCTTCGCTTCGTACTTGGGATTGGCCAGGAAGCTCACCGAGCTTGGCCCCGCTTCGTCCAGGGGCAGCACTTCTGTGAACACGCGATCTGGGGGACAATCCTGGAGGGTGCCACCCAGGCGATCGGCCAGTTCCTGCGCTTTGAGTGCATGCTCTGACATGGGAGCCTCCTCTCAGAGACTAGCCGCCGCGAGGCGCCGATCCAAGCCAAGGAGCTTTTTTGCGACCCATTCTTTTCATGCTCGGCGATTTCCCCATCGGCACCTACGGGCTGCTGGTCGCCCTGGGCGTCATGGTGGGCGTGCTCCTGGCACGGCACTTGGGGAAGAGGGATGGACTGATTCCGGACGCCATCACGGACATCTCACTGACCGTGCTCTTGGCGGGGGTGCTGGGCGCCAAGCTCCTGATGATCGTGGTGGACATGATTCATGGCGAACCGCTTGCGCGCGTGTTCAGCCTGGGGACGCTGCGCGCCGGGGGTGCCGTGCATGGCGGTGTCATCCTCGGTCTCCTGGCTTTTTTCTGGCGGATCAGGAAACTCAAACTTCCCCTGAACGCCACCATGGATGCCCTCACACCGGCGGTGGCCCTGGGCCAGGCCATCGGCCGCTGGGGCTGCTTCTTCGCGGGCTGTTGCTACGGTTCCGCAAGCCGCGTGCCCTGGGCCGTGACGTTCATGGATCCAGCGGCTCGCGAGTTCTCCGGAACACCAATCGGTGTCGCGCTGCATCCGGTCCAGATTTACAACAGCCTCGCCAACTTAGCGGTGATGGGCATTCTCCTTCTCCTTGGCCGCAAGCGCCGTTTCAAGGGCCAGGTGGCCGCCTGTTATTTCTTCCTGGAAGGCATCGGCCGCGTGATCACCGAGTTCTGGCGGGGCGACCTGGATCGCGGCGTCTGGCTGCCCTGGCTTTCCACGGGCCGCCTCACGGGCTTCCTGTTCGTGATCATCGGTGTGATCCTTTGGACTTGGTTCCAGCAACCGCAGGAAGCAGCGAGGGCATGATGCAGCATCGATTGGAATCCGATTCACCGCGCCTCGATCGCTACCTGACCGAGCAGCATCCGGAGATTCCCCGCTCCCGCTGGGAGGCATGGATCCGCGAGGGCAAGGTGCTCGTCAACGGAGCTCCAGCCACCAAGCCCGGCACCAGGCTACGGGCGGGAAACCTGATCGAAACAGAGCTGCCGGAAATCGTCCCGCCAGGCATCCATCTGGAACCGGAAATCATCGAGCTGCCGACACTCTTCGAGGACGACCGTCTTTGGATCATCGACAAGCCCGCGGGCATGGTGGTCCACCCGGGACCCGGCCATGCTTTCGGCACGATCGCGAACGCCCTGCTGGGCCGCATGAAGGCTGAGGCCCGGGACCTCGCCCCCACCGGCGAGGAAGAGGCGGAGGAAGACACCATCGCGCCCCTTTGGCCAGGCCTGGTGCATCGGCTGGACCGCTACACCACGGGCTGCCTGGCCATGGCCAAGGATGCCGAGGCCCAGGCCCATCTCCAAGCGCAGTTCAAGACCCGGACCGTGGAGAAGCGCTACCTGGCCCTGGCGCGCATGTCGCGGAAACTTCCGGAGATCGGTTCCCTCCTCGTGGACCAGCCCATCGCCCGCCATCGCGTGGACCGGCTCAAGATGACCATCGCCGCCCATGGCCGACCCTCCCAGACCCGGGTGAAGGTGCTGGCGAAGAGCGGCGGACTAGCCCTGGTGGAGTGCGAACTGCTCACGGGCCGCACGCACCAGATCCGCGTGCA
>DCFP01000088.1:2289-6556 GCA_002319925.1 Holophagaceae bacterium UBA1801 | reverse complement strand
GGCCGCACGCACCAGATCCGCGTGCATCTCGCCTTCCTGGGCGCGCCCATTCTCGGCGATTCGCTCTACGGCGGCGCATCCAAGTGGCAGGATGCTGAAAAGCGCCCCCTCACCTGCGATCATCCCGCCCTTCACGCCTGGAAACTGGGTCTGGATCACCCTGGGGACGGGCACCGGATCACCGTCCAGGCCGCGCTGCCAGCGGGCTTCCAAGAGATCCTGGACCGGATGGAGCTTCCCGGCGCTCTTTGAAATCCTCGATGAAAACGACGCCCCAAGCCGTCATCATGGGATTCTCATCCCCTGTTCTCAAAGAAGCCTCCCATGACGTCTGAGATCCCTCCCGTCTATCAGCCACCCCAGCCGCCACCTCAGCCACCGCCCCGCCGCGGTACATCCCCCTCGGCCTGGATCGGATGGGTCATGGCAGGCGCAGCGCTGCTCACCCTCGCCTGGGTCTGGCAGAACAACCGGAAACCTGCGGAAGCACCTGCCACTCCCACCGTCGCGGCCGCACCAGGAGCCAAGATCGAAGTGCCGCCGCCACCGAACGCAGCCTTACCTGCCACGGCCCCATCTCTGGAAGATCTCATCAAGCGATCGCTGCCTGCGGTGGTGCTCATCGAGAGCTCCATAGGCCGGGGCAGCGGCTTCTTCGTGGAGCCGGACAAACTCCTCACCAACAATCACGTGGTGGACGGCAACTACTCGGTCTCCATCCGCTATTCCAACGGCGACACGGACACCGCGATCGTCTCGTCCTACTCCAGGGACTTCGATATCGCGCTGCTGAAGGTCATGAAGCCGCGGCCGGACCAGGCTGTCATCCCCGTGGGTTCCATCGCCGGCCTGCAATCGGGCGAGGAAGTCATCACCATCGGTTCGCCGCTCGGACTGCTCCAGAACTCCGTCACCCGCGGCATCGTGAGCGGCCTGCGGAAGGTGGACTCCATCACCGCCATCCAGACGGACGCCGCCATGAATCCCGGCAACAGCGGCGGCCCTCTGCTGGCCCGGAACGGATCCGCCATCGGCATCAACAGCTTCGTCCTGCGGGGAACTCAGGGACTGAATTTCGCCATCGCCATCGACCACGCGAAGGCGCTGCTCTCCGGCCATCAGCCCTCGGAGGCGGACACCGCGGCCTTCATCAAAAAGACCAACGAGGTGCCCCTGCCACCGCAGCCTACGGAAACGGATCGCACGAGGGACCAGGGCACCCAGCTCTACGAAGCGCAGCTCAAGCAGATCGCCCAGCACGCGGACTGGCTGGACAGCTACTGGAACCGTTTCATGGAAGTGGGATGGGAAGGCAAGGTGGTGGGCTCCTTCGACCGTCCCTGGTACGCCCTATGGAACGATGGCGCCCTGCAAGGCAAGGTGGTCATCGGCTACGAGACCAACTTCTACGACATCAAGCGCCACGCCGAGGAGATCCGCAGCCAGCTGGGCGCCGTGGAAGAGGCCGCGCGCAAGGCAGACGTCTTCCCGGGGACCCGCCGCGAACTCCGCAACAAGTACCGCCTCGACTATCCCGGCTGGGACAAGTAGGCGTCTAAGAGTGTGTTTTAAAAATCCCGTGTGCCGCGACGGCGGCTATCCGCGTGATCCAGCAAGGAATTGGCCGCAGCGCGATGTGGAACTTTGCATCATTTGGGTCCACTGGTGCGGACCCAAATGGTGCAAAGTTCGTGCAAGGCCGATGACGCGGCTGGGCGCGCGGATAGCCCCGTCCCTCTGGGCTGGGGCGGCGGGCCGCGCAGCTCTTCGTCAGCCTCGTCGGTGGTAGTACCGCTACCCCCTTCCTCGCCTTCCTTGATCTGCTCGCCCGGCGCTCCCAGCGCGGCGCACGCGATTTTTAAAACACACTCTAAGACTTTCCCACCTGGGCGCGCCGCGAGACCCGCAACAGGGTCTGGAAGACCTCTTCCACCAGGTTCTCGTCCAGTCCCAGTTCCTGGGCCCAGGCCCGCCGATCCTTGAGAAGGGAGGTTTCCCGTGCGGGATCCAGGACAGGCGCGCCCAGCTTGGCCTTGGCCCGGGCCGCTCGCTGGGCCAATTGGGTGCGGCGCTGCAGCAGGGCAAGAATGTCACGGTCCACTTCGTCGATGAGATCGCGCACCTCGCGGAGCTCCGGCGAGCGCTCCCTTAGATCCGGAATGGCCATGGGGATGACTTCCTCGTTCCACGAATCCTCGGCCAGTTTCTTGTGGATGGATCCTAGGGCTTCCACCAGCTTGGCCCTGGCTTCCGCCGCGAAGGGATTCTCCCGCTGGATGGCCGCGAAGAGATGGCCCGCGTCGGCGCGCACCGCTTCCAGGGTGTACTTGAGGCCCTGGAACGAGGGCGGCGCGAAGGGCATGTTGTCGCCGACTCCCACATCCAGGAGGCCCTTGGCCACAAAGAAGGCGAGCACGTGGGTCTGGGCCATGTTGCGGTCGTGGGTCTCGGGATCATGCTCCAGGACCTCGCAGCCAAGAGATTCGAACCATGTTCTCGCCCGGCTTGCCGCGCTGGGATGCCGGGCACTGGGGCAGAGCACCACGCGCAGGGGCCGCTCCGCGCGCGCCAGGCTCAGGGGACCGAAGAGCGGATGGGAACCAACATGGGGGATATCGCTGCCTAGCACGTTTTCAAGCAGGGTGCAGGGGCCCACCTTTACGCTGCCCACGTCCATCACGGTCTGAGCGGGCGTCAGATGGGGACGAAGGGCCTTGAGCGCCGCTTCCATGCGGGGCACCGGCATGGCCAGGATCACCCAGTCGGCGCCCTTCACGGCGTCCTCGGGCGATGCCGCCGCATATTCGGCAGGAATCTCCGCGCTCGGGTCGTAGGCCCGGAACGCCTGCCCGTTCTGGATGAGGAGATCCCCAAGGGCCCGGCCGAACCGGCCGTAGCCAAGGATGGCTGTGATCATGAAGTGCTCCCTGCCCTTGTATCCAGGCCCTGGGAAAGGGTGGGACCCGGTATCCAAGTCTGGAAAACCGGCTACAGGTTGTCAACACACCGAAAAGAAACGCATAGACGGTGATCGCCCCCATCGAAGTTGGTAAGATGCAGCCAACCCAATACGAGGCAGAGGCATGCTGACGATCGCGTTTTCCCTATCGAGGATCACGGTCCAGGCGCAGGATTCATCTCCCAGCGCACTGGCCTTCTTCCAGCACCTGACGCCCTGGGAATACATCCTCGGAGCGAGCGGGCTGCTCATCCTGGCCGTCCTCTTCATGAAGATCCAGCAGATTCCCTCCCACTTTCGCGCCAAGGGCAAGAGCACGTTGGATCCCGAGCAGCTGGAGGGCCTCATGACGAATTCCCCCCCGCAGATTGTGGACCTGCGGCCGCGGGAGCAGTTCGAAGGCAAGAAGGGCTACATCCGCGGCGCCCTTAACATTCCCTATACCGAATTCAGGAAACGCATCGACGAACTGGACACCAGCCACCCGCGGCCCATCGTTCTGGTGGACGAGACGGACAAGTTCTCCCACGAGCTGATACCCCTGCTCGAAAGGCAGGGGCACCGCTGGCTATACGTCCTGAAAGGCGGCTACCGGGCCTGGCGGCGTTCGAAGTATCCGATCTATCACCTGCCAACGAAGCCGAAGAAATAGCTTAGGAGCTGTTACGGAACAACCCGTGCTTTTCGGGTTGGCCCGTTACAGATCCTTATGCCGCACGCGACTCCGGGTCGTTCAGAGCATTTCTGCAAAGCGGCTCAGCTTTCGAAGGCGAGAGCCAGGCCTTCCTTGTCGCGTTTCACGCGAGCCTTGCCGCCCTTCTGCAGCTTGCCGAAGAGGATGGCGTCCGCCAGGGGCTTCTTGAGTTTGTCCTCGATGAGGCGCGCCATGGGACGGGCACCGAAGGCAGGGTCGTAGCCCTTCTCCGCGAGCCACTCGCGGGCTTCCGCAGCGACTTCGATCGTCACGTTCTTCTCGTCGAGCAAGGTCTGGAGTTCCTTCAGGTTCTTGTCGACCACCTTCAGGATCTCCGGCCTGCCCAGGGAGGCGAAATGGATGATGGCGTCCAGGCGGTTGCGGAACTCCGGCGAGAAGGCTTTCTCGATGGCACCCCGGGCGGAGGAACTCTGCCCCGCTTCCGCGAAGCCCACCTTGCGGGCGCTCACGTCCCGCGCTCCCGCGTTGGTGGTCATGATTAGCACCACGTGCCGGAAGTCAGCCTTGCGCCCGTGGTTGTCCGTGAGCGTCGCGTGATCCATGACCTGCAGGAGGATGGCGAAGAGATCGGGGTGGGCCTTCTCGATCTCGTC
>DCFP01000088.1:863-2027 GCA_002319925.1 Holophagaceae bacterium UBA1801 | reverse complement strand
TCGATCTCGTCGAGGAGCAGCACCGCGTGGGGGCTCTTTCGCACGGCGTCCACCAGGAGACCGCCTTCCTCGAAACCCACGTACCCCGGAGGCGAGCCGATGAGACGGCTCACCGCATGTTTCTCCATGTATTCGGACATGTCATAGCGCAGGAACTGCACGCCCATGATCCGGGCGAGCTGCTTGGCCAGTTCGGTCTTGCCCACGCCCGTGGGCCCCGCGAACAGAAAGCTCCCCACGGGCCGCTCGAAGCCGCGCAGGCCCGAACGGGAGAGCTTGATGGAAGTGCAGACCTGATCGATGGCGGGATCCTGGCCGAAGAGCACATCCTGCAATTCGCCTTCCAGATTCGCAAGTTTGGTCCGGTCATCGGAACTCACCGTACGGATGGGAACCCGCGCCATCCGCGCGATCACGGTCTCAATCTCGGCGAGGCTGATAGTCTTCTTCCGCTTTTTCGCGGGCAGGAGCTTCTGGGCCGCACCGGCTTCATCCAGCACATCGATGGCCTTGTCGGGGAGCTGCGAATCCCGCAAGTGCCTTGCCGAGAGCCGCACCGCAGCCTCGATGGCTTCGTCGGAGAACTTCACGCCGTGGTGGGTTTCGTAGTTGCCGCGGAGCCCTTTGAGGATCCCGATGCTGTCCTCTTCCGAGGGCTCGCCCACATCGATCTTCTGGAAACGCCGTGCCAGCGGGCGGTCCCGGTCGAAGGAGGCCTTCACGTCCTGGTGCGTGGTGGCGCCGATGCAACGCAACTCGCCACTGGCTAGCGCGGGCTTCAGGAGGTTCGAGGCGTCCATGGTTCCGCCGCTGACACTGCCGGCGCCCACCAGGGTGTGGATCTCGTCGATGAAGAGCAGTGAGCCGGGCTGCTTCGCAAGGGCTTCGATCACGGCCTTGACGCGCTGCTCGAAATCGCCGCGGTACCGCGTCCCCGCCAGCAGGGAGCCCATATCCAGGGCGAAGTAGGGCGCGCCCTTGAGGGCATCGGGCACCTTCCCGTCCTTGATGCGCAGGGCCAGGCCTTCGGCGATGGCCGTCTTCCCGACGCCGGTCTCGCCAACCAGCAGCGGGTTGTTCTTTCGCCGCCGGCAAAGCACGTGGACCATCCGCTCGACTTCCTCTTCGCGGCCGATCAACGGGTCGATGCGGCCATCCTTGGCC
>DCFP01000088.1:0-612 GCA_002319925.1 Holophagaceae bacterium UBA1801 | reverse complement strand
GATGCGGCCATCCTTGGCCTTCTGGATGAGATCCACGGCATAGGCCTTGAGAGGATCGCGCGCGGAGGGCTCTTCACCCTCGTCCTCGCGTCCAGGCGACCCTTCTGTGGGAGTGGCTGTGCTGGGAATTTCTGGGTTGCCCGCGCCATGCGAGAGGTACTTCAGGAGTGGCAGCCGCGTCACCCCTTGCTTCTGGAGGAAGTAGGCGGCATGGCTCTCCTTTTCCTGGATCAGGGCAGCCAAGACAGCCCCGCCATCCACCTGGGCTGATTCCGAGGAAA
This sequence comes from Holophagaceae bacterium UBA1801, assembly GCA_002319925.1. Lineage (GTDB taxonomy): Bacteria > Acidobacteriota > Holophagae > Holophagales > Holophagaceae > UBA1801. The sequence goes on along the minus strand of DCFP01000088.1, from coordinate 331 downwards.
TGGCGTGCAGGATCGCCCGCTCCATGACCCGGTTGAAACCCAGTGTCGGCGCGGGATCCAGCGCGATGGCTTCCGGCAGGACTTCGAGACGTTCCTTCAGAAACGCCTCGAGCTCCACCTTCAGGGCCGTGGCGCTGCCTCCGCAGGCGGCCACGGCGCCGGAGACCAGCGGGTCCTCCTGGAGCGCCAGTAGCAGGTGTTCCAAGGTGATGTATTCGTGGTGGGACCCTTTGACCAGGGCCAGGGTTCGGTGGAGGGCAAGCTGCAGGGCGTCGGAGATGCGGGGCTGGGGACGTGCCATGTCAATTCTCCGGTTCCAGGGTGCAGAGCA